>JARRMU010000062.1:11422-37817 GCA_037385645.1 Gemmatimonadales bacterium
CGTCGGCCGGTTCGAGAGATCACCAGCCCCTTTGGGTGGGGGAGGAAGCCTCTCGGCCGGATTGCTCTCGAAGGTGGTCGCTGCGATCGTCACGTCCTCCGCAATCTCGGCTGCGGCCACGCGGGGCGTGGCCGGTCGCGAAATCTGCTCGGGTGGCGGTGGGATGCGTACCTCGGGAGGCAGCTCGATGCTCTCGAGTGCCCCCGAGTCCATCTTGAGGTCCGCGGCTCGCAGTGATGGAAAGAGCGCCATGAAGCCGAAGTGGAGCAGCACCGCTGTCATGAGCGCGACGGCTGAAGTTCTTGGATAGCTCTGCTTGAACGCCTCGTTTGCGGCGCTCGAGTAGGGTCGGGCCTTCATCGGTGAATCCTCCTCCGCCAGCACGATTTCCCATATACGTCCCACTCTCGTCCAGCTCGATGGCCGGCGGTCAGGAGTAGGGTAGGGAGGTCGGGTAACGCCGAAAGCGACGTCACGTATAGGTCCGGAAACGGCTTCCGCTTTGTCCGACCGAGGAGCGGCGGGCTCGGTTGGGAGCAGCAGGGCGAGGCAGTCGAGCGGGCGAGGGCGAGCCCCGGCACCGGCACAGGGGTGTGTGATCGACGAACGGCCGGCGCGACGAAAAGCTACAAGAATTCCTCCAGGAGACGGCGGACCTTCCGCCGCTCTGCCGCGCTTCGCGACAGGACGAAGATCGTATCATCGCCCGCGAGCGTGGCCACGACCTCCGGGATGCGCGCCCGATCCAGCGTGACGGCCACCGCGTTGGCCAGGCCCGGAGGTGTGCGTACGGCCAGCAGCACCTCGCCCGAGGCGACCTCCAGCACGGAGTCGCGCACGGCGGCCGCGAGCTGTTCAAGCGCCCGCCCGCCATCGCCTGAACCGTCTCGGGAGACGAGCGCCTCGTCGGGGGATATGTAGCGTGGCGTGCCGTCCGGAGAGGGCAACTTGACGACTCCCAGTCTCCCTATGTCCCGGGACACCGTAGCCTGCGTGACGACGAAGCCGCGGGCATCCAGCTCGGCCACGAGCTCGCTCTGTGTGTGGATATCGCGCTCGGACAGGATCCGAAGAATCACCGACTCCCTCTCCCGGCGCGTTCCGGGGCTCACGCCATCTCCTCCTCGAGCAGCCGACCCTCGAGGTGGGATCGGTAGATCGGTGGAGAGGGGACCTCTTCGACCCAGTGAGTCAGGCGCTCGAGGGCCTGCGCGGCCTGTTCGAGCTGCTCGCCGACGCGCTCCGGTGATGGGCCGCCCTGGGAGAGCCGAGCCGCGCCGGCCGAGTCGGGCCGGATCTCGTCGAGCAGCTCGGCGTCGAGGGCCGCACCCGTTCCGGAGAGGTCCTCGGGGTCGAGCTCCCAGAGCTGGCAGCCACGGATCTCGGCCTCGCGGACGGCCGCTCCCACGGCGGCGTGCGCCTCGCGAAACGGGGTCCCGCGCTCGACCAGCAAGTCGGCCAGGTCGGTAGCGGTCAGATGGCCCGCGTCGAGGGCCGATCGCATGCGCTCGCTGTCATATACCAGGCCGCGCGAGATCTGCGTGGCGGCGCCTACCGAGCCTGTTGCCGTGTCGAGCGCGTCGAACAGCGGCTCCTTGTCCTCCTGCAGGTCGCTGTTGTAGGCGAACGGAAGCCCCTTCAGGGTGACCAGCAGCCCGGTCAGATCTCCGATCACCCGTCCGCTCTTTCCCCTGATGAGCTCGGCCGCCTCCGGATTCTTCTTCTGCGGCATCAGGCTGCTCCCCTGCGCGACCGTGTCGGAAAGCGCCGCAAAGCCGAACTCGAGCGAGGTCCAGAGGATGACCTCCTCGGCCCAGCGGCTCATATGCACCATGAGGAGGGCGCAGGCGAACGTCGCTTCCGCCACGAAGTCACGGTCGGCCACCGCCAGCAGGCTGTTCGGGCAGACCTCCGCCAATCCCAGGAGGGCCGCTGAGCGGCGCGGATCGATCGGGTGCCGGGAGCCGGCGAGCGCGCCCGACCCGAGAGGGGAGACGCCGGTGCGCTCGTACGCCCGCTCCAAGCGGCGCGCGTCGGATTCGAGCGCCCAGAAGTGGGCCAGTAGGTGGTGCGCGAGGGTCACGGGCTGCGCTCTCTGAAGATGCGTGTACCCAGGCATCCAGCTCTCCACATGCTCACCGGCCTGAGCCAGCCAGGTCCCCAGCAGCCCGGAGAGCGCCGTGCAGAGCGAGGCTAGCTCCTCACGCACCCAGAGGCGCAGGGCTACGCTCACCTGGTCGTTCCGGCTGCGGGCCGTGTGCAGCCTGCCAGCGGCTGGACCGATGCGCGAGCACAGCGTGCGCTCGATCCAGCTGTGAACGTCCTCGTCAGGCCCCTCGACGACGAGCTTGCCCTCCTCGATCTCCTTCAGGATCTCCGACAGGCCGTCGAGGATCGGCTCGGCCTGCGTGCGGCTGATGATCCCGGTCTCCAGCAGCATGCGCGCGTGCGCGAGGCTCGCGATCAAGTCATGGCGGACCAGCCGCGCGTCGAACGGGAGCGAGTTCGTGAACCCGAGGATGACGGGATCCAGCTCCGATTCGAACCGTCCTCCCCACAGGGAGGTCGCAACGGGAGGTCGCATCAGGCGCTTGCAGCCCGGAGGCTCAACCGCTGAGCACCGTTTCGCGGCCCGGTACCGTCGACTCGGGCGTCGCGGAGTCGGGTGCCGAGGCTGGCGCGGATTCGGCGCGAGCCACCGAGGGACCGGCCGGCCCGGCCATAACGCGGGCGCGCACCTCCGCCGGCAGGCCCCAGAGGCGTATAAAGCCGGCCGCGTCCTGGTGGTCGTAGACGGCATCCTCGCCGAAGGTGGCGAGATCCTCCTGATACAAGGAGAAGGGCGAAACCCTGGATACCGGCATGCACGTGCCCTTGAAGAGCTTCACCGAGACGGTGCCGGTCACGGTCTGATGAGAGGCGTCGAGAAAGGCGTCGAGCGACTCCCGCAGCGCCGTGAACCAGTGGCCCTGATAGACCAGCTCGCCATAGCGGGTCGCGAGGCCCTCCTTGTATGCGGAGGTCGCGTGATCCAGCGTTAGCGACTCCAGGTCCCGCAATGCGGAGTGCAGGACGGTTCCGGCCGGCGTCTCGTACACCCCCCGGCTCTTCATCCCGACCAGACGGCTTTCTACCAGATCGCAACGGCCGACGCCATGACAGCCCGCGATCTCGTTGAGGGTCTGGATGAGACGCCACGGTTCCAGCCGCCTGCCGTCCACGGCGGTGGGGAAGCCCCTCTCGAAGGAGATCTCCAGGACGCGGGGCTCTTTCGGGGCGTCGGCGGGATCGGTCGTGACCTGGTAGATGTCGTCGGGCGGCGCCATCGCCGGATCCTCGAGGATGCCGCCTTCCGTCGAGGTGTGCCAGAGGTTCTGATCGATGCTGTACGGCTTCTCCGGCGTGACGGGGAGCGAGATCCCTCTCGCTTCGGCATAGGCGAACTCATCCTCCCGCGAGCGCAGCTCCCACTCTCGCCATGGAGCGACGACCATCAAGCGGGGCGCCAGTGTCCGGTAGGCAACCTCGAACCGCACCTGGTCGTTGCCTTTGCCGGTGCAGCCGTGGGCCAGCGCGTCGCAGCCGTGGGCCAGCGCCGCCTCCACCTGCGCTCTCGCGATGAGCGGCCTGGCAAGCGCCGTCCCGAGCAGGTATCCGCGCTCGTAGAGGGCGCCGGCGCGCAGGGCGGGAAAGACGAAGTCGGCGGCGAACTCGGCCTTGAGGTCGATGACCTCGCAGGCGATCGCCCCAGTGCGGAGCGCCTTTTCGCGAACGGCCTCGAAGTCTTCTTGTTGTCCCACGTCGGCGACGACGGCAACCACCTCGCAGTCGTAGGTGTCATGCAGCCACGGGATCATCACGGACGTGTCGAGTCCGCCCGAATAGGCGAGGGCGATGCGCTCGATGGACTTCTCAGTTTGCATGTAGGTCTCCCGTGGAGGCCGCGGTCAGGACCTCTTGTAGGATGAGCAGGGCCGCGTCCACCTCGGACGCAGAGACGGTGAGCGGGGGCGCGAGCCTCAATGTGCGCGGCCGAACGGCGTTCAGCAGCAGGCCTCGCTCGCGGCACGCCGTCGCCACCGACGAGGCGTCGATCGTCAGGTCTACCCCCAGTAGCAGGCCCAGTCCGCGAACGTCCCGAACCACCGGATACTCGGTCGCGGTCCTTTCGAGGCCGACCGTGATCCTGCGACCCATGGAGCTGGCCCGCTCGAGCAGATCATCGTCGCGTATCGTCCTCAGCACCGCGTTGGCGGCGGCGCAGGCCAGCGCGTTCCCGCCGAAGGTCGTGCCATGGTCTCCCGGCCCGAAGAGCTCGGCGACCTCCCCATTGGCCAGCAACGCGCCCACCGGCATGCCTCCGCCGAGGCCTTTGGCCAACGCGACGACGTCCGGGCGGATCCCATAATGCTCGAAGGCCATCCAGCGTCCCGTGCGACCGATGCCGGTCTGTACCTCGTCAAGCAGCAACAGCGCGCCGATCCGGTGCGTCAGCTCGCGCAATCCGGTCAGATAGTGGGCGAAGACGCCCCCACTTCCGGGCCAGCTTGATCGCGGCCTCGATCGCCTCCGTTCCGCTGTTGCAGAAGAAGGCACGGTCGAATCCGCTCACTTCCTTCAAGAGCCGGGCGGTCTCGGCCTGCTCTGGGATGTGGTAGAGGTTCGAGACGTGCAGGTAGCGCTCCACCTGTTCGCGAATCGCCCGCTTCAACGAAGGATGGGCGTGTCCAAGCGATGAGACGGCGATGCCGCCGATGAAGTCCAGGTATTTCGTGCCGTCCAGGCCCCACAGGTGGGTGCCGCAACCGTGGGAGAAGGCGACCGGTTCCCTCGTGTAGTTGAGGAAGAGGTGTTCCTCCGACGCCGCGATCGCCGCCTCGATCCCCGACGATGGCCCTCCGTTGGACCGAGCCACGTTCCCACCCGGCCGGCGAGCACGGCTCCGCACCATCGTGCCGATGCCTCGATCGGTGAGAAGCTCGATGAGGAGGCCGTCCGGATCGCGGGTGCCGACGATGTGGGCGCTCTCCACTCCACCTTCGACCGCGGCGAGGCACGCTCCCAGCTTCGGGATCATGCCTCCGGCGACTTCGCCGGACTCGAGCATGGCGCGACCGGTTGGCAGATCCAGCTCCGATACGAGCCGGTTCTCGCCGCCCTCCGTGCGCAGGACCCCGTCCACGTCCGTGAGCAGGACAAGCTTTTCGGCGTGGAGCGTCACGGCCAGCGCCGCGGCGGCGGCGTCCGCGTTGAGGTTGTAGGTGGTCCCGGCCCGATCGGTGCCGATCGATGAGACGACGGGCACGAAGCCGCCTTCGACCATCGCCTGCAGCACGTCGGGCACCACGCGCTCGACCTCTCCGACGTGGCCCAGGCTGCCAGCCGACGGATGAGGCGTGGCGACCAGCAGGCTTCCGTCCTTGCCCGAGAGTCCGGCAGCTCGGCCTCCCGCCGCCTCGATCCCGGCCACGAGCCGCTTGTTCACCCGTCCGGTCAGGACCATCTCCACGACCTCCATCGTGTCGGCGTCGGTCACGCGGAGGCCGTCGATGAATCGAGGTGTGTGTCCGAGGCGGTCCAGCATACGGCTGATCTCGATCCCGCCCCCGTGCACGAGCACGGGCTTCAGACCGGCTTGCTGCAGGAGGACGACGTCCTCCAGGGTCGCCTCGCTCGCCTGCTCCAGCACGCTTCCCCCGAGCTTGATGACCACCGTCTTGCCGCGCCATCGGGTGGCGTAGCGCAGTGCCTCGGCCAGCGTAAGTCCCACCGAGCTTCGATCCCGTCCCTCCGTTTCGGCGATCGAGCTCTGCTCGGCGGTCGAGGCGCACGCTCCCACGTGCTCCGTTTTCACGAGATCACGCCCGCTTCCGCAGCGTAGGAGCCGTTGATCCGGACGTATTCCTCCGACAGGTCGCAGGTCAGGATGTTGGCTGCCCCCTCCCCGAGTCCGAGCTCGATCCGCAGCTCGATCTCCGAGCCACACAGCTCGGCGGCAGCCTCGCTCAGCGATGCCTCCACGCCGAGTCCGTCGCGGACGATCTGAGCCCGCCCGATGAAGATCTGGACCCGATTCTCGGCGATCTCGGCGCCGGCGCTGCCGAGCGCGGCCATGAGTCGGCCCCAGTTGGGCTCCGCGCCGTGGAGGGCGGTCTTCACCAGCAGCGAGTTCGCGAGGCGGTACGCCACCAGATCTGCATCCATTCGGCTGGCCGCCCCCGTCACCTCGATCTCCGCCACCTTGGTCGCGCCCTCTCCGTCGCGCACGACCTGCATCGCGAGCTCGAGGGCTACGCCGCTCAGCGCCTCCTCGAACCTCCGCAGCGCCTCATCGCTCAGGATCGGGTCGTTCCCAGCGGCGCCGTTGGCGAGAGCGAGAACGCAATCGTTGGTGCTGGTATCCCCGTCCACCGTGATGCGATTGAAAGAGCCGGCGACCGCGGTCCGGAGGGCCGAATCCAGGTCGTTTGCGGGAAGCCGGGCGTCCGTGGTCAGAAAGCAGAGCGTCGTGGCCAGCTTGGGGTGGATCATCCCCGCACCTTTGGCCATGCCCCCGATGCGGACGGGTGTCCCATCGATTTCTAGAGTGGCCGCAGCCGTCTTGGGTCCCGAATCGGTGGTCAAGATGGCCGCTGCCGCCCCCTCGCCGGATCGCTCCAGGTGCTCGCATGCGAGGGGGATGCCTCGCCGGAGCGCATCCATCGGCAGCAGCTTTCCGATGATCCCGGTGGAGGCGACGAGAACGTCCTCGGGCGCGACCTGGATGGAGCGAGCCACGAGCCGTGCCATCTCTTCGGCATCACGCTGCCCCTTCGGGCCCGTACAGGCGTTGGCGTTGCCGCTGTTTGCCACGATCGCCCGGGCCTGCCCGCGCGCGATGACCCCTTGGCTGTAGCGGACCGGCGCGGCCTTCACTCGGTTCGAGGTGAACACGCCGGCCGCGGCGCATACCCGGTCCGAGGCCACGACGGCCAGGTCGGGGCGATGGCGCTTAACCCCGCAGTGGATGCCCGCCGCTCGGAAGCCGAGGGGCACGGTCACGCCGTTAGTCGCAGGCGCGAGCATCATGGGTACACCGGCGGCATCCACAGGCCTTCCGTCTCGGGGAGATCGAACATCACGTTCATGTTCTGCACGGCCTGCCCCGCGGCTCCTTTCCCGAGGTTGTCGATCGCCCCGATGGCTGTGGCGTGCCCCGTGCGCTCGTCCACTCGCACGGTGATATCGCAGAAGTTCGAGGCGAGCGTCGCCTTGGTCTGCGGCAGCTCGTCCAGGACTCGGATGAATGAGCTCTCGGCGTACGCGGCCCGGAGAAGTTCGAGCGCTCCGTCCTTGTCGAGAGGCTCCTGGAGGCTGAAGTAGCACGAGGCCAGAATCCCCCGAGTCATCGGAACGAGGTGAGGAACGAAGAACACCCGCGGTTTCGCCCCGGAGTCGGCCAGCGTCTGCTCGATCTCCGGGGTGTGCCGATGCTCGCCGACGGCGTAGGGTCGTAGGTTCCCGTCAAGCTCGCTGAACGAGGTGCCCTGCGAAGGTGTTCGACCTGCCCCCGACACGCCCGACTTGGCATCGACGATGACTGCGTCACCGACGAAACCTTCGCGGAGAAGAACAAAGAGCGCGAGGGTCACGACCGTGGGATAGCAACCGGGATTCGCAACGAGACGCGCCGTGCGGATCGCCGCCGACTTCAGCTCGGGTACCCCGTAGACCGCCTCGGCCAACAGCTCCGGGCGGTCGTGGTCGAGATCGTACCACGTCGGGTACGAGGCCGGATCCTTGAGGCGAAAGTCCGGGCCGAGGTCGACGACCCGCGCGCCCTCGCCCAGGAGGGTGGGGATGATTCGCATCGCGGCTCCCGCCGGCAGGGCGGCGAAGACGAGGTCGGAGTCGGATGCGATCGTCTCGGGAGCCACGGTCGACAAAGTCGACAGGGTGGAGGTGCTCAGCCCTCGCATGGACGGCCACACGCGATCCACCGCCTCCCCGGCTCGCGTGTCCGCGACGAGGTGCACGATTTCCACGGCCGGGTGCGCCAGCAGCCACCGCAGTAGCGCTCCGCCGGCATAGCCGGACGCTCCAATGATGCTCACCTTGATCATGCATAAAGATACATCAGGGTCGCATAATCATGCAACACGCTTGGCGCGGTTGACAAATCAATGAATATTGATATGATAGATCATGACGATGCGCGTGAAGGAAGCAAAAGAGACGTTGCCGGTCGACAGGGCGGTGCAGGCCTTCAGGGCCCTCGGTGACGAGAAGCGGCTGAGGATCATGGCGCTGCTCTCCGGGGGTGCCCAATGCGTTTGTGATCTGGCCGTCGAGGTCGGGGCGAAACAGCCGCTACTCTCCTTTCACCTCAAGACGCTTCGTGAGGCCGGCCTGGTGGTCGCCGCCCGGAGAGGGAAGTGGATCTACTACTCGCTGAACGAGGAGCTGCTCGGGGAACTGCAAGGTGGCCTTGCACGGTTGGGTGAAGCGAGTGCGAAGGCGGCGGCGAGAGCCGAAGCCGGGTGCTGCTGACCGGATCCGGGCAGAATACCGGAAGGATGGAGGAACGATGAGCGGGACAGGGACCAAGACGGATATCAAGACGGCCGTACGCGAGCGATACGGCAAGGCGGCTGCCGAGGTGGCCAAGGGTGATCAGGCGGGGTGCTGCGGCGAGCCGGTGAGCTGCTGCGGCTCGGATGTCATTGGCGAGAATCCGATCACCTCGAACCTTTACTCGATCGACGAGACAGCGTCGCTACCGGACGCGGCCGTCCTCGCGTCGCTGGGCTGCGGCAACCCCACGGCTCTGGCCGAACTCCTGCCCGGACAGACCGTCCTCGACCTGGGATCGGGGGGCGGGATCGACGTTCTGCTCTCGGCACGGCGTGTAGGCCCCGAGGGGAAGGCGTACGGCCTCGACATGACGGATGAGATGCTTGAGCTGGCGCGCGAGAACCAGCGGAAGGCCGGCGTCAGGAACGTCGAGTTCCTGAAGGGCGAGATCGAGGAGATCCCTCTTCCCAACGACTCGGTGGACGTGATCATCTCCAACTGCGTGATCAACCTCTCCGCCGACAAGCCTCGGGTCCTGGCGGAGGCGTTTCGGGTGCTTCGGCCGGGCGGGCTGTTCGCGGTGTCGGACATCGTCGTGCGGGGCGACATGCCCGAGGCGATACGACGCAGCGTCGAGCTCTGGGTCGGCTGCGTGGCCGGCGCACTGGAAGAAGAGGAGTATCTGAGGCTGCTTCGGGACGCCGGGTTTTCCAGCGTCGAGATAGAGCCTACCCGAATCTACCGGGTGGCCGACGCGGCGGACTTTCTCGAGGAGGCGGGTCTGGATCCGGCCGTCGTAGCGCCCTTGGTCGACGAGAAGTTCATGGCGGCGTTCGTCCGCGCGCGGAAGCCGGCGACCTGAGCGGGCCGTGAGCGGCTCGGACCACTTTCTGCTCTACGGCTCCTACGGATATACAGGACGCCTCATCGCCCGTCTGGCCGTGGAGCGCGGCTTCGAGCCGGTTCTGGGGGGCCGCGACGAGAAGGCCCTGCGAGAGCAGGCCGAGCGGGAGGGCTTGCGTTACGTCGTTGCCCGTGTAGACGACCCGGAGTCCCTGGATCGCGCGCTGGCGGATCTACCGCTCGTGTTCCACTGTGCGGGCCCGTTCTCCCGCACCTTCCGGCCGATGGTGGAGGCCTGCCTGCGCTCGGGCCGCCACTACCTCGACGTCACCGGCGAAATAGCCGTCTTCGAGGCGGCCGCCGAGCTGGATGGCCGGGCTCGGGACGCGGGGATCATGGTCCTTCCGGGCGTGGGCTTCGACGTTGTGCCCACCGACTGCCTGGCCGTGCACCTGAAGGCCCGACTTCCCTCCGCGACCAGGCTTACCCTGGCCGTTCTGCCCGGCGGCGGCGTGTCTCGAGGGACCGCCCTCACGATGGCCGAGCAGCTGGGGGAGGGCGGGCTGGTGAGGCGTGCCGGGCGACTGACCCCCGTGCCGGCGGGCTGGAAGTCGCGCAGCTTCGACTTCGGCACCGGTGCTCGCCCGGCCGTGACCATCCCCTTCGGCGACGTGGTGACGGCGTACCACAGTACCGGGATCGGAGAGATCGAGGTCTACGGGGCCGGTCCTCCCGGTCTGCAGCGTGTCTTAAGAGTATCGGGCCGCGTCCGCGGGTTGCTGCAGAGTGGGCCGGTGCGGGGCTTGGTCGAGCGTGGCATCAGATGGCGGGTGGCCGGCCCGAGCGCCGCTCAGCGGGCTCGCGGCGAGACCCGCATCTACGGTGAGGTCGCAGACGATGACGGCCGTTCCGCCTCCGCCGTACTGGTAGGTCCGGAGGCCTACGACTTCACGGCGCTCACCGCGCTGGCGGTCCTCGAGCGGGCGCTGTCCGGTGGCGCGCCCACCGGCTATCAGACGCCAGGGAAGGCGTACGGTCCCGAGCTCGTGCTGGATATCGAGGGGGTCGAACTCCTTCCTGGCTAACTTTACAGCGCAAAGTACTTGGCTTATCTTTCATCGTCATGACGGCGAGAGACGATGGCGGCGCCCGCGAGGGGCGCCGAACACAAAGCAACGGAGGACGACGACATGGGGCTTAGCGCCGCGGAGAAGACGATGATCGTCCGGGGTGGAGCCGTCTACCTCCTGGTTCTGCTGCTGGTCGTTGCGGCCGCGAGGTTGGGCCTTCTTCCGGGCGCCGGCGAAGTAGGCGGCGCCGATGGGCCGCTGGCGCACCCGTATCGCGTCATCATGGCACTGGCAGGCTTTCTTCTGGCTGCTGCACTAGGCACGTGGTCGGCCGTGACAGGCGTCGCGACGCACCGGATCTGGCTGGGTCTGATGCTGTTGGCGGTGGGCGGAGCGCTTGCCCTGCTCGCCTCCGAGCTTGCAGAGGCGATCCTCTATCCGGACGACCGGTACCCCGTCGCCTTTGGCTGGACGGTAGGAGGGGTCCCGGTAGCCGTCGTCACGTGGCTTGCCGCCACGGTCGGTGGCTGGGCCGCCGGGAAGGCCTCACTGGCCTAGGAAGCTAGAGCACGACCTAGAGGGAGCCCAGGACCGCCGCTTCCGCCTCCGCCGCATCGATGCGGCGAACCGGAACCCCCACGTAGGTGGCGTTCGACTCCAGCCGTCGGTGCTTCGGGACCACGCTCAGTGCCCCGACCTGTGTGTTGTCGCCGATCTCGACCCCGATTCCGATCACGCTGCCCGTGCCCACGGTAACGTCGTTTCCGAGGCGCACGACGGCCGTTTTCACGACCCCGGCCTCCACCGTGTGCCCCGAGAGGTGCACATCGGAACCGATCACGACGTGATCTCCGAACTCCAACAGGTTATGGTCCGACATCGAGAGGCTGTTCACGAACACACCGCGTCCCAACCGCGCACCGTTCAGCTTCAAGTAGAAGGACCACACCGGCGTGGACCGGTAGAACGCGCCGGCGAACAGACGTACGATGTGCTGGGTCATCATGTAACGGGCCCAGCGCAGCAGCGGCCACTCCAGGTCGCCGATTCGCATCTCCATATCCGGGGGGCTTCGCCACCCGAGGATGCTGGTGATCAGGGCCGAGAGCACCATGAGTCCGAAAGCGAACAGCAGGTAGGCCGGGACGAATGATAGGGCCAGGACGAAAATCCGGGCGCCGTCCGAAGGGTACGGCCATTGAAAATGCCACTCCCAGAACAGGGCGGCGGGCAACACGGATGCGGCGAAGATGAAGCTCTCGACGAAGAAGCCGGTGAGCACCGTCCACGCCCCGCGCGCGATCTTCCATGCTCGACTATCGGTCGAAGACATGATGGAATGTAAGGATGTCAGCTCCCTACGTAACTAGAAGGCCGGACGACGGTCTCGACGCTGCGGCCGGAACGGAGGTCGCTCACTACGATCCTCGCATCGTCATCGAGGGCGAGGGCCCGCCCTTCGTGTACGTCCCGGGAATGGACGGAACGGGCCTTCTCTTCTATCGGCAGATGCCCGAGCTGTCGCGCGAATACCGAGTCGCCACCTACACGCTTCGCGATTCGGCCACGCACATGCATACGCTCGTGGAGGACCTCGCGGCCGTCGTGGCGCAGGCGTCGCCATCCGGGCAAAGGGCGATCGTATTCGGCGAGTCGTTCGGCGGCGCCGTGTCGATGTCGTTTGCCCTCGCGCGCCCCGAGCTGGTGGAGCGGCTCATCGTCCTGAACACCTTCCCGTACTTCCGCCCGCAGTTTCGCCTGAAGCTTGCGATCGCCTGGATCCGTACGTTCCCATGGAAGACGATGGCCCTGGTGAGGCGGTTGACCGCCAGCCGGATGCACTCCCGCTACACGCACAGGGACGAGATCCGGCGTTTCCTCGAGCTCACGAACGGCACCACCAAGGAAGGCTACCTGAACAGGCTCAGGATCTTGCAGGAATACGATCTTCGTGAGCGCCTCCGGGAGATCGGGGCTCCGACGCTGCTTCTGAGTGAGTGGCTCGGTGCCGCGCGCGATCCGAACTCGGGAGATTGAGAATGCTCTGCTCGACCCGTGACTGCCTTCTCCTTGCGGCCCTGTCGGCTTTCACAGCGGGGCTGGCCGCCAGGCCCGCCGGCGCTCAGCCCGCAGGTGTAAGCTCCGCCGAGCCGCGCCGCCCGGTTTCCACCTATTCGATCGTGGCTCGGGACTCGACCTCGGGAGAGCTCGGCGTCGCCGTGCAGTCGCACTGGTTCTCGGTCGGCTCCGTCGTGCCCTGGGCGGCCAGCGGAGTGGGCGCGGTGGCCACGCAGTCCTTCACCGATCCCGCCTACGGAGCCCTCGGGCTCGAGATGATGCGGAGCGGCAAGAGCGCGCCCGAGACGCTGGCAGGGCTCGTCGCCTCAGACGCGAACGAGGCGGTCCGTCAAGTCGGGATGGTGGATGCGCAGGGGCGCACGGCCGTCCACACGGGCGCCTCTGCGATCGCCGAAGCGTGCGACCGAACCGGCCCGGGTTTCACGGTCCAGGCCAACCTGATGCTGAGGGCGGGCGTCTGCGACGCGATGGTCCGCGCCTACGAGACCTCGTCCGGAGACCTGGCCGAGCGGCTGATGGTGACGCTGGAGGCGGCCCAGGAGGTGGGTGGAGATCTGCGAGGAAAGCAGAGCGCGGCGTTGCTCGTCGTCGCGCCCCACCCGAGCGGGCGTCCCTGGGAAGATCGGCTCTTCGATCTGAGGGTGGAGGATCACCCGGATCCGCTCGTCGAGTTGCGCCGCGTGCTCACGGTCGCGCGGGCGTACCGGCATATGAACGCGGGCGACGAGCACGTCACCGCGGGAGAGATCGACCGCGCCCTGGAGGAATACCGCCGGGCGGAGGAGCTTCTGCCCGACCGCTCCGAGCCGATCTTCTGGCACGCCGTGACCCTGGTATCGGAAGGGATGGTCGAAGAGGCGCTCCCGCTGTTCGCCGCCGCCTACGAGCTCCATCCGGCGTGGCGGACGCTCGTGCCGCGCATCGTCGCCGTCGGCCTGCTGCCGGACGATCCGGCTCTCGTCGCGGGAATCCTCGAGGCCGGCCGCTAGCCGGTTCTCGCGTTGCTGACCACTGTCGAGGCCCCTTTAACGATCACAACACCTGGAGGGAGAGTTCCTGATGGGAGAGCTGATTCCAATCGTAGCGATCGTGATGGGGATGCTGACGATCCTGATCCCGATCACCGGTTTTACCGCGCGTTTCGCCTTGAAGCCGATCGCCGAGGCCGTGGCGCGGATGAGGGAGGCGCAGGGCGCCGGGCAGCACGTGGCCCTGCTCGAGCAGCGAATCGCGCTCCTTGAGCAGCAACAGTCGAACACGGAGGCTGAGGTGGAGAAGCTCCTCGAAGTCCAGCAGTTCCAGGAGAAGCTGCTCTCGTCCCCCGGGAAGGACACCTAGCGGCTCCGACCTTCGCCGCCGAGGTCTTGCGCGTTCGCATGGAGGCTTGTCAGGCGCCGCTCTCCCGGCCGGGGTTAGGAGGGGCGGTGCTTCAAGCACCGCCCCTTCGGTCAGATGATTGGCCGAAACCCGACGCCTAGCCGGCTGTGGCGACTTCCCGGCCGGTCAGCTTGTGGCAGTTGGCGCAGGTGGCCAGCAGTTCGCCGTAGAGGTTCGCCCTCTCCGTTGCGTCCGTCACCCCCTCCGCCTTGGATCCGATGGCGTGACACCGCTTCGCGAGCAGCTCCACCTCCTTCCGGATCGCGACATCCTCGCTGCTCGTTCCTGCAACGGCCTCGGGCGCCAGGGGCGCCTCCTCCAACGCCTTTGCGCCCTTGGTCCACTTGTCATCCGACGGTAGGACCAGCCCCTCCCACATACGCCCCGCCGCCCAGGCGTGCCTCGTCATGTGGGTGGCGACGTCCTCTCCCTGGTGCAAGCTTCCCGTCCACTTGGTCAACGGTTCCGCGATGTTCTTCTGGTGACAGGTTCCACAGGTCTTCGCGATGCCGCCCATAGCGTGTGCGGCATCCACCAGGCTCGTGGCCTGCCCGGCCTGCCGAGCGAAATCCTGCATCTCGGCGAGGTAGGTCTCCGAGCCCTCCGGAAGGCTCGGAATGTCATGCTCCGCCAGCCAGTTAGCCGGCTCCCTCACCGCCCCCAGGTCCCCATCTACGACAGCCGCCTGAATGTCGTCCGCCGCGGCGAAGTGCGAGTACATCGTCGGCTCTCCCGGCGTGTCGTAGCGGGAAGAACACGCAGCGAGAGCGAGAGCCACAATCGAGATGGCGATGCACCGTCTCACTAGGGCACCCCTCCTGCCGATGAGACCAGGAAGGTCAAAGGTCCCATGACGCGCCATCGGCCAGCACGTCAAATGCTTTGTGTTCCTTGTCGAGCGCTTTCTCATTCCAGAGCAGCGCATCGCGGCACCGTGCCGAGACACGCCCATGCATAGCTTAGCCGAAGCGATCATGGGCCCGCCATAAGGTATATCTGGATTCTGATTGTCGGAGATTACCCCGCTTCTGCCGGCCGGATAGTCCAAGGGCGGCCCCGAAGGACCGCCCCTATGAGCAGCGCGTGTCAGCCGGCATCGGCAATGGGCGACCGACGACCGACCCGCGCGGGCCGGGCCGGCACCGATTGGGCCCGCTACTCGTAGCGCAGCGCCACTGCCGGATCGACCCGGGTCGCTCTCAGCGCCGGGATATACGACGCCAGCATTCCCACCGCGGCCAGGACGGCGGCGATCAGCGCGAACACGACGGGATCCCACGGCTCGACCTGGAAGAGGATGAGGTCCAGGCCACGCGAGAGCAGTGCCGCCAGAGCGAGTCCGAGCGCCATCCCGATCCCCACCTGCACCGCACCCTGCTTCATCACCAGCCAGAGCACGTCGCCGCCCTGGGCCCCGAGCGCCATGCGGATGCCCATCTCGGAGGTGCGATGGCTCACGGAAGCGGACATCACGCCGTACAGCCCGACGGCCGCCAGGAACAACGCCACGAAGCCGAACACCATGAACAGGTTTCCGAAGATCCGGAAGAACCACGTCTGCTCGTCGATCGCGGCCTGGTGTGTCTGCACCCAGTAGAGCGGGATGTCCTGGTCGACGGCCATGACGTCGTCCCGGGCGCCGGCCGCGAGGGCCATCGGGTCCTCGCCCGCTGAGCGGAGCGCCACGTAGGCGAACCGCGTGTCGTACTGATCGAGCGGGAAGTACACGCCCCAGGGGTCCTCCTCCATGTTGGAGAGCCCCTGCATGTACATGTCGGGCACGACGCCCACGATCGTGCGCCAGGGCTCCTCGGTTCCGGAGTCGCCCTGACGGACGCGCTTACCGATCGCCGAGCCCTCCGGATAGAACTGCTCGGCGAAGCTCTGGTTCACGATGGCGACAGGCATCGCGTCGTACGTGTCCTGCGGTCCGAACGTGCGGCCCTCGAGCACCTTCACCCCGTAGACGTCGAGGAAGTCCGGGGAGACCGTCGCGAACCGCGCCACCGGGTAATCCTGATCACGGTCGTAGGTCGCGCCCTCGATTCCGAAGCGGCTGCCGTAGGACCAAGCTCCCGGGAGAGCGGTCACGATCGCGGCCGCCTCCACCCCCGGACGCTGCTCCACCCGACGCAGCACCTCGCGAAAGAACTCGCGCCGGCTCGTCGTGTCCGGGTAGTCGGCCTCGAACAGCCCCATCCGCGCCGTAAAGGTCGTCTCCGTGTCGAAGCCGTAGTCGATCGTCTTCAGGTTGGTGACGCTCTTGATCATCAGCCCGGCGGCGACGAGGACGCCCAGCGAGAGCGCGATCTCTCCCACCACAAGGCCCTTGCTCAGCTTGCCCACGCGAAAGCCGGAGGATCCCCACGACTCGTCCTTGAGCACCTCGTTGACGGCGCTTCCGGAGGCCTGGATCGCGGGAAGTATGCCGGACAGCACGCCCGCCAGGACGGCGATGACGATGACGAAGACCAGCACGACCGTGTTGAGGCCGATATCGATCCAGAACGGCGGGTCGGTTGGCTCCACGGCGCGGTTGAACATTCCGATCCCCAGAACCGAGATCCCGATCCCGAGAACGGCCCCGGCGCTCGCGAGCACGACTCCCTCGCCGAGGAGCTGCATGATGACCCGGAGGCGGCTGGCGCCGACCGCACTTCGAATAGCCAGCTCCTTCGAGCGCGTCGCCGCGCGGGAGAGAAGAAGGTTCGCGACGTTGGCACATGCCACCAGCAGAACGAGGAAGACGGCGCCCAGCATCGTGTAGAGCATGGCTCTGGGCTCCGCGCCGATGTACTCGTCGACGTAAGGCTTCAGCACCGCTCCGACGCCTTCGTTGGTGTCGGGGTATTCCTCGGCGAGGCGGGCGGCGATCGCCTGCATCTCGGCCGACGCCTGGTCGATGTTCGTGCCGTCCCTCAATCGGCCGAACACCTCCAGCGACAGGCCCTCGCCCCGCTCGAGCTCGAGCGGGTCCATCCGCAGCGGCAGCCAGACGTCCTCGGCGACCGGGAAGCGGAAGCCCTCCGGCATCACGCCGACGATCGTCGTCTGCTCGCCGTTCACGCGAGCGACCTGACCCACGACCTCGGGGTCGCCTCCGAAACGATCCTGCCAGACGTGGTAGCCCAGAAGCATAACGGGATCGGCGGCCGGCGTATCTTCCCCTTCCTGGAAGTTCCGGCCCAGAACGGGCTGCACCCGTATCAGCTCGAAGGCGTTGGCCGAGATGAAGGCGCCATCGTAGCGCTCCGGACGTTCCGTACCCGCCAGGTTGACGGTTCCCGAGTAGAAGCCGGCGAGGCCTTCGAAGGAGGTTTGAGCTTTCCGATAGTCCAGGAAGTCGTGGATCGGGACTTCCATGCTCTCGATGTCCTCGGCGAGATTGTTGCGCTCGATATGAACGAGCTTCTCGGCTCCCTCGAACGGCAGGCCCTTCCACACCGCACCGTAGACGATGCTGAACATGATCGTCGTCAGGCCGATCCCCAGGCCCAGCGCGAGGACGGCGATCAGGCTCGTACCGGGGTTCTTGCGGAGCATCCTCACCGCGTAACGCAGTTCCTTCAGCAGTCCACTCATATCTCCCTTTGCCCTGATCCCGTTGAACCCGATTCGATGGAGGAGGAGCTCGGCCTACTGGCCTACGACCTCGTAGCCGTGCTCCTGCAGCTCCCGAACGGCGCCGTTCGACTCATCGCTGACGATTCGTCCGTCGAACAGATGGATCGTGCGTCCCGCGTAGTCGGCGTACCGGGGGTCGTGCGTCACCATGCAGATGGTCGCTCCTTCCCCGTGCAGCTCGGCGAGAAGGTTCATGACCGCTTCGCCGTTGGAGGAATCGAGGTTACCGGTGGGCTCATCCGCCAGGAGAATGAGGGGATCGCCCGCGACGGCGCGGGCCACGGCGACGCGTTGCTGCTGGCCGCCGGAGAGCTGGGAGGGGTAGTGCTTCACCCGATGCGGCATGTCGACCCGCTCGAGTGCCTTCATCACCCTCTCCTTGCGCTCGGGCCCGGCGAGCCCGCGGTAGGTGAGGGGTAGCTCGACGTTCTCGTAGACGGTGAGGTCGCCGATCAGGTTGAAGGCCTGGAAGATGAAGCCGATGTGCCGGTTCCGAATCGTCGCGCGCTGCGAGGAGCTCAGGTCCGCCACCGGATTCCCATCCAGCAGGTATTCGCCTGCCGTGGGCGAGTCGAGCAGGCCCAGCAGCGAGAGCAGCGTGGATTTCCCGCAGCCCGACGGGCCCGCGATCGAGAGGAAGTCCCCCTCATCGATGCGGAGTTGGACATCGGACAGGGCGTGCGTCTCGATCTCGTCGGTCAGGAAGACCTTGCTCACGTCCGTCATCTCGATCATGGCGGCCGCGTCGCCCGCCCCGCTTGCTCCGTTCGTCACGCTCATCGTCATCGTTCCTCTTCTCCGCCGTTATGCGCTTCGGCTACTTCAACCGAACGCGCTCGGTGTCATCCCACCTGGACATATCGGAGAGGATGACCTCATCCCCTTGCTCCAGTCCGTCGATGATCTCGATCTCGTTGACCGAGCTCGCTCCCAAGCGGACCGGCACGCGGACGGCCGCATCGCCCCCCTCGGTCAGCTTGAACAGACCTACCGTGCTCTGGCTCTGGCCGTAGGCTGGCCGACCGACATGGAGGACATCCGCCTGACGCTCGATCTCGATCGTCCCGTCCACGCTCAAGTCGGGTCGCGCCCCTTGGGGCAGCTCGCCCTCCAGCGACACCTCCACCAGCACCGCACCGTTCTGGACGTTCGGATCGACCCGCTTCACTCGACCCTCGATCAGGTCGCTTCGCGTATCTATCGTCGCCCGCTGGCCGGGCTGGACCTCCCGGGCCTGCGTTTGGGGGATTCGGAGCTCGGCCTTGAGTCGGCCGGGCTGGGCCACGCGCGCCAGCGTCGTCCCCGACTGCACCCACTGCCCGGGCTCGAGAGAGAGGTCCTGCAGGACGCCGTCGGCGCCCGCGATCACCTTCATCGATTCAACTCGCCGGCGCTGGTACTCGTAGATCGACTGGAGCCGGTCGACCTGTTCCTCCTGGACCTCCAGCTGCTGGCCGACGGTCTGCTCCAGAAGCTCGTAACGCTTCTCTTCCGTGGTGAACAGGATTCGCGCAGCCTCGGCTTGCTCTCTAGCTTGCAGCGCCTCGTTGCGGCTGATCAGCTCCCGAAGGAAAAAGACGGAATCCGACTCCGCCGTCCGGTTGGCCTCCATGAAGTCGGCGCGTGCCCGGGCCAGCGCGGCCTCCTGCGCGAGCATCTGGGTGCCGAGCGTGCGTCTGAGATCGACCAGGCCGGCCTGCGCGGCCGTCCACTGCTGCTGGGCTTGCAGGGCCTCGAGCTGGACGTCGGGGTTGCTGAGCAGCAGCAGGACCGTTCCCGCCTGCACCGTCTCTCCCGGCTCCACGTACACCTGCTCCACCCGACCGGCAGTGAGAGCTGAGACGAACCGCAGCTGCTCGGGCACGAGCGTGCCGGGTCCCCTGACCGCTCGGACCATGGGGCCTCGCTCGACGGTGCCGACCAGCACCGAGTTGCGCTGCACGCTCGGAGAGGCAGGCTTCATGAGGCCCAGAACCAGTGCGACGACCACGACGGCCGCGATACCGGCGCCGATCAGGATCGGCTTCCGCTTGCTCTTGGTCGCCTCCCGCGTGATGTCCATGCGGGTGCCGCGACCGGAGGAGCCGCGATCCTCGTTCCACTCGCCCGGTTTGGGCTTCGACGCGGACTTGGAGCTTCTGGGCTTCGACGTGGACTTCGACTTCGAGGAGGAGAGGGTGTCCGCCACGCGGGCTCGCCTGGGCCGCTCTTCGCCATCGGGCACGATACGGGGCCGGCTCTCCTCTTTGCGGAGCGGTGTCTCCACCTTCGGTTCTTCCTTGTCTCGCGATGGCTTCATGCTCTCGGGTCTCTCTGGCCGACCCTACGGAGCGGGCCCATGGGAGGTTTCAGGGGTCTCCCCAGGGACCGGAACGCCTCTGCGGCCGCGGTCTCCTCGGCCTGGCCCAGGCATGAGCCCCGCGGCTCTCGCCAGCGGCGCAGGATGACGTGTTTCGGGCGCAGACGGTCGGTTGCGAGCGATAGGGCGCGCCATCCTTCGTCTAGCCGAAGACCCCTTTTGGCGTTAGGTATCGCGAGCGCCCACTCTGCCCGTTCATTGGATGATGGATGCGCCCGACAACAGAAAGGTTGCATAACCTCTCGACTACCCTCGAGCGTCTCGAGCGAGCCGCGGAGCCGCTCGCCGGGGGGCTATCGCCGTGAACCGGCGCGCGGCGAAAGGCACGGTGTCCGGCCGGCCGCTGGCCGTCGTGACCGGCGCGACGGTGGGAATCGGCTACGAGCTGAGCCGCCTGCTGGCGCGCGACGGGCACGATCTGGCAATCGTGGCCAGGGATGAGGAGAAGCTCCGGCTCGTGGCCGAGCAGCTCAGTGGCGGACACGGAGTGGACGTGACCTGGGTCGCTCTCGACCTTTCCGATCCGGGCGCGGCCTCGGGGCTCCACGCCAGGCTCTCGGGCCGGCCTGTGGACGTGTTGGTCAACAACGCGGGCTTCGGGACGTTCGGCCCCTTTTCCGAAACCGACGTGGACGCGAGCCTCCGCATGGTACGCCTGAACGTCGAGGCGCTCACCCATCTCACCCGGCTCACGCTCCCGAACATGCTGGCGCGTGGCAGCGGGCGTATCCTGAACGTCGCCTCCACTGCGGCATTTCAGCCGGGCCCGCTGATGGCGGTCTACTACGCAACCAAGGCGTACGTCCTCCATTTCAGCGAGGCGCTCGTCGAGGAGCTCAGGGAGACGGGGATCACGGTGACGGTCCTGGCTCCCGGGCCCACCGCGACGGAGTTCCAGAAACGGGCGCAGATGGAGGATTCCGGCCTGATGCGTCGCCTGGGCGTCATGGATGCCGGGACGGTCGCCGAGGCCGGATACCGGGGCATGCTTCGAGGCCGGCGCCTCGTCATCCCGGGGATCATGAACAAGCTGGGTCCACTCAGCCTTCGATTGGCGCCGCGCAGAATCGTCCCGTCCATCGTGCGCCGCCTCCAGGAGGAGTGAGCCCGTCCGAGTGAGGGTGCAGGGTGGGAGCTTGCGCAGGTCGCCGGCAAGACGCCCGCCACGCTTTGCGGCGTTACCTTAACCGCAAGTAGGTAAAGCACTGGAATACAAGATGCTAATGGTATCGATGAGCGACGGAAGTCCGGTGCGCCGGGTGATCCTCGGACTTGCTCTGTTCGGGTCGACGCTGGCGGCTTCCGCGTCGGGCCAGACACGCGAAGAAGGGCCCTGGTGGCCACACCCGATCTGGGGGCCCGATGACCGGGTCGGGGCGTCGAATTGGATCACAGCGGACAAAATCCTGGAGGCCCTGAGCTTGGCCGCGACGGGGGAGGTCTTCGAGCTCGGACATCCCTACGAGCGTGGCATGCCGGTGTTCGGAGCACGCAGCTACACGCTCTACATCCCCGGCTCACCCACCTACAACGAGCCGTTCGGTGCGAACCGGCTGATCGGACACGATGAGTTCGTGTGCGCGGAGATCGGGCAGGTCGGTACGCAGTTTGACGGGCTCGGCCATATCGGTACACGCCTGACGTTGCCGGACGGCTCCGAGCGGGACGTGTTCTACAACGGTGTCACCGTGGAGGAGATGCGGAGCGCCTACGGCCTGAGACAGCTCGGCGTCGAGCACGTCAAGCCGATCATCACGCGCGGCGTCCTGGTGGACGTGGCCGGATACAAACGCGTGGGGACGCTCCCGGAGAGCTACGAGATCACCGTGGAGGATGTTCGCGGGGCGTTGGCTCGGCAGGGTATGTCCGAGTCGGACCTCCGGCCTGGCGACGCCATCCTCTTCCGTTACGGGTGGAGTGTGCATTGGGACAATGCCGCTCGCTACAACCAGAATCCGCCCGGGATCGGCCTCGAAGTCGCGCGGTGGGTCGTCGATCGCCGGGCCTCGATGGTGGGCTCCGACTCTTGGACCACCGAAGTCGTGCCCAACCCCGATCCGGCGCTCAGCTTCCCCGTTCACCAAGTGCTGATTCCGGAGAACGGCATCCACAACCTCGAGAACATGGTCCTCGATGAGATCGCCGAAGCCGGTGTCTACGAGTTCCTGTTCATCTTCACGCCGCTGCCGTTGGTCGGGGCAACCGGCTCTCCAGGCCGCCCGCTCGCCATCAGGTAGTGAGCGAGCCGGGGGGCGTCCGGGACGACGTTCGGGTGGACGTTCAGCGTCGCGAGATCTTCTCGTGGTGCATGTACGATTTTGCCAACTCCGCGTTCACCACCCTCATCGTCACCTTCATCTTCAGCACCTACTTCGTGAAGGCCATCGCGGCGGACGAGGTGACGGGTACGGTCATGTGGACGCGCGCGGTCAACGTCTCGGCGATCATCGTGGCGCTCACAATGCCGGTGCTCGGCGCGATCGCCGATTTCTCCCGCCGCAAGAAACGCTTCCTTTTCCTGGCCACCCTGCAGACGCTGATCTTCACGAGCTTGCTGTTCTTCATGCGGCCCGGCATGGCCATCCTCGCCGCCGTCATCTTCGTGTGCGCCAACGTGGCCTACGAGGGCGGGCAGGCGTTCTACAACGCGTTCCTGCCCGAGATCTCGACGCTCGAGAGGATGGGGAGGATCTCCGGTTACGGTTGGGCGCTCGGCTATTTCGGGGGTCTGCTGGCGCTGGCGATCGCACTCGGGATGACGCAGGGCGGCTGGCTCTCCTCGGAGGGCGACCTGGCCGTGCGGGCGACCAGCCTGCTCGTCGTCGCCTGGTTCGGCCTGTTCTCGATCCCGACGTTCCTGTTTCTGCGCGAGAGGGGAGTCACGCGACCCGTCGAGCCAGGGACCTACGTGCGCGAGGGGTTCCGCCGGGTGGGCGAGACGTTCATGCACCTGCGTCGCTACAGGCAGGCGGCGAAGGCGCTGCTGGCACGTCTCGTCTACAACGACGGCCTCGTGACGATCTTCGCGCTTGGCGGGATCTACGCCGCCACCGTCTTCGACTTCTCGTTCGAGGGCGTCATCCTGCTCGGCATCGTCCTCAACGTGGCGGCCGGCGCCGGTGCCTTCGCCTTCGGCTTCGTGAACGACCGGATCGGCGGGAAGTGGACGATCGCCATCACGCTCGTCGTCCTGACCGTCGCGGCGATCATCGGCGCCACCGCGGAGACGCGAACCGGCTTTTGGATCGCCGCGATCGGCATCGGGCTCATGGTCGGCCCGAACCAGTCCGCCAGTCGGAGCCTTCTTGGCGCCATGACCCCGGAGGACAAGCACGGCGAGTTCTTCGGCTTCTTCGCCTTCTCGGGTAAGCTGACGTCGGTCGCCGGCCCGTTCGTCTACGGCACCGTGGTGGCGACCACCGGGAACCCGAGGATCGCGATGGCGGCGATTGTCGCCTTCTTCATGGTCGGTCTCGCCATCCTCATGCTCATCGATGAAAAAGCGGGGATCGCAGCAGCGCTCGAAAGCGCGCCGCCTCACGCAGACCCCGGACCGGAACCCGCGTCGCTCCCCGATCCACGAGACGGGGAGAGCGGTTGAGGAGGTGAAGGGGTGAAGGCGGCCGATCTTCCGGCACGATACAACGCTGCCGACATCCTCGATCGCAACGTCCCGAACCGGGCGCGGAAGACAGCACTCTCGGGCCCGGCCGGGGCGCGCTCCTTCGCCGAGGTGGCGGAAGAGGCGAACCGGGTCGGGAACGCGCTTCGCACGCTGGGTCTGAGGCCCGGCGACCGCGTCGCGCTTGTTCTGCCCGACCTGCCCGAGTGGCCAGCCTGCTTCTTCGGTACCCTGAAGGCGGGCGGCATCGCCCTCGGTGTCAACACGCTGCTCACGCCCGCCGAGCATGCGTACATACTGGCGGACAGCGAAGCCCGCGTCCTCATCATGCACGCGGGCCTTCGAGCTGCGGTGGCGTCGGCTCTGAGCGCAGCCAGCGCGTCGGCCAAAGGTGGTCTGCCTGATCTCGAGCACGTCGTCATCGTCGGGGGCCAGGTCAGTGAGACCGCAGCCGATCTCGGGAAGCGGCGGCCCGTGCACGACTACGAGCCCTGGATCGCTGCCGCCTCGCCGGAGCTGGATCCGGCACCCACGCTTCGCGAAGACCTCGCGACCCTCAACTACTCGAGCGGCACGACCGGAACCCCGAAGGGGATTCCGCACGCCCACCAGGATCTGCCCCTCTCCGCCGAGCTCTGGGGCGTTCGATGCCTGGGCCTTCGCGAGGAGGACGTCAGCTACTCCAACGCGAAGCTATTCTTCACCTATGGATTGGGCGGCGGGATGCTCTTTCCCTGGACCGTCGGCGCCGGCACCATCCTCAACCCCGGCCCGGCCCGTGAGACGGCGACCGTTCTCCGCCTCATCGAGCGGCACCGGCCAACCGTGTTCTTCAACGCTCCGACCGGGTATGCGGCCATGCTCGCCGTACCGGATCTCGCGGGCAGCCACGACCTATCGTCGCTCCGCCTGTGCGTCTCGGCCGGCGAGGCACTGCCGGCCCCGGTGTGGCACGCCTGGAAGAAGATGACGGGCCTCGAGATCATCGACGGCATCGGCTCCACCGAGCTGTTCCACATCTTCATCTCGAACCGGGGGCGGTCGGGAATCTCTGGGTGAGGGGAGAGACCGCGGCCCCATTCTATTTGAATCAGGAGGAGCTCACGGGGGAGACCTTCGTCGGTGGTTGGGTCCTGACGGGTGACAAGTACCACGTCGACGAGGAGGGCTACTATTGGCACGCCGGCCGGAAGGATGACATGCTCAAGGTCGGCGGGATCTGGGTCTCGCCCGTCGAGGTCGAGAGCGCTCTGGCCGGTCATCCCGCCGTCATCGAGTGCGCGGTGGTGGGAATGCCGGACGCGGATGATCTGATCAAGCCGAAGGCGTGGGTGGTCGTGGCTCCCGGCTTCAAGCCTTCCACCGGGTTGGCCGAGGAGCTCATCGCGCACTGCGCCCGAGAAATGGCGGCCTACAAGCGACCGCGCTGGATCGAGTTCGTGGCTAATCTGCCGAAGACCGCGACCGGCAAGATTCAGCGCTTCAAGCTGCGCGAGAGCTTCGCTACCTCCGGTTCTGCCGCTGCTACCTTCTCGAGCCGGGCCCCAAACAGGGCACCATCTTCGGGCGAACACTGACGGTCGCGGAAGAGAGCCCGTTGACGCCGGCTCGTCGGTATGTGGGGGACGAGGCCGTGCCTCGACCGAGGGTCAACCGCTGCTTTCGGGTCGCTCCCGGATGAGGAGGCCGGTCGTCGATACGCGCACCTCGAGCTCGGCGGCTTCATCGACCTCGACGAAGGTGGCGGACCCGTATTCGGCGTCGACGAACGGAGCGAAGAGCAGCGGATAGCGACGCCGCAGGTCGAATAGGTTGAACGGCTTCGGCGCCGCGAGCGTGTAGATGGTCCGGGGCTCGGCCCGCTCCTCATCCAGCTCCGAGTAGCGGCCCGCGACGCGGTCCAGTTCGTAGCTGGTGTGGAAACCCAGGAGGTTGAGCAGCGGCTTCCACTTCAGGATGTAGGCCTCGACGTAAAGCTCGTCGCCCGCGAGCATAAAGGTTTCCTCGCGGCCGTCCGGGAAGACAAAGCGGGCGCTGAACTGCTGCTCCCCCGCCGGCTCGGTGGCAGCCAGCACCGCGATCTCTTCGTGGGTCAGCGCGCGGTAGCCCTGCGTCGCGATGGTGAACGTCGCGAACAAGGCGGCCAGGGAGAGGAGCAGTGTTGCGACCAGAAGGCCGAGCGTGGCGCCGAGAGCGCGACGCTTGCGGACGAAGGCGAGCCCGGCCAAGAGAAAGGCGAAGCTCACCAGCCCGGAGACGATCGCAACGATCGCGAGAGGATCGATGGCAAACATGGAGACAAACATACCCGGCTTTCGTCCCCTTGAGGAATACCGAGGGTACCCGCCCGAGGAAATGCGGCGGCGCGCCGCCGACTTTGCCGCGGAGATGGAGAGACGCCGGACGGTCCGCCACTTCTCGGATCGCGCCGTGCCGAGGGAGGTGATCGAGGATTGCGTTCGAGCGGCGGGGACGGCTCCGAACGGCGCCAACCGCCAGCCGTGGCACTTCGTGGTCGTCATCGATGCCGCCGCCAAGAGCCGGATCCGGGAGGGGGCGGAGCGGGAGGAGCGGGAGTTTTACCGGCACCGCGCCCCGCAGGATTGGCTCGACGCGCTGGCTCCGCTGGGTACCGATGAGCACAAGCCCTTTCTCGAGACCGCACCTTGTTTGATCGCGATCTTCGCGGAGAGCTACTCGATCGGGCCGGAGGGCGAGAAGCTCAAGAACTACTACGTGTCCGAATCCGTGGGTATCGCCACCGGCTTCCTGCTCGCGGCGCTCCACCATGCCGGGCTGGTATCGCTCACGCACACCCCGAGCCCGATGGGCTTCTTGAACGAGATCCTGGGGCGTCCCTCCAAC
The DNA here is from genome assembly GCA_037385645.1 of Gemmatimonadales bacterium. Taxonomy (GTDB): domain Bacteria; phylum Gemmatimonadota; class Gemmatimonadetes; order Palauibacterales; family Palauibacteraceae. Next base: position 37,815 of record JARRMU010000062.1, read on the forward strand.
GAG
>JARRMU010000063.1:0-13880 GCA_037385645.1 Gemmatimonadales bacterium
TCGGGGTTCCGCCCGATGCCGTCTCGGCAGCATACAGCTCGCTGAGCCGCTGCGTCAGAGGGCCGACCTCTCCCGTTCCGATCACCCGCCCGTCCAGCTCGATCACGGCCGCCAGCTCTCCCATCGTGCCGGTGCAGAACATCTCATCCGCCCCGTAGGCATCCGTCGTGGAGAGGTCCCGGACCTCAACGGGAATCCCGGTCCGCTCGCACAACTCCAGCACCGTCGCCCGCGTGATTCCCTCTGGGCACGCCCGGGTCGTCCCCGTGGCTACCCGCCCGGCCTGGACGACGAAGACGTGGGTGGCGTTCGTCTCAGCGATGAAGCCCTGCATGTCTAGCATCAGGGCATCGTCCGCTCCGGCCAGGTTGGCCTCGATCTTGGCCAGGATGGAAGGAATCAGGTTGGCGTGATGGATCTTGGCATCCAGAACGTCGGGCGGCGGGCGACGGATCGAGCTCGTGACGAGGCGGATTCCGTCCCGGGCGTAAACCGGTGGCTTGTGCTCGGCCAGGACGATAAGCGTCGGACCAGATCTGTTGAGCCGCGGATCCATGCCCGACGTGATCTTTTCGCCGCGCGACAACGTCAGCCGGATGTGGACACCGTCTCTCATGCCGTTCGCCTCGAGCGTCCGTCGGATCTCGCTCGTGATCTCTTGGTGGGTCGGCACCTCGTCGAAAGCGAGCGCCGCGGCCGATGCACGAAGCCGGTCGAGGTGTTCCTTCAGCTTGAAGATCCGGCCCTCGTAAAGCCTCAAGCCCTCCCAGACCGCGTCCCCGCCCTGCACCGCGCTGTCGAAGGGGCTGATCCCCGCTTCGTCACGGTGTAGCAGCCGGCCGCTCACGTTCACGATCAGATCGCGGTTTCTCTCGTCGTAATGCTGAAGCATCTCGCTCAGGCGGTTAGGCGTTGTGCGTACAGCCGGTCGTAGATCGGCCGGCACTCGTCGAGGAGCCCCCGAAGCTCGGAGGGCACCCGATCAGGCTTCGGACGATACGGCCGGAAGGCCGTCGAAGCCTCCACCGAGGCATACCAGTGCTTCGCCCACACGCCGTCCGTCGGGCGCGGCCCCGGCTCCCACGAGAGCATGCACTCCATGAACGGCACCTCCAGAGCACCGCAGAGCGCGACCAGAAGCCCGGCCGGGTCTTCGAGCACGTCTCGCGCGTCGACGACGGGCGGTGGCCTTCCCGTCTCGGCGGCAGCCCTCTCGAACAGCTCCCACTGCTGCGGAAGCCCGGTGTCGTGGAGGCTGGGATCGGGCGTAACCCGGATCAGCGACGTGAGCATCGCTTCCGGCTCGCGGATGAGGAACGCGTGTCGAAGGGTGCTCAGCCAATCGCGCTCCACCCCAGGGAGGAGGTGATGGGCCATATGCTTCTGATAGAAGATCCGCTTGCGCTCCGGGACTCTTCCCAGCAGCCACGCGATCACTCGGCCGGGGTCCGTGTCGTGATCGCGCAGTATCTCCGCTCGGCCCGGGTGCTCCCGGCCCGTGGTCAGCAGATAGTAGGCGTACAGCGGCTCGTCGCAGACGTAGGTATCCGGCCGGCTTCCCCACGAGCGCATCAGGGCGGTGGAGATGTTGCGCGGTCCGGACCACATCGCGATCCGCACGGCATCCGATCCCTCGGGCTCGTTATCAGTGTTCATGCTCGCAGGGGCGATCAAGGGTTGGGGACCAAACCTACTGGACCCCACACGCTGCGCCAGCGACAGGGTCACGCTGTGACCGCCCCGGAACTGGCCGATTGGATCATGCAAGGGCGCGCGGATTACCGGTCCGGCCGATCAAAAGCCGAACTGGTGGATCGCTCCTAAACGCCCTGCTCGGAAGCGGTGGCGAGGAGGCGCTCCAGGAGCTCGCGCTCCCCCGCGTCGAGACCACATCACCGGTCATCGTAGCGCCCCGACAGAAGAGACGTAAGGAAGGCTGCTGACCCGACGCAGGCGGCGTCGGCGGCTTCGAAACATGCCCGCCGCGCGTAGCGTATGATCTTCTGACGCCTCAGGTTGACGCAGGAAAGGCGGTGGTTCTGATGGCGAAAAGCAATCGGGGAAGAGCTCCTCGGGACCGCAAGCGCCCGTACCGCTTTCCCAAGCCGCCGTGCACACCGCGATTTCCGGGACCGCCGGAACCGGTGAGCCCGGGCGGCTCGGAGTGTACGACGGGTCCGGATCCGCGCGAGCTTTTGAAAAAGACGAGGAAGAGGCGGTAGCGATACGCCGCGGAACCGCGGAGTCAGTACTCGATCCGGTCTTCCAGATTCTTCCATACGCGAAACGCTTCGTCGGCCCCGTCCTCCTTCAGCTGACGTGTAGGCAGTACCCTGCGCCCGATCGGCCGGGCAATCTCGTCATAGATGAACGCATCGTCGAAGCCGGCCTCCGCCGCGATGCCCCGATCGTTGGCGTAGTAGATCCGGTCCAACCGAGCCCAGTAAATGGCGCCCAGACACATTGGGCAGGGCTCGCTGCTGCAGTAGATATCGCATCCGTCGAGCCGAAAGTTATCCAGATGTCGGCAGGCGTCGCGGATCGCCTGCACCTCGGCGTGGGCCGTCGGATCGTTCTGCCCGGTTACACCGTTGGACCCGCGACCCACGATCTCGCCGTCCTTGACCACCACGGCCGCGAAGGGGCCGCCGTTCCCCGATGCGGCGCTCTCCACGGCGAGACGTAGCGCCTCCCGGATGAAGCGGTTGGAATCGTCGCTATGGGCATTCATCGGCTTATCTCGCCTCCTCGTCCAGGCCGCCGTTGCTAGCCGGCGGACGGAGCCCCACCATCAGTGAAATCATCGTTCACATTTCTACTCGGTGGTGCCTGCCATGAGCTCTCGACCGGCCACGAAGCCGCGGTCCCGAAGGCTTGCCTATACTGCGGCGGAAGGCTCCTCGATGCTCCGTCGTGAGGGCCTCTCCAAACTGACGGGGCGAGAGCGATATGTCGATGATCTTCCGCTACAGAACTTCTTGTGGGGAGCCACGGTCCGCAGTCCCGCGGCGAGAGGCCGCATCTCCGAGATCGTCTTCGGAGACGGGGTGAACTGGTCCGAGTTCGTGATCGTCGACCACACCGACATCCCGGGCAGAAACGCCGTCTACTTGATGGAATACGACCAGCCAGCCTTGGCACCGGGCTACGTCCGCCACGTGCACGAACCGGTCCTCCTGCTGGCCCATCCCTCGCGCGAGGTGGCCCGCCGGGCGGTGCGGGAGGTGGAAGTCATCGTCGACGTCGACCCGCCAGCTCTCGATTTTCGCACCCTGCCGAGCGCGGATCTGATCCAGTACGGCGAGGACAACGTGCTGAAGCGGCTGTCGATCCAGAAGGGCGACGTGGAGCGAGCGCTGGCCGAATCTCCGATCGTGGTCGACGGCGTCTACGAGACGGGCGCGCAAGAGCATGTCTACCTCGAGACGCAAGGCATGCTGGCGTACCTCGACGACGACGTGCTGGTCATCAAGGGCTCCATGCAATGCCCCTATTACGTCCTGAAGGCGCTGAAAACGGCGCTGAACCGTTCGGACGAGGAGATCCGGGTCATCCAGACGCCGACCGGCGGAGGCTTCGGAGGCAAGGAGGAGTTCCCGTCGATGGTGGCGCTGCACGCGGGGCTGCTCGCCCTCAAGTCGCGCGTGCCCGTAAAGCTGATCTACGACCGGACTGAGGACATGGTGGCGACCACGAAACGTCATCCCTCACGAGTCTGGCACCGGACGGGAGTCGACGAGAACGGTCGTCTGATCGCGCAGGAGATCGAAGTCGTCATGGATGGGGGCGCCTACGTCACCCTGACCCCCGTCGTCCTCAGCCGAGCGATCATCCACGCGGCGGGCCCCTATCACTGCGACAACGTGCGCATCCTGGGCCGGGCGATGTTCACGAACTCGGTGCCGTACGGGGCGTTCCGAGGCTTCGGCAACCCACAAGCTCACTTCGCGGTAGAGCGCCACATGGACGTGATCGCCGATCGGCTTCGCATGGATCCCGTGGAGCTGCGACGCATCAACATGATCCGAGATGGACAGACCACGGCCACGGGCCAGGTGATCGCGGACGGAGTGGACAGGCTGGGTATCGTGGATCGCGCGCTCGCGCTCGCGGACTACGAGCGGAGGAGGAGGGAGCACTGGATCCGGAACTCGGAGCACCGCTACCTGCGCCGCGGCATCGGCCTGGCCACTTTTTATCACGGCGCCGGGTTTACGGGAAGCGGCGAGGTAATGCTGGATTCGCGCCTCCAAGTGGAGGGCCTACCGGATGGGAGGGTGCAGGTCCTCTGCGCCAGCACCGAGATGGGACAGGGACAGATCACGATCTTCACGCAGCTCGCCGCCGACCGTCTCGGCTACGATCCGGTTGACGTCTCGATCGCCGAGCCCGACACGCACCGGGTGCCGGACAGTGGACCGACCGTCGGATCCAGGACCGCAATGGTCGTCGGCCGGCTGGTGGAGAGGGCCTGCGACGACCTGCGCCGGAAGGTGGGATTGGAGGAGAGCGTGCCGGGCGCCCTGGTGAAGGACGCGATCATCGCTTGGCATTCGGCACACCCCGGACAGCGCCTGCTCGGGAAGGCGCGTTACGAGCCTCCGCCGGGGATAGCGTGGGATGAGGAGCACTACCGCGGAGACGCGTACGGCGCGTTCGGCTGGGCCGCGCACGTGGCGGAGGTCGAGGTCGATCTGCGAACGTACGACGTGCGCGTGCTGGATTTCGTCTCCGTGCAGGATGTGGGCACTGTTCTGAACGAGACGCTTGCCAGAGGTCAGGTTCAGGGCGGCGTCGCGCAGGGAATCAGCTGGGCACTGCTCGAGGAGTGCGTCTGGAACGACGGGGCGATGGAGAACGGCCAGCTGACCAACTACATCATCCCGACGAGCGGGGATCTCCCGCCGATCAGGGTCGAGTTCATGGAGTTTCCTTACAAGTACGGCGCCCAGGGCGCCAAGGGCATCGGGGAGCTTCCGCTGGTCGGCGCGGCGCCGGCCGTGCTGAACGCGGTCGCCGCGGCGACGGGACGGCAACCCACCGAAATCCCCCTCACTCCCGAACGGCTGATGGCCCTGTTCGGTAACGGCCATGCACCGGGGGAGGCGCCATGAGCGGCGGGAGACACGATCCGATCCGCATCTCCTTCACGCTCAACGGAGAGACGACGACGGTGGAGGTCGCCCCGACGGAGCGGCTCCTGGATCTCCTCCGCTACCGGCTCGGGCTCACCGGAACGAAAGAGGGCTGCGCCGAGGGCGAGTGCGGGGCATGCACCATATACCTGGATGGGCTTCCCGTGGACTCCTGCCTCATTCCCGCCTATCAGGTGCGGGGCCGTGTCGTGGAGACCATCGAGTCGCTGGATCCGGAAGGCATGGCGCACTACCACGCCCGGGGTACCACGCAGTGCGGCGCCTGCACGCCCGGGGTGGTGATGACCGCCGAGTGGATCCTGCGGCACCCGGACCGGCTCGAGACCCACACGGTGCGGGAACTGATGGCAGGGAACCTCTGTCGATGCACAGGCTACGACGGAATCATCGAGGGCATCGAGGGTGCGCTGGAAGATCGGGAGGCCGAGTGAGCGTTCTGCTCCCCGGTTCCCTGGCCGAGGCGCTCGAGACCCTCGCCGCCGACCCCGAGCTCGTACCCATGGCCGGCGGCACGGACCTGCTCGTTCATTGGCCGCAGCACACGGAGCTGCACCTGCACTCCTACCTGGACCTGTCGGGAGTGGAAGAGCTGCGCCCGCATCGTTGGGAGGCGGACGAGCTCGTGCTGGGAGGGCTCACGACGTACTGGGACATGATCGAGGACCGCCGAGCCTGGAGCGAGCTTCCGCTCCTTATCGACGCGGCGCGGCAGGTGGGCTCCATACAGATTCAGACGCGCGGTAGCTGGGCGGGCAACATCGTCAACGCTTCCCCAGCGGCGGACGGTGTGCCGGTGCTGATGGCCTACGATGCCGTCGTCGTGCTCGAGTCTACCCGCGGCCGGAGCATGGTGCCTCTCTCTGAGTTCTACTCGGGATACAAGGAAATGCGGCGGTCGCCGGACGAGCTGGTGACCGAGATTCGGGTGCCACGCCGCGCGTACGACATCCAGTTCTTTGAGAAGGTGGGCTCGCGGCGGTCGCAGGCGATCACGAAGGTGGGAGTGGCGGTGACGAGATCCGACGCCGGGTGGAGGGTGGTGGCCAACAGCGTGGCGCCGTTCGTCTGTCGCTGCCCGGCTGTGGAGCGGATTCTGGAGGAGGGCGCCGCGGTGAGAGGGCCAGGCGACCTCCTGCCCGCCATCCGCGAGGATGTGGCTCCGATCGACGACATCCGCTCGACCGCCGAGTATCGAGAGAACGTGCTGGCTCGGATTCTGTATTTCGATCTGCTGGATCTCTGTCCTTCCTTCGGTTGAGCATCGGATGACCAGGATGAGGACAACGCGTGCCTCGGTGCGCCGCGCGGCGGGCTGCCTGGCCCTTCTATGGGCCGCCGCATGCGCGCCCGGCGATGGTAGCGCTGATCGAGGGACCCAACGAGGCACGGACCTGGAAGCGGGCGGCCAGCGCGCCCTCCCGGCCGGAGCCGCTTCGCTCTACGTCGACCCCGCAGACTTCGACTTTTCGAAGAACCCCGACCTGCTCGACCGGCTGCTCGCCGATCCGCACGGCTACTATCGCTTCATCAATGTCCCCTTCAGCCAGCGCGTTTGCGACCTCTTCGCCGACCAGATTGCAGCGCTCTCCTCCGAGCAGGCCCGTTCCTTCGAACTGAACCTTCACGGAGACGCCCACGTCGAGCAGTACGCGATCACCGACCTGGGCCGCGGGCTCACCGATTTCGACGATTCCTCGCAGGGACCGCCCTTTCTGGATCTCATGCGCTTCGCCGTCTCCCTGCGGCTCGCCAGCCGGATGAACGGCTGGGACGAGCTCGCCGAGGGAGGACTCGTCCACACGTTCCTCCAGGGCTACGCCTCCGCTCTCGAGGACCCATCCATCGAGGCGCCCGAGCCGGCGGTCATCGCGCGGCTTCGATCCTCGTTCAGCCAGGACACGACGAGGTATCTGGCGTGGGTCGACTCGCTCATGGAGCCGGTGCCGCCGGAGATGGAGAAGAAGCTGCGCCGGGCGCTTGAGAGCTTCGCGGAGGTCATGGCCGAGGAGCACCCCGAGGTCGATCGGGCCTATTTCGAGCCGGTGAGCGCGGGCTACCTGAAGCTTGGCGTCGGGAGCGCGCTCGACACCAAGTTCGTTGTCCGCGTGGCGGGGCTCTCGTCCGACCCGATGGACGATGACGTCATCGAGATCAAGCGAGTGCGAGACCTCGCGGGGATCGACTGCATCCGGACCAAGGATGACGATCCCCTCCGAGTTCTCCTGAGCCAGGCGCGGATCTCCTACGAGCCGTTTCAATGGCTGGGCTACATCCGGCTCGACGGGAGCAACTTCTGGACGCACGGCTGGGTGCACAATTACGAGGAGATCGACATCGACCGGACGTTCCGCTCACCGAAGGAGCTCGCCGAGGTCGCCTACGATGCGGGCGTGCAACTGGGGATCGGCCACCCGAAGCTCGCGGCCACTCCCTTCGATCAGATCATCCGACGCCAGCTGCTGGAGCATCTGGATGCGCACCCCGGCGAGATCGACACCTTGAGCTACGAGCTGGCCGACGAGGTGATCGAGGCGTGGAGACGCTTCGTCGCCGAAGCGCGGGTCCGCTAGCCGTCGATCTCGCGCTGGCGGAGCTCGGCGCGACGGATCTTGCCACTCACCGTCTTGGGCAACTCGGCAACGAACTCCACCCGCCGCGGATACTTGTAGGGAGCCGTCGTGCGCTTCACGAACTGCTGGAGCTCGCGGGCCAGTTCCGCGCTCGGCTCGAAGCCCGGGGACAGCACGATGAACGCCTTGACCACCGACCCACGAACACGATCCGGGCTCGCCACGACCGCGGACTCGGCCACCGCTTCGTGCTCGAGCAGCGCGCTCTCGACTTCGAACGGCCCGATGCGATAAGCCGCGGAGAGAATCACGTCGTCGGCCCGCCCGACGAAGTGGAAGTAGCCGTCCTCATCCCGCACCGCCCGGTCGCCGGTGATGTACCAGTCGCCCCTGAAGAACCTCGCCGTGCGCTCCGGCTCCTTCCAGTACTCTTTGAACAGGCCGACGGGGCGATCCGGCTTCACGCGGACCGCGAGGTCACCCTCCCGGCCGGCCGGCAGCACGTTCCCGTCATTACCGATGACCTGAAGATCGAACCCGGGCGCGGCGACGCCCATCGAGCCGGGGCGAGGCGTCACGCCCCGGAAAGCTCCGACCAACACGACCGTCTCCGTCTGCCCATAGCCCTCGCGAATCGTGACGCCCGTCGCCGCTTCCCAGCTCTCGTAGGTCTCCGGGTTCAGCGGCTCTCCCGCCGTCACGACCGAGCGCAGAGACGGGAACTCGTACCGCGAGAGGTCCTCGAGCACGAACATCCGGAGGATGGTCGGCGGAGCGCACACCGAGGTGATCGGATACTTGTCCAGGATCTGCAGCGCACGCTTCGCGTGGAAGCGCTCCTCATGGTGGGCGAAGATCGTGGCCCCCATGTGCCAGGGTCCAAAGATCGAGCTCCAACCCGCCTTGGCCCACCCGGTGTCGGTGATGTTCCAGTGGACATCCTGCTCGGAGAGATCGAGCCAGAACTTCCCGGTGATCAGGTTGCCCAGGGGGTAGGAGGCGTGGGTGTGTACGGTCATCTTCGGCCCGCCGGTCGTGCCCGACGTGAAGTACAGCAGAGCCATCTCGTCGCTTCGCGTATCGACCGTCTCGAAGTCGTCCGGCGCGCCGTCGAGTAGATCTGCGAACCCGTACCACCCTGGTCGCCATCCGCCTCCGGCGGAGATGCAGGCCTTCACGTTGGTGCCGTTGCCGAGGCTCTCGATCGCCTCCTCCACGCGCGGAGCGACCTCCGGAATGGTCACGACGCACGCGGCGTCCGCGGACTGGATGCGATGGGCGATGTCCTTGGCGGAGAGCTGGACTGTGCCTGGACTCACCACGGCGCCGAGTCGGAAGCACCCGAGGCTCGTGAGCCACCATTCGACGATGCGCGGAAGGATCACGAGAACCACGTCGCCGCGACCCACCCCGAGGCGCGCCAGACCGCTTGCGACCGTTCGGCTATCTCGGGCGAGCTCGGCAAAGGTCCACTGCCGCTCGTTGCCGTGGTCGTCGATCCACCACAGGGCCCGTCGCTGCGGATCCTCGGCCCAGCGATCAACGACGTCGCGGCTGAAATTGAAGTGCTCGGGCACCTCCAGTCGGAAGTCCCTTCTCTCGTCCTCGAAGCTGGTTCTGTTCATCCGTGTCCTGGTCGGCCGCTTGACAGGCCAGTCGGGCTCCGCGAGCGTTGCGCCAATGTCGATTCGCACCATCCTGCGCTCCTTCCTCACGGTCGGAAAGGGGACGGTCGGCGGACTCTCCGAGTCCTCGGCCGGGTCGGACCCTCTTGCCCTCTTCGACCGATGGTTCTCCTCGGCGAAGAAGTCGGGGCTCTTCCTTCCCGAGGCGATCGCTCTTTCTACGGCCACGCCGGACGGCAGGCCGTCGGTTCGCATGATGCTGCTGAAGGGCTTCGACGCCCGCGGGTTCGTCTTCTACACGAACTACGAGAGCCGAAAGGCCGCGGAGCTCGCCACGAACGCGCGCGCGGCGTTCCTGATGTACTGGAACGTCCTGCACCGTCAGGTGAGAGTGGAGGGCACCGTCGAGCGGCTGAGCGAGGAGGAGAGCTTCGACTACTTCAAGACGCGGCCGCGCGGGAGCCGTCTGGGCGCCTGGGCCTCTGCCCAGAGCTCGATCCTCGCGAGCCGTGAGGAGCTGGAGCGGCGATTCGAGGATCGTGAGGCGGAGTTCGAGGGCCAGGAGGTCCCGCTTCCGCCGTTCTGGGGCGGTTTCCGACTGCGTCCGGACGTCATCGAGTTCTGGCAGGGCCGAGTGAATCGGCTGCACGATCGGATCCGCTTCCGTCGCGACCGGGACGGCTGGTCCGTGACGCGGCTCTACCCGTAGTCGGGGCGGGTATGGCCCTTGCTTGACGTCATCGAGGTGATGAGCATGAAGAGATGTCCAGCATTGTGAGCACGGAGCCGCTGATTGCCTTGGAAGTCGATCGCGTAGTCGGCCAGCTTATCGGGGAGGCCGCCGGGCCGACGCTAGTGTGCACAGCCTCCCTCCACGGCAACGAGCCGGCCGGCCTTCGGGCTTTGCAGAAGGTCTTCACCCGCCTCGAGGCCGAGCGGCCGCCGATAAGGGGTGAGGTCATCGGTCTCGTCGGAAACCTGTCTGCGGTGTCGCGGGGAGACCGCTTCGTCGATTCCGATCTCAACCGGCACTGGTCCCCGGCGAAGGTCGCGGCCCTCAGGGCTCGACGGGCGGACGCGCTCGAGGACGCCGAAGACCTTGAGGCCGGACAGCTGCTGGAGGAGATCGACTCGGCCGCGGGGCGAGCCCGCGGCGCGATATACTGTCTGGACCTTCATACCACATCCGGCGAGAGTCCGCCGTTCGCTACGGCGATGGACACTCTTCGCAATCGGCGCTTCGCCCTTCGTTTTCCGGTGCCTCACGTGCTGGGTCTCGAGGAGCACCTGGATCACACGCTGCTCAATCACCTCGATGGCGAAGGGTACATCACGCTCGGCTTCGAGGGCGGGCAGCACGAGGATCCGCGCTCTGTGGACCACTGCGAGGCCGCCATCTGGCTCGCGTTGGCCGAGACCGGCATCCTCATCGAACCCGGCCTCCCAGCCGTGGCGGAGGCCCGCCAGCGCCTCGCCGCCGCCACGGAGGGCCTGCCTCAGGCGGTGGAGGTCCGGTACCGGCACGGTCTCCGCGACGGCGACGGATTCCAGATGCTTCCCGGGTTTGTGAGCTTCCAGAGAATCAGTGAGGGAGACCTCCTCGCCAAAGATGATCGCGGCGAGCTGCGCGCGCCCGAGGGCGGCGGCGTCCTCATGCCCCTTTATCAGCGCCAGGGCGACGACGGCTTCTTCGTGATCCGGAAGTTCAGCGCCTTCTGGCTTACGGTGTCGTCCGTCCTTCGACACCTTCGGGTCGACGCGTTGCTACCGCTTCTTCCGGGCGTTCATCCGGATCGCGACTGCCCCGGGACGCTACGCATCGACCGCCACGTGGCACGCTTCTACGCGCTGCAGATCTTCCACCTCGCCGGCTACCGGAAGAAGCGGATCGAGGGGAACCAGCTCGTCGTCACCCGTCGGAACGAGTAGGCACGGCTACTAGGTTGCGCGGCGACAAGGACCAGCCGCGGTTGTTATTCCTCGCGCTTCGCCTCTCGCCAAAGACCCACCACCAGCCAGCCGAAGAACAAGAAGACGAGCACGCTGGGCCACATCGGGATGACGATGGCGTCTACGACGATCTCCCAGCCCAGAATGACGCGCAGCAGGTGCGCGAACGCTATCAGGCCGAGGAAGACCATCGTCATCATGGTGAACGGCTTCATGCCACCCGCTCTGTCTCGACCGGGCCCCTCGTGATCGCGGTCAGGTTCTCCATCACATCGAACTGCTTGGCGCTCAGGTCCGAGAGTGCGGGATGGGTCTTCACCGCGGATGCGAGCGGACCCTCGAGATAGGCCGCCAGCGAGGGTTCATCCTCGAACAGGTAGATCCCTCCGGCTTCGCTCTCGGCCTCGTTCATCAGCCAGATCTTCCACAGGAGACCGGGCACCTCCGCGAAATCGCTCGCAAGCGGCGACACGGCCCCCTCGTAATCAGCCCGCGGAACGTCGAATCGAAAATTCAGTTGCAGGATCTTGGCAGGCATTTCGGTACCTCCTTCTCAGCGCGAGCCGTGGGGCGTGCGTTCGCACCCTACGAACCTGGGATGGCGGGTCCGGGATGCTTCAGGTGGCTGGCTCGCCGGGGGACTCGGACAGTCGAACGGTAGCGCGGGACCGCGGCGACCGGGTGCATCGCATACCTCACGTGCGGGCGGGACATTTGGCGCCTCACCCTCGCCTACACCTTTTCACGCCACGGAGCTCGCCGCCAGTCGGGAGATCCTCGATTCCCCGCAGAAGGCCGGCAGTGGCTCCTAGCTCGCGGTGACACGTTTCCTCTCCTGGCCGAGGACGTAGCCCGCTCCCAGGGCGAAGAACAGGTAGACCAGGGCGATCCCCCAACCAAGGCCGTTTAGTACGCCCGACAGGACAGCCGGCACCGTTATGATGACGCCGATCGCGTCGTAGACGAGCAGGTAGAGGAGAATCGCGAGCCGCGCATCGGGGGCTTTGACATCCTTCGCGAACCACATCACGAATAGCGCGCCGATCAGCGCTGCGCCGTACTCCCGTGCCGTGAAGGTGCCGGCAGTACCGAGTTCCGCGCCAAGCGTCGCCAGCAGATTCACCGGCACGAGAAGCAGAAGCAGGCCGAACGCCAGGCAGACTAGTGCCTTGGTGACTAGCAGAGTCCGGAAAGTCATGAGCGCCTCCTGACCTGGATATCCTACCACCCACACGACCCCTCCCTCGTCATCGTTCACTTCGCAAACCGACGAAGCCAGTCGCGAAACTCTGGACGGATTCTGTGGGGAGTCTCCCCCATGCCCTGCCATGTGATTCCGGGGTTCGGAAGCTCGAGTGGACATGTAAAGGGTTGAAGAAGGAAGCCACCGTGCGATGAAGCTGCTTACGGCACATTGCGGGTCGTGACTGCGCGGCCGCCCCTAGACCCCCTTGAGGTCGGCGAGAAGATGGCAGCACCCGTTCGGGACGGACGTCAGCATGCACCGGGTCCAAAGCGACCCACTTAGAGTGCGAATGGCAGGGTGGCGGAGGGGAGCTCCGGTCTCACAGCTGGGACGCTACTTGACAGGGGTTGGCCTTCTCATGGCCGGGGCGGCCCCGAATGAACCGCCCCATCCTGTTCGTGAGCTTCTGTGTACGGTGACGAGCCGTTCCGAGTCAGCCGACGCACTTGAAGCCGAAGGGAGTCGAGGCTGTCAACTCGCCGTTCGCGTTGAGCGTAATGTGTTCCTTGTAAAGGGAAGTATCCTCGTTGGGCGAGCGTATCATCTTCGCCGTATAGTTGTAGGTGACGGGGAGGGCAGCATTACCCTGTTGATTGAAGGCATCGGTCAACCGGTAGGTCACGCCATTGGCGTCAGTTCCCGTCAGATTGTACTGGAAGTGGAACTTCCAATGGCCATTGTCCCACATCTGGACTTTGTCGTGGCTAGTTCCCGTGAACAGGATGACTTGTCCGTTGCACGGGTTGACGACAGCGAAATCGACGACATCGACGAACTCGTTCGTGTCTACGACCTTCACGGCCGCCCGGATGTCGGGCGCGTCGAGCGATGTGGGTGCCTGCTCGCAGCCGAGCGCAGACAGACCTACGCCAACCGCCAGCGCGGTGATGCCAGCATGAAATTTCATCCTTCCTCCTAACGGGCTGAGCTTTCTCGTCACCGTGGGCCATCCTGCGTATACCGAGGAGGCCTTGCGTGAACCCTGTCGCTTCGGTGCAACCTGCGTACGCTCGGATAGCTGGGACGCAAAGAGAGGCAAACAGTCACAGTCGAATCATCCTGCCCCGAGCGCCGCGAGAGGCCCGGGAAAGAGACCGCCGCCCAGCGCTGGGCCGAGCCGATGGCCGCCTCGATGGCGGTCCTCTACGGCGCGCAATTGCCCCAATCTTCGCAGTTGAACTCCCACTTCTTGCTGTAGTGGCAGACGAGCGAGGCGTTGCCGCTAGGCGTGACGTGCGCTTTCCAGTTCATCGTGAACACCGGGTTGTTGATGTCGTAATCCGGACCCAAAACGAAGCCTGGGTACGGAGGCCCGGTGAGCTCGGGGTAGCCG
>JARRMU010000064.1:0-11108 GCA_037385645.1 Gemmatimonadales bacterium
GCTGTCGCCACGCCCAGATAGTTGCCGAGGGCGTAGCCGATGAGCGCCAGCATGATCGAGATCGGTACCAGCTCTTCCCGATGGTAACCCGCGGCCACGGGGGCCGAGGCCGCACCGCCCACTGCGGAGACGCTCGACACCGCTGCCATGCTTACGTCCATTCGAAACAGTTTGGCGCCCAAGACGATGAACCCGAGGTGGATGGTGATCGCGAGGAAGCCGGCGACCAGGAACCATTGCGCGCCGCCGAGCTGCGAGAGGTCCGCCTGGGCGCCGATCATCGTCATGTAGATGTACACGAGCGTCATGGCGAGCGGCTCCGTGCCCGGGACCTTCTTGAGAGACGTCCCGGACAAACCGATGCCGATCGTCGTCACGAGCAGGATCGCCCACGTCCTGACGGTCAGGACGGGCCGTAGCTCGGGCAGGAAGCCGGCCACGACGTTGGCGACCAGTATCGCCGTGAAGGCGAAACCGACGAGCGTTACCAGGTCCTTGAAGTGGACCTCGTGCGTCTTTTTCTCCACCTCGGCGACCGCATCGGTGATGTGGTCGATCTCTGCCTGCGATACTCCCGTCCAACGGTTGAACGAGCCTGCCCACCGCTTACAGGTGAGGATGAGGGGGAAGTACGCCAGATAGACGAAGTTGTCGACGATGACCACGATGCCCACCATCGATTCCGGCGTGTCGAGGCTCTCGGCCACGGCGGCCAGGTTGCCGGTGCCGCCGATCCAGCTTCCTGCCAGAGCTCCGAAACCGGACCAGGAATCGGCGGGCAAAGCTCCTCTGAAGAAGAAGAAAGCCACGACGCAGCCGATAACGATGCCGACCGAGCCCATCGTCATGACCGCGGCGCCCCGCCACGCCACCCGCATCGTCTCCCGGATGTTGATGTCCAGCAGCATCAGGACGATGAACATCGGCACCGCGAAGGACCGGAAGGTGGTGTAGACCGGTGATGACTTCGGGATCACGTTCAGGTTGCTGAGGAAGATCGGGGTGATGAAGATCCAGATGATCGCCGGCAGGACGTCGAAGATCTTCCAGTTCGTCCTCTTCTCCAGCCACAGGAAGAGCACCGGGATCATCGTGATGACGGCCATTACGCCGATCAGATCGTTGAACAGAGGCTCCGTGCTCATGGGACTCCCGGTCAGTCCTTCAGGAAGTACTCGACGGTCGAAACGACTCGGACCGTCTTTTCGAGCTGGCTCGGCTCGGTAAGGCCTGGAGCCCGATTTCGGGCAAGGATGACGAAGACGCCCTGGCTCGCGCGCCGGATCCCTGCAATGCGGCTGTGCGAGTCGGCGGCGAACTGCTCGGCGGCTTCGCGGGCTCGGGACGTGGCCTCGCCGATCATCTCCGGCTTGATCTCGTTCAGACGGGTAAAGAGGAACGTCGGACCGGTCGTGCCGTAATCCGCGCCCGAGCTCAACACGACACCTGCCTGCACCAGCTCGCCGACCCGCTCGCTCGCCGCCAAGACCGTCCTCGGATCGGTGGAGCGGACCACGAGCGTCTGATTGACCACGAAGCGGTTTGCCGCTCGCTGCTGCTGGTACGGGTTGGCGAGGACGTCGGTGACCCGAAGGCCCTGCAGCCGCGTCTGCGCGGTATCCAGGCCCTGCGCCGTGAGGAAGGCGAGCGTCGCGCGGATGCTCTCGTCGAGCCGGCCCTGCGCTCGGCCCAGGTCGTTGTCGGCCGCGACGAACTGCAGAGGCCAGAGGGCAAGATCTGCCTCCACGTCGCGCTCGGATACCCCCTTTACCGTAACGTAGCGGTCGCTCGAACGGCCCTGGCGGAAGCCCTGACCGACGTGCCAGCCAGCGGCGCCCAGACCTAAGGCCAGGATTAGCGCAGCGATGATCCCTCGGTTTCCGTCCATCCCGGCTCCCAGGCAGTAGTATGGGCGGTTGCAAGAAGGTGCAGGCAATCGGCGGCCGGATCGGTATTTACGCAAGTCGGTACTAGGGCACATGCTGACGCAATCGTTCTGCGAGTTGGCGGATCTGCTGGAGGGCAGGCGGGTCGTGGCGCTTACCGGCGCCGGGTGCAGCACCGAGTCTGGACTGGGCTCGGAGCGCGATCGGCTGGCGGCGTGTCGCGGGCGCCCGGCCCAACGCGGGCCACCGGGCGCTGGCGTGGATGGAGGAGAGCGGCCTGGTGCGAGGGATCGTCACCCAGAACGTCGACGGGTTGCATCAAGCGGCTGGTAGCAACCGGGTCGTGGAGCTGCACGGCAACCTGGCCGAGGTCGTCTGCCTCTCGTGCGGCGCGACGGAGCGGCGTGAAGACCTGCAGAGACGACTCCTGGAACTGAATCCGGGCTGGGGTACGGCGGCCGAACTACGGTGGCAAGCGGGCGATACGGACTCGGCGCCGGACGGGGATGTCGACCTCGCCTCAGGCCTGGAAAGAGACTTTCAGGTATCCGCCTGCTTGCGTTGTCGGGGCGTGCTGAAGCCGGATGTCGTCTTCTTCGGCGAGAATGTCCCCAAGGAAAGGGTGGAGGGCGCCTGGGCTTTGCTTGACGAGGCCGATGTGCTCCTGGTCGCGGGATCTTCTCTGACCGTCTACTCGGGCTACCGTTTCGTCCTCGGAGCCGCGGAGAATAACGTGCCCGTCGGGATCATCAACCTCGGAAGCACGCGGGGCGATGAGATCGCCCGCGTAAGAGTGCACGGGCGCACCGGCGAGGTTCTACCGGCGTTGAGCGAGGCGCTCCTCTGAGTCTCGAGGGCAGCTAGGGCCGGGAACCGGAAGGCCATGCGGTGTCCGGCGTTCCATCTAGCCGCCGACCCCTACCTGTACGCCTGTACAGGTAGAGGGAGCGGGGCCCGGCCTTGCTGCCTACATGCAGCCTTCCTCTTCTTCGGGTATCGATGAGTTCCAGATGTCGCGGTAGATCTTCCAGCCGCCATCCGTCATTTTGACCGCGTTCATCCAGCGGCCCTTGTTGACCATCTCATCCCCCTCCCAGAGCTCGAAGCTTCCCCACGTGGTTCCGTGCTTCTCGCCCAGCATGCCGCCAGCGCTCGTGAGCTTGATGGTGACGCCGGCGAGCGGCTCCATGCCGGCCAGAATCTCATCGTGCCCGCTGATGAGCTCGGGTGAATCGGGCGGTGCTCGACGCGCGTCGGGCGTGTACAGGGCCGCCACCTTGGCGTACTCACCCGCGTTGAAAGCGGCCTGCCATTCCTGGAGCAGGTGTTCCAGAGGCTGGGGCGTCTGGGCTGGCAGGGAGGTCGTCCACGCCAGGGCGAGGCCGAACAGCAAGGCTGCGGCAGTTCGGATCCTCATCGGTACCTCCTTGATGCGAGTCACACGGTGAAGGGGAACGGGCAAGCGTCATCTATTAGCCTCGGACGGCCGTGGGGGCAATTCCGGGAAGGGGTCTCTTGCGGTTTCGCCCGACGGTGTGGAAGGTAGATGATGGAGTCGGATCCGGCGGTTTTCGCGACGCGAAGGAGGAACGCATGGCGAAGCTCACGGTCACTATCAACGGGGAACGGCGAACCGTCGATGTTTCCCCCGAGATGCCGATCCTGTGGGTTCTCCGGGATGTTCTCGGGCTGACGGGCGCCAAGTTCGGTTGTGGCATGGCCCTGTGCGGATCGTGCACGGTGCTCCTGGACGGCGAGGCCATCAGGGCGTGCGTCGAGCCGATCTCTTCGGCCGCCGACAAGACGATCCTCACGATCGAGGGGCTGTCGGAAGACGGGAGCCATCCGCTTCAGGTGGCCTGGCGGGAACTGAACGTGCCGCAGTGCGGCTATTGCATGCCCGGCCAGATCATGAACGCGGCGGCGCTGTTGGCGCGCAATCCGAGCCCGACCGAGGCGGAGATCGACGAGGCGCAGCGGCGCAACCTATGCCGCTGCGGCGCGTATCCACGCATTCGCGAGGCGATCAGGACGGCCGCTAGTCGGTCGGCCGCGACCGGGGGAGGTGGATCATGACCGGCGTCGCGGCGGAGCCGCCGGCGGATGTTGGCGTCGCGACCAACGGAGTGACCCGGCGAGCCTTCATCAGAACAGCGGCGGCCGCGGGCGGCGGTCTGATGCTGAGCGTGTCGACGGCATGGGGCCGTCGAGGCGGCGTCGGGCCCGCTCTGGCGAACGCCTCCTCGGCGGCGCCCGAAGCGAGCTTCTCGCCGAACGTGTTCGTGCACCTTCACCCGTCGGGCGAGGTGGAGATCGTGGTGGCCCGGTCCGAGATGGGGCAGGGGGTGCGCACCTCCCTTTCGGCGGTCATCGCCGATGAGATGGAGGCCGATTGGTCGCGCGTCCGCGTGGTACAAGCTCCGGGAGATCCGGCGTTCGGAGACCAGAACACCGGTGGCTCCCAAAGCGTACGCACCGACTTCCAGCGCCTGCGCGAAGCCGGGGCCGTGGCGCGCCGGATGCTGGAGCAAGCGGCCGCCGACGAGTGGGACGTCCCTGTGCAGGAGTGCGTGGGAAGTGCCCACGAGGTGACGCACGTGCCGACCGGCCGCACCCTCGGCTATGGGGCTCTGGCGGAGGCGGCCGGCAACCTCGCGGTGCCCGAGGACGTCGCGCTCAAAACGCCGGATGAGTTCCGTTACATCGGCCGTCCAATGGACGGGGTGGACAATCTCGACATCACGACCGGCGCGGTCGTGTACGCGGCCGACGTCCGCCTGCCCGGCATGGTCTACGCCGCGGTCGCCCGCTGCCCGGTCGTCGGCGGGAGTGCGCGTTCGTACCAGGCGGAAGGAGCGCTCGCCGTGCCGGGAGTGATCCAGGTCGTCGAGTTGGCCGCCGCACCCACACCGCCCGGCTTTGCGGCGCTAGGTGGCGTCGCGGTGGTGGCGGAGAACACCTGGGCGGCGTTCGAGGGCCGGGATGCGCTGCGCGTGGATTGGGAATACGGACCGAATGCGACGCATGATTCCGCCTCGTATCGAGAGGCCCTGCAGGAAGCGGTTCGAGCTCCCGGCCGTGCCGACCGCTCCGAAGGAGACCTGGACGCGGCGTTCGCCGCCGCGGCTCAGACCCATTCGGCCGAGTATTACGTGCCGTACCTTGCCCACGCCTCCATGGAGCCTCCCGCCTGCGTGGCGTCGGTGACGGATGAGGGATGCGAGATCTGGGCACCCGTCCAGGATCCGCAGACAGCGCGTGATCTCGCTGCCAAGCTGCTGGAACGGCCAGAGGAATCGGTGGATCTCCACGTCACGCTTCTCGGCGGCGCATTCGGGCGGAAGTCGATGCCCGACTTCGTGCTTGAGGCGGTGTCGATCTCTCAGCAAGTAGGACGTCCGGTCAACGTGACCTGGACGCGCGCAGATGACCTTCAGCACGATTTCTACCACGCCTTGAGCGTTCAGCGGATCGAGGGCGCGCTCGATGCCTCCGGGCGAGCGACTGGCTGGCTGCATCGGACGGCGTTCCCCAGCATCTCGGCCACCTTCGAGGATGGTGTGGACCGTCCGACGGGCGGAGAGTTGAATCTCGGATGCATGACCGTGCCGTTCGATATTCCCAACTTGCGTTGTGAAGCCTGTCCGGCGCCCGCGCACACGCGCATCGGCTGGTTGCGCTCGGTCTCCAACGTCCACCACGGCTTCGCGATCGGAGCGTTCGCGGACGAGCTGGCCGCCCTGGCCGGTCGGGATCCGAAGGACTACCTGCTCGAGCTCATCGGACCGGGCAGGGTCATCGACATCTGGGAGGGGGATGAGAACGCCTACGGCGCCGACAAGAACACCATGCCGTACGACACGACCCGGCTGCGCAAGGTGGCGGAAGTGGCAGCGAGAGAGGCCGGCTGGGGTCGTCGGCTACCGCCGGGTCACGGGCTCGGGATTGCGGCTCATTACTGCTTCGTCACCTACGTCGGAACGGTGGCCGAGGTCTCCGTCACGAACGGAGCGCTGAGGATACACCGGATCGACACGGCGGTGGACTGTGGGCTGGTGGTCAATCCCGATCGAATTCGCGCGCAGCTGGAGGGAGCGGTGGTGTTCGGCCTCAGCCTGGCCTTGCACGGCGACATCACGATGAAGGATGGCCGGGTCCAGCAGGGCAATTTTCACAACTACCCGATTCTCCGGATACGCGAAGTCCCGGATATCCATGTTCACATCGTCGAGAGTGACGAACCTCCTACGGGCGTCGGCGAGCCGGGGGTCCCGCCCGTGGCGCCCGCCGTCGCCAACGCGGTCTTCGCGGCCACCGGCCAGAGGATCCGGGAGTTGCCGATCGACGTAACGACCACCTAGCGAGCGGCTCCTCCCGAGTCGCGGATGGCCGCTAGCTGCCTTCGGGCGGCTCCAGCGGCGGCTCGGCCGGCTGCTCGCCTCCCTCCGGTGGGGGACGGCCGGCCGGGCCCGTGCCGTGCCGCGGCCTCTCTCCG
The DNA here is from genome assembly GCA_037385645.1 of Gemmatimonadales bacterium. Taxonomy (GTDB): domain Bacteria; phylum Gemmatimonadota; class Gemmatimonadetes; order Palauibacterales; family Palauibacteraceae. The sequence continues at coordinate 6,382 of JARRMU010000064.1, forward strand.
CGTCCACCAGGCCTGCGGCCCTGCTCGGGGTTACCGAAGCCAGGAGTTCCCGGTTGACGACCCGGAGGGCCGCGCCGGAAGCGCTTCACCGCCTCATCGACTCGTTCGCGTTGCTCCTCGTCCAGCAGCGGATCGAGCTCTTCTCGCATCTCCTCCAAGCTGCTGCGGATTTCCTCGCGGGCGTCCGCCATTGTCGCCAGGTTCCGCTTGGCGGCCGTCGAGAGGATCGTTCGAATCGCCTCGCGTTGCGCCTCGTCCCTCGGCTGGATGATCCGCTCCAGGTGCATTGCGAAACCACGCTCGCGGAGCTCGGCCACGCGGGACGCGCGTCTCTGTGCGATCGCGCCCGCTGTCAGAACGCCGACGAGGCCACCGATCAGGAACGTCGCGAGGAGAATCAACGCCGACTTGGTCTCGATGCGCATCGTCATGACTTTCCCGTTACTCGTCGTCAGCCGCGTATAAGCTCTGATCCAGCGCGTAGGCCGTCTCGACGGTCAACGGCTCGAGACCGAGGGCGGTCTCGAGCATCGATTGACCGGAAGACGTACGCAAACCCAACAAACTATAGGCGCTCAGAGCCACCAGAACCGCGGCGGCGATGGGTGCCAGCCGCAGGAACTGCCGTCCGAGGGCGCGCGAGAGCACGATGACCGGCACCTCGGCCTCGGCCCGGATCCGCTCCATCACTCGGCCGGAGAAGCCGGGCTCGAAGCGTCGATCCTCCGCGTCCCGGATGATCGGCCCCAGCGTATCCAGCAGGTCTCGGTCTCTCATCATGCTTCCATCAACGGCTGAAGGTGTGGCTGCAGTCTCTTCAGGGCTCGCGAGAGCCGGGAGAGCACCGTGCCTTCCGGCACCCCGAGGATCTCCGCCGTCTCCCGGGTCGAGTAGCCGTCGATCAACCTGAGAGTGACCACTGCTCTCTGCTTCGGTGCGAGGCGATCAATCGCGCTTCTCACGACCTCGCGCACCTCCCGACTCTCGGCTCGATCCGCCGATCCCTCCCCGGCATCCAACTCGATCGTCTCAATCAACTCGCCCTCCACGTGCCGGGAGCGAAACCGCTTCCGCCTCTTGAGGGCGTTGAGAGACTGGTTGATAGCGATTCTCGTAAGATATGTCTTCAGTGACGCTTCCCCTCGAAACTTCTTCAGCGCCGTATAGAAACTGATGAAGGTCTCCTGTCCGACGTCGTCCGCTTCCGCTCCCGGCCCAAGCATACCGATGACGGTGGCCGCCACCACATGCTCGTAACGTTCGACAAGCGTGCGAAATGCTGCCTGATCCCCTTCGCGGGCCCGCTCCAGAAGATCTTCGTCCGGAATGCGATCGTTCATCATCGAGCAATGTGCGGGCGTCGACCGCCGTCCGCACGCGCGGCAGCCTCATGCCTGCTCAGCCTTCCGACGGTGGAGGCTTGCCCCGTCCGCCACGTCGCCCGTCCTTGAACCGCTGCCGCATCTCCTCACGGTGCTCGAGGAATGATTGCATCTGTTCTTCGGTCAGAACTTCGGCCAGCTCTTCGTCCATCTCTAGCCGCAGGGCTTCCATCTGTTCTCGCATCGCCTGGCGCTCGGCGCTGAGCTTCTCGGACAGCTCACGGCGCTTCTGATCGTGGGCGGCGAAGATCGGCTCGAGCGCTGCCACCTGATCGTCGGTGAGTTCGAGGCTGGCCTTCAACCTCTCCATGCGTGCTTCCGGATCCATGCCGCGTTGACGCTTCCCCTGCTGTTGCGCCTCGGCCGGCACGGCGAGGATCGCGACCAATGCCAGTCCCGTCAGCCCACTGAGCCATATCCTGCGTCTACCCGACCTCAGCCGGATCCGCCTCGTCCCTTTCCTCATCGTTCACTCCCTGTTCTCGCGGTTCGCACGTTATCGTGGTCCTGCCTGCGAGCGTCCGGAGGTTCTCATCTCCGACGCTCACCATTTCGACAACCGCAACCCTCGGGAGATTCCCTGGTCGTGGGCCGTAGACTGTTTGGGGGCGTTGCGTCGAGGGAATGGAATGAAAGGCGCGGAGCGGCTGATCGAGGGGATCCGGGCCCTTCGCTCGTGACGTTGCCGCGCTCCGGTGCCGTCCGTCCGCGGAGTCCGCCTAGCTCCGGAGGTCTTCGAGCAGAAGATCCGCGTGTCCGGCGGGCTTTACCTTGGCGTAGACCGCCTCCACGCGGCCGTCCGTTCCGATGATGAAGGTGCTGCGGAGAATCCCCTCGTACTCGCGACCATACATCTTCTTCTTTCCCCAGGCGCCGTACGCAGCGGCCACGGAATGGTCCGGGTCCGAGAGCAGGGGGAAGTTGAGCCCATACTTGTCCCGAAAGCGCTCGTGCGAGCGCACGCCATCCGGACTGACGCCCAGAACCACCAAGTCCCTGGCCTCGAAGGCGGGCAGTCGATCCCTGAACCCGCACGCCTGCTTCGTGCAGCCGGACGTATCGTCCTTCGGGTAGAAGTAGAGGACGACTCGTTTGCCCCGGTAATCAGCGAGGCGGATGGTCTGGCCGGAATCGGCCTCGAGCTCGAAGTCCGGCGCCACTGTCCCTATGTCGATCATGATGCTCTCCTGGATGGCGGTGCGAGCCGCAAGCGGCTCGACTCAATAATAGACCATGCCGCCATCCACGTTGATGGCCTGGGCGGTGATGGCGTTCGCCTCGTCGGACGCCAGGAAAACGGCTGCGGCGGCGATCTCGTCGACCGTCTGCGCACGACCTTGCAGAACGTTGTCGAGAAACCCTTCGCGCTGGGCCTCCTCGTCCAGCCCCAGCCGTTCCGCGATCCCCCGGCCCAGCTCCTGCGACATCCGGGTCTCGGTCACGGGTCCGGGGCAGATGGCGTTGACTCGGACGCCGCGTCTCGCCGCTTCGGCCGCGACGCTCCGGGTGAGGCCGATGATCCCCGCCTTCGATGTGCCGTAGGCGCCATTCCACGCGAAGGCAAGCTTCGCCCCGATACTCGAGATATTGAGGATCACCCCCGAGCCGCGCTCGTACATCTCCGGAAGCACAAGGCGGCTGAGCAGAAACGGTGCGCGCAGGTTGATCGCGAGGACCTCGTCGAACTCCGCCGGCGTGATCTCCTCCGCCGGGCGGACGGGACCGAAGATGCCGGCGTTGTTCACGAGAATGTCGACGGCGCCGAACCGCTTGCGTGCCTCTCCGACGACCCTCTCGCACCCGGACTCACGGCTGACATCGGCCGGCACGGCCGCCGCCGTGCCGCCGCTTTCCGTGATCTCTGATGCGGTGCGTTCCAACTCCGCGGCGGTTCGCGACGTGAGCAGCACCGCCGCGCCCTCCGCCCCGAACCGGCGCGCAATCCCGCGGCCGATCCCGCGGCCCCCTCCCGTGACGATAGCAACTCGGCCGGTCAATCTCATCGATTCGCTCTCAGATGTACGTGTGGGTCGATCGGCGGAAGTCGGGTCAGTCAGACTCCTCCTTCGGGTACTTCACCTCGAGCGGAAGCTTGACGCGATAGGTGAGCTGGAGGAGATCGTGGCGGTCGGGCGGAAACTCGGTTTCCACCGTGCCATCGGGATAGGTGAGGGTCAGCGGCTGGACCTTGAACGGTCCCTTCTTGGCGGTGGCATAGGTCACCACCAGGCCGTCCTCGGAGATGGCGATCCGGTTCTGCTTGGCGCTGCCGTCGCCGACGATGGAGAAGAGCGTCCCGAGCGCTCCACCCAGCGGACGCGCCTGCACCCCCTCGATATGGTCCTGAACGATGAAGTTGCCGTAGTCGAGCAGCCAGTAGCTGATCCGCTGCCGGTTCGTGATCCGCAGGTGCGGACTCGTCGTGGTATCGGTGAAGGTGTACCGGTCCGGCGTCCCGGGTTCCTCGGGCCAGCCGACCTTCACGTGGACCACCCGATCGGGCTCGAAGCCCTTCTTGATCTCGATCTTGGTTCGGGCCGGGTCGAAGTCGATGATCCGATCCTGCCCGAACTCGTGGGCGAGTGCTACGAACTCGGGCACGTCCTCCGGCTCGAGCCCCGTGACTGAACGGTACGCCTCGTACCAATCCTCGTGCTGAAGCAGTAGCGGCCCCTCGGCCTCCTCGGGGAGGGCCGAGCGCACGATATCGAGGAGTACGGCTGTCTCGAAGCGTGTGGAGTTGGTCGATGCGAGCAGGTTATAGCCGAGGGTCGCCTGCCCAGCCATCGCCGCTTCGATGCGCTCGCGGCTCACCCGACGGATCTCCGCGTCGGCGGTCTGCGCCGGAGCGGTGTCGACGGTCTGCGCGCGGACGACCGGTGCCCGATTCCCGAACGTCGACACAAGCACGAGACCGGCGGCGGCTGCCCCTCGGAACGCCGTTCTCCTCCACGCGTGGGGAATCGCTGCTCTCGACATCTACTGGCTCTCCCTTGTCTGCGTCCTAACCTGCCTCATCTACTCCGGCACATGCGTATCGATCGCGAGCAAGGCCGCTTTCCACCTCTCCTGGGCCGACCGACGAGCCTCTTTGTTACGCGCAGAGGCCGGCAGGAGCCGGAATCAGATGAAGAGCGAGATCGAGGCGTAAACGGTCGTTGGCACGACGCCGTACTCGGATGGCAGCGGATCTTCAGGGGTGACATCGCCATGGCCGACTCCCACGAACACTCCGCCTTGGGCGGTGGCGTCATCGCTCAGCGAGTAGCTTGCGCCCGGCGCGAACAGGGCGCTCAGATCGTTCAGGCTCCACAGCACCAACAGCTGGGTCGAGAGCAGCGGATG
>JARRMU010000064.1:11129-43367 GCA_037385645.1 Gemmatimonadales bacterium
CTCGTCCGCGCTCGAGGCCCCGAAGTCGTCGTGCTGATACTCGAACACGAGGTACAGGTCTCGGCCCAGCGCGCTGAAACGCGTGTCGACGCCGGCCGTGCCACGGAGGGCGAATTCCTCCTCTTCATCTCGCAACTGGAGCTCGCCCCTGAGCGCGGCTTTGCCGACGCCCCCGGCCGCGCCGAAGCTGAAGGCTGCCCGGTCGTTGAGCACACCGGCGTAACCGGAGAGCTCCCAGTTGGCGACCACCCCCTTGTAGCGGCCCAGCACGGTCAGCGTTTCGTCGAGCACGTACTTCGCCGGCCGGACTACGATCTCCGCCTCGCTGAGCGCCCCCGGAAAGAAGCGGACGCTCCCGGCATCTACGCCAGCTCGGTACTCTCGGAACGGGTCTGCCGGATCGAAGGGCACGAAAGGGTCGGCGGGGGTCAGGAACAGTGTCGTGGCCCACGAGAGCGATTGGCGTCCCAAAGTCGCGCTCAGCAGGTCGCCCGCGGACGCCGTCACGTTGAGCCGATCGAAGCGCTGGGTCCAGCGGAGGTTTTCGTCGTCCTCGATCACCCATTGGAGGTCGAGCCACTCGCCACCGCCGGGAGCGACCGCTCCCGGAACGCCGAATCCCAGCCCCCCGTCCGCCTTCGCGCTCCAGGAGATGTACTGTTCGTACGCCACATCGACGGCCACCGGACCGAGCCGGGGATCGGCCATGAAGCGCAGGCGCTGTAAGTTCCCGAATCCGCCTGCGCTGAAGGGGGTTGCCTCGCTCCACAGAGGCACGGTCAGGTAATAGCCGCTCAGCCAAGGCACCGGGATCTGTGCCCGGGCCGACGACCCGGCGAATAGCAGAGCGGGAAGCAGGGCCGCGAGAGCTGGCGCGCGAATCACCGCTCGAGCTCAGGAGCCGCCTCGGGCTCGACCGGGCTTCCATCATGGGCCCGTCGCGCACCCGTTTGCTGAGAATCGTCGGCGTTGACCCGGCCGTCGACGAGGCGGATGAGACGGCGCGCCCTTTCCATCACCAGCGGATCATGGGTGGCGAACACGAAGGTGGTGTGGGTCTCGCGGTTCAGCTCTTCCATCATCGCCAACAGCGAAGCGCTCGTAGCGGAATCCAGGTTCGCCGTCGGCTCATCGGCAAGGACGAGGGCCGGCCTCGAAGCCACGGCCCGGATGATCGCAACGCGCTGCTGCTGCCCGCCGGAGAGCTTGCCGGGGCGTCGATCCTCGAGGCCCGTGAGTCCCGTGCGCTCGAACAGTTCGTGCACTCGCTGTCTCCGCTCGTCCTCCTCCACGCCCAACATCAACAGAGGCAGCTCGGCGTTCTCGAACGCCGTAAGCACCGGCAGGAGGTTGTAGGCCTGAAACACGAAGCCCACCTGCTCCAATCGCAGGTGTGCCAGCTCGCGGCCCGTCATGCGGGCGACATCGTGTCCGGCGACCCAAACGTGCCCGCGAGTGGGCCTCGTGAGCCCTCCGATCAGGTTGAGCAGCGTCGTCTTGCCGGAGCCGGACGGCCCGGCCATCGCCACGAAATCGCCACGCTCGATGGCGAGGGTCACGCCCCGCACGGCCTGGACCTCCTCCGGACCCTGAAGGAAGATCTTCCACACGTCGTCCGTACGGACGGCAGCCCGATCGGTCGGCATCTCCTCGGCGCTCGCTACAGCTCGCGTTTCGGTCATCGTTCGAATTTCATCGCTTCGGCCACATCTATTCGGGTGGCCCGGTAGGCCGGGTAGAAGGACGCCAAGGTCCCGATAAACAGAATGAACAACAGACCCTGAATCACCCTTGCGGTTCTGAACAGGGGGACGATCACCGGATCGAGCACGACACCCGAAAAGGTCCAATCCTCCTGCCACGTGAACGAGATATCCAACCCGTCCCGCCAGAAGAACCAGGTCACGAGCAGGCCAAGGCCGATCCCGAGCAGGCCGCTCAGCACCGTGAGTACGACGCCTTCCGCCATGACGAGGGCTCCCGTCTGGCCGGGTGTGAATCCCAGCGCCTGCAGGACGCCGAACTCCCGGTGTCGGTAGAGGACGGACATCAGGATGGTGTTCACGATCGCCAGGGCAATGATCCCGAACATGATGCCCTGAAACATGTAGTTGCCCAGATCGTCCACCTTGACGACCGCGTCAAGCTCGGGCATCGCTTCCTGCCAGGTCAGGACCGCCAGCCGTCCATCGGCGATCGGCTCCGCCAGGGCCGCTTCGAGACGGCGCACGGTGCGTCTAACCACCCGGCTTCGATCGACCAGAACCGCCACTGTGGTGACGGCGCCCTCCGCTCCGAGCCACTCCCCCGCGGTCCGAAGAGGGATGTGCACGATCCGCTGGTCGACCTCCGGAATTCCCGTCTGAAAGATACCGACCACGCGCACCAGCTGGCCGGAGATCTCGCCCTCTGCGTCCTGGGCCGTCAGCACCATTCTCGAGCCCAGCCTGAGCTCCAGACCCTCCGCCAGCTCGGCGCCGACGTAGGCGGCCAGTCGGTCGTCAGGCTCCAGGTAGCGCCCCTCGATGGCCCTCTCATCCAGAGTCGAGAAGCGGGCCTCGTCGACCGGATTTACGCCGGCGACCTCCACGGGACGGGCGCCGGTGGGTGAGCTGGCCAGGCCGCCGGTCGTCAGCTTCGGAACGACTTCTAGGACGGACTCCGCGATGCCCGGGCTCCGCAGCGCGGCCCGAGCCGCCGCCACGGTTTCTGTGCTCAGCCGGTCCTCTATCTTGTGGCTCAGTAAGTATCCGGGCGCCTGGATGGCGATGTGGCCGCTCCCCGTGCGCACTCCGGACTCGATCCAATCCTCGTGGGTCCCATCTCCGAGAGAGACCGAAAAGATCAACAGTCCGCCCCCGATTACCATGGCGGCTGCCGTCAGGAGGCTGCGGCGAGCCTGCCTGCGCAGATTGCGGAGGGCCAGTCTGAGCATCAGCCGAGCCCGGTTCATCAGTCGGCCGACAGCGTGTCGGCGGGGAGGAGTCGTGCGGCCCGCGCCGCCGGGACCAACGCCGCCAGTAGCGCCGTGAGCAGGAGCGCCAGTCCGGCCCAGAGCGCGCTGGCCACGTCGTACTCGACGCGTAGGACGGGTCTGATGAGAGCGCCGAACATGGTGAAGTCCCCGTACAGCCAACCCAGGTCGGGTGGAGCGTTGTGCCACCACAGTAGAACAGGCAGCGTGATGAGCACGCCGAACACGAGGCTGATCGCTCCCAGGGCCACGCCCTCGTAGAGGACCGTCCTCAGGACAGCGCCGGGTGCGGCCCCGATCGCCATGATTACCGCGAACTCCCTCCGCCGCTCGAACGTCCCGAGCAGCATCGTGTTCGCCACCCCGAAGATCGCGATCGCGAAGACGATAACGATGACCACGAAGCTCCAGGATTTCGCCAGCTGCGCATAGTCCATCATCTCGGGTCTAAGCTCCGTCCATGGCTGGACGACGGCCTGGTCCGAGAGCTTGGAGATCGGTCCGGCAAGCCTCTGCGCCGCTTCGGAAGCGAGCCACGGGTCGGCGGTCGCCGCCGCGATCTCGTGCACCCGATCGGGCTCGAGAGCCGCCAGCGCCTGGAGTCGCCCGATGGGTAGCATCGCGAATTGGCCGTCGAGCTCGGCAATGCCGCTCCGAAAGATGCCGGAGACGACATAGAGGTCGTTGCCGAGCGATCCGTCGGCGGCTGGTGCCACCAGGACGAGCTCGTCCCCCACATCGACCCCCAGCTGGCGAGCCATCTCCGCGCCGATGAGGATCTCGTTCGCTCCGCTGGTGGGGGGACGCCCCTTCACGACGCCACGGAAGATCCGGCTCACGCCAGGCTCGAGGTCGGGATCGACGCCGACGAGCATCGCGGCGCTCGTCGATGCGCCGGAGCTCACCAGGCCTCCGGCGTAGACGCGAGGTGCTGCGGCTTCGATCGCCGCATCCGCCGTGGCCGTCTGAATCAGGGCTTTCACATCCGCTCCGTCGCGGCCGCCGATGGTCTCGTAGATGCTTCGCTGCGGGAGATAATCCGCCGCGTGAATCTGGATTTGCCCCATTAGGAAGCCCGTGCCGTTCTCGATCATCTCGGCGGTCATCCCCCCCATGAGGCCGTTCATGAGGACGATGGCGAAGTATCCGAAAGCGAGACCCGCGGCGGTGATGACGGTTCGCCGCCGGTTGCGGCCGAGATTCCGCCAGCCGATTCGCGGCCACGGTTCCATCGGCACGTCAATCGCTCCCCGACTGAAGGGCGCGGAGTGAGAAGAAATCCTCGTCGATATCGATGTCGAAGTCGAGCTGCGAGTATCTGACGGACGTCCTCTCGTCCGGCTTGTCCTGCGGCACCATCACCATCACGGCTGGTACCAACCGCCCCCCCATCTCCCGATAGTCGCTGTACTCGAGAATCCGAACGAGCTCTCCGTCGTCATCGTAGTAGCGCGCCCACGTGGGCATGAGGTCGTCCTTTCGGACCTGGAATTCGATGCGGCTCCACACGACGGCGGCCTCGGGTTTGGGTGTGAGGACGAACTCCCATACCTCGTCGTCGCCCTCCCGGACGCCCTCGAAGCCGATCTCGATCTCGTAGTCCTCCACCAGGCGGCTCTCCTTCACGAGGTCGTCGTTCGTGAAGTGAGAACCCATCCAGGAGCCCATCATCAGCGAGGCGGGAATCTTGATCGTGCGATCCACTCTGGGCAGGTAGTTCCAGATGTCGTCACCGGATTTCAACGTGGCGGTACCGGCCTCCTTGCGCGGAGCCGTGATCCGGACCAGGGAGTACTCGGTCCCGAGCGACCACATCTCCATTGTCAGGCTCCGTTGCCAGTGCTCCGTCACCACCTCCATGGTGGCGAGGCCGTGGCTCGATTCGCCGCGCAGGATCCGGTCGACCCGATCGATGATCTCCCGCGGCGTCTCTTGCGCCTCGATCTTGCCGCTCGCGACCAGTCCGTTCAAGCCTCCCAACACCAGGCAGAGGCCGAACCCTGCGCGTCCGATCGCTGTCGTCATCTACCCTCCTCTCACGATGCCATCTCCAGGGCGTGGGATCGTGACGGCCTCGATCCAACGGACCCGAGCTCTCCGTTGTCGAACCTTTGTGAGCCGGACTCGAGGTCACGTCAACGGGGAGAGGCACATGACGGTCGAAACACAAACCACGATGCAGATCCTGATCCTCGCTGTCGCCGGTCTAGCGACCGTGGCGCTGGCGCGACCCGGGCCCGCCACGCAGGCCCGCGAAGCCGTAGTCTCCCTGGCGATCCCGAACCTGGCGGGGCTATCGAATCCGGGGTCGACGGCCCCTCGTCACGAGGCGAGCGCCGGCTTCGCCGTCTTCTGCGACGATCGCCGTTGACCGTTACGTCCTCTCCGGGGCGGCCGATCGTTGGCCGCCGTCAGCCTTCGAGCGGAGGAATTCTCAGCACCTGGCCCGGATAGATGAGGTCCGGGTTCTCGAGCATCGGACGGTTGGCCTCGAAGATCACCATGTACTTCATCGCGTTGCCGTAGTGTTCGAGGGAGATCCCCGACAGGGTATCTCCCGACACGACGGTGTAGAAGGTCGCGGCTGGCTCCGGCGTGGCGACCGTGATCTGATCGTCCACCCCTGAGACTCCCTCGACGTTGCCCACCGCAAGAACGACCTTCTCCCGCTCGGCCTGCGTCACGGTCGTGCCCGTGACGGTCGCGATCCCATCGTCGAACTGAATATTCAGATCCTCGATCTCGAGCCCGAGATCACGGACGAGATGCCAGAGCGCGTTGGCTTTCGTCGACTCCTCTATGTACTCCTCGACTGCGGCGTCTTCCTTGGATTTGCCCAGCCGGAGCTTGGCGCCTGCTTCCTTTACGAATTCGATCAGCCCCATCTCGTTCTTCTCCTTTGATCCTATTGTGCCTACTGCGGGGTTTGAAGGGCCGCTACAGCCCGGCCCGGGCGAATGTGTCGCATGTAAGGCCTGTCAGGCCGCCGCCGATCTTGACGCCACCGGAAACGCGGCGCCCGCGCCGGTCCTCGACGTGCTGGCTGCGCCTACCGGATCTCCACTTCATGGCTCAGTCACGTGTCGCGCCGGGCGGCGGCTCCCCGACCACCCACTTGATGGTCGTCCCGGCCGGGATCCGCTCGGTTTCCTGGACGCCGTTGAGAATGGCCAGCCGGGCTTCCGACGCCGGCGAGGGCTTTCGGGGCGAGAGCTCGGCAATCGAGGTGGCCCGCTCGAGCGTGTAGAGATCGATGCGCATAGGTTCGACCGAAAGCGCCGCCCGATCGGTCAGGATCGCGAAGGAGCGGATGAAGCGCAGGATCGCGTCCTGGTAGTCCCTCAGCCGGCCTTGAACCGTGTAGCCCATTATCCGATACGTGAGGCCGCCATAATCGAGGAAGGCCGCGATCCCCTCCAGCACGCCCTGCTCGGTCTGGGCCAGGAACGATCCCATAGTGGCCTGGAGCCCGTTGATCCGCTCCCTGCTGACCCGACCGGAGCTCACCCCGTCTTGGGAAAAGAAGACCCGGGCGGCTTCAGCATGGTTGGGTTCTCCGGAGGCGAGCGTCAGCTGGACGATGGCATCCTGGCCCGGGGCTTGGCCGCCGACGACGCTGGGGAGGTTGGCCGTCTGCCAGCCATCCGGAAAGCGTATCTGGAACTTCAGGTCTGGGTGCAGGAAGAGGCTGCCCGCGAAGTACCCCTTCCGCGGGTCCTCTCCATACACGAGGCCATCGATGTGGAAGAGGTATTCGTCCCTGCCGAGCTTAGCGTCGGCCAGCCCGGGGATGGTGTCCACCAGGGCGTGCAGGCGTTCTATTCGGTCCTCCGAGCTGGGGTGCGTCGACAGCCAGCTCGGGATCCCTCCGCCGTTCGACAGCTCGCCGATGCGGTCCAGCTTCTCGTGCATCGTGACCGATTGGCGAACGTCGTAGTCGAGCCTGCCGGCGTACCGCACGCCGAGCATGTCGCTCTCGTGCTCATCGTCGCGTCCGAAGCTGAGGAAGAGCACCTGCAGCCCCTGGCTCGCGAGGCCCGAATAGCGCGCTACGTCTCGGCTCAGCATCGAGCCAACCGCCAGGCCGATCCCGGCTAGCTGGGCGCGGGAGATCTGCTCCACGCTGTGTCGGGCGGTGATGTGGCCGATCTCGTGGCCGAGCACGGCAGCCATCTCGGCCTCGGAGGAGAAGTAGGCCAAAATGCCGCGCGTCACATAGACGGGACCGCCCGGCAGCGCGAACGCGTTGACCACAGGGTCGTCCACGATCCTGAAGCTCCAGGGCAGATCCGGGCGCTCCGATACGGCCGCCAGCGCGAGGCCGACCCCCTGCACGTAGGCCTGCAGCTCGGGATCGTCCACGAGTGGCATCGAAGCCTCGACCTCCTCCGAGAACTGCTGCCCCATCTGGATCTCCTGCGACTCGCTCACGAGCGAGAGCATCTTTCCGCCCGTGGCAGGGTTGGTCGCACAGGAGGTAAGGAAGAGGAACAGCGACAGGGAGCAGGCGAAGCGGGCCGAGACGACTCGGTGGGGCATTCTTCTCTATTCCTTGGTCAACCGGCCTCGGTAGACCGCGGCCGGGCAGCCTGCTTTAGCGAAACATCTCAGGGCTGATCTCGATCGACACCTCGCTGATCCGGTCGACGGGCAGCCCCGCCCGTCGCGACGCTTCCCGAATGAGATCGGCGCTCGGCGCATCGTACTCGCAGTAGATCTTGCCTTCCGCCTCCGATACGAAGCTCCGGATCCACCGCACGCCGCTCATGTCGGTGAGCACCTCCTTGGAGCGGCGCGTGATCTGCTCGAGCATCTCCATCGAGATGTCGTTGACGGTGCGCTCAACCATGAAGCGTGGCACTGAATGCCTCCGGACTGCAACGGGTTCGATGCGGTGAGCCGCGCTATGGAAGCTCCGCTGGACGTCGCGACTCACGGCTCCATATCAAGGGTGCGGCACGCTTTGCCAAGTTCGCCGTCGGCCAACTCCTCCGCAATCTCGGCCGCCGAGGCCGCGAGGCCACGAGCGACCGTGGCCGATCCCAGCGCCGAGTTGGCGCGCGCCATGCGGTAGAGCATCCAGCCCATCCCCGAACGGTCGCCCAAGTCGCGCCTGATTGCCAGCGAGGCCTCCAGATGTTCGATCGCGGCCTCGTACTCTGCGTTCTCGTGCTCAAGCTCGCCCAAGATCGCCAAGCTGTGTGCCTCCAGGAGACGCTCCCCGGTCATACGGTTGACCTCCAGCGCCTCGCGGAGGTTGGCCACGGCCTCCTCGGTGTGCCCCATGTCCCGCAAGGTGACGCCCAACGAGTTGAGGATCAGGCCGGCATGCACCCAGTCCTCGAGGTCCTTGTAGATGTGGAGGGCCTCGCGGTAGAACTCCAGGGCCTGTTGGTGCTCGTTCCTTCGCCAGTGCAGGATGGCAAGCGAGTTGGAGAGCGAGGCCAGCGTCGTGGTCTCGCCCAGCGCCCGGGCGAGGAGGATCGCCTTTTGGTAGAGCCGCATGGCGTGCTCCGGATCCTCGGATCTGGAGAGCCTGGCCAGAGCTTCCAACACGGTCAGGACCCTGGCGTCATCGTGGTATCTTTCGCCGAGCACTCGAACCCGATCCCAGGCCGATATCGCGTCGGCCAGATTTCCCTCGGCTTCGTACGCTTTGGCCGCCGCCTGCCACATCGCCGCCTCCGCTTCGGTATCTCTCAACTGGCGGAACGTCTCGGCGGCCTCCACGAGGTGGGGGAGGGCCTCGCTCCATCGCTTGAGGCCCACCAGCACGTCTCCCAGTGCGCGCTGTGCCTGGGCGAACCCATCCGCGGTGCTGGCGCGGCGGCTCGCCTCGACGGCCTGGCGGTAAAGCTCCAGGCTCTCCTCTATCTGCCCTTCCTGTAGCTGGAGATGGGCGAGCGACATCAGATGGTAGGAGCGATGAACGGCGAGCATGGAACCGCCGACGTGGGAGGCGGACCGATCGATGTACTCGAGCGCTTTCTCGTTCTCTCCGAGCGAACGATAGATGTTCCCGATGATGTGTAGAACGTAGCTGAGCTTCTTGTCTAACTCCCCGTAGTCCTGCCCGGCGTATCGCTCGCGTACCTCGACGGCCTCCTGCAGCAACTCCAACGCGTCGTCGTACCGGCCAAGACCCTTGTACAGGTTCCCGAGGTTGGAGAGATCGATCATCATGCCCTCGGGGTCACCCAGCTCGCGATCGATGGCCAGTGCCTGCTCCTGGAGTGAGATCGCCTCCTCGTTGCGCTCTTGGTGCCAGCGCAGGAGGCCGATGCTGCGCAACGCATTCCGCTCCGCCGCCCGATCACCCAGCTCGCGGGCCACGCGGAGGGAACGGCTGAGCTCGCGTTCCGCTAGGCGGAACTCGTGGGTGAGCGTATAGAGATCTCCTTGCCGGAGATAGGCCTCAGAGAGACGCGCCGAGGCGCCGCCGGGTTCCAGCAGGCGCACGAGCTCACCGCAGATGCCTTGCTGACGCTCTCGAAGGCCAACGGTCTCGCAAAGCCGCTCCTGCTTGAAGAGAATCCCGAGCCGCACCTCGTCCCGCTCTTCGCGAGACGGCAACCGGCTCGCGGCCTCCAGGGTCTCGTCCAGGAGCTCGAGGGCATCGGCGAATTGGCTGAGAGTCTCTGCACGCTCCGCCGCCCTCTGGCCGTAGAGCACGGCCTTCCACCACACTCCGGCTGCGGCGTAATGCGAGGCGAGGCGATCCAGATGCTGGTCGAGTTCCTCCGGATAGAGCTCCTCGATCACCTCCGCCACCTTCTCGTGGAGCTCCTTCTGGCGGTGGCGCAGCAGGCTCTCGTACGCGACCTCCCGCACCGGGGCGTGCGTGAATCGGTACGTGACGTTCGGAGATACGCCAACCTGCTGGATCAGTCCAAGTCGCTTCAGCGATTCCATCGCCTCCGTGAGAGCGGACGGGTCATCGAGGGCTCCGCGTAACACCGCCTCCGAGAACTCGCGGCCCAAGACCGCAGCGTGGGTGAGGACTGAACGGGTCGCGGGATCGAGCGCGTCGAGGCGGGTCCGTATCACGCCCTGGACCGTGTCCGGTAGCTCGAGGCTGTCCAGGGCGCAGGTCATGCGGGCCGCGCCGCCCTCGATGTGCAGGCAGCTCTCCGCGGCCAGCGTCCTGCACAGCTCCTCCAGGAAGAGGGGATTGCCGCCCGCTCTGGTATAGAGGTGTTCAGCAAGTCCGGGGGGTAGACTATCCGCCCCGAGGGCGGAGCCAATGAGCTCGCCTGATGCCTCCATGCTCAATGGCCCCAGGTAGATGGGCATGTGACAGGCAGGAGAATCCCAGCCGAGTCCGGTCTCGGGCCGCGCGGTGACCACGACGAGAAGCCGGTGTGCCGGGGCGAGCTCGGTGAGCCGTCTCAGGACCTCGCGCGACCCTTCGCAGGAGTGCTGCCAGTTTTCCAGGAAGACGGTCACCGGCTTTCGTTCGGCGTCGACGGTGATGAGGGCGACCAGCGCGTCCAGGATCGCGAGCTTCTTCTGTGGACCCTCGAGATCGGGGACCGCGTGGTCCTCGGAGTCCACGTCCAACAGTTGCAGGTAGTAGGGCACGAAGCCCTCCAGCTCGGTGGAGATCGAGAGCACCGGCTCCAGGACATCCGCTTCGGTCGGGACCGTGCCGCGCTCGATGCCGAGCCGTGCACGCAGGACGTCGACAAACGGGGCGAACGAGCCCTTCACGGCGCCTTCCACGCATCGACCGTCGAGGACCGTCACACCCTCAGGGTCGATCGTTGTCTTGAACTCGTGCAGGAGTCGGCTCTTGCCCGTCCCGGCCTCACCGACGACGCTCACGAAGCGGCCTTCACCAGCCAAGGCGGCTGAGCAAGCTTCCATCAGCGTCGAGATCTCCTTATCCCGACCCACGAAGGCGGTGAGTCTGTCGGTGGACCCGAATGGCGTCCGGCGCTTGGCCTCAGCGATGACCCTATAGGGCGTGAGATCCTCCGTTCCACCGCGAGATCTGAGCGGCTCGCCCGCCTCGGTCTCGAAGAGCGCCGCCACGGCCCGCTGGCTTTCCTCGCTGATCAGGATCTCGCCCGGCCCGGCGTGCGCGGAGAGCCGGGAGGCGGCGTCCACGGCGCGTCCCGCTATCCGGTATCGACGATCGGGAGCGGTCTCCGGCTGCACGACGACGAGTCCGGTGCCGATCCCCGTACGCAGCTCCAGCTGCGGCGACGGCCACGTCTGGGCAACGCCGATGTTGAGCTCGCCGAGGGCTTCCTGAACCGCGAGCGCAGCGGAGACGGCCCGGCGGGCGTCGTCTTCATGCGCCCTGGGAACGCCGAACAGCGACACCACTTGATCGCCTGAACAGCTGTTCACGACACCGCCTTCAGCCTCCACGACCCGTGCCGCCTCTTGGCCGATCCGCTCTGTGAGCGCGTCCAACTCGGACGGTGAGAGGCGCTCTACGAGATCGGAGTACGCGGAGATCGAGGCAACGACGACGCAGGCATGCCGCCGCTCGCCCCCTGGAGCGATGAATCGCTCCGCGCCCCCTGGCGCTCGGCGGAGGGACCCGGTGGACGTTTGAAGTTCCTGTAGTCGCGCAACGAGCTCGGAGGCAGCCGGGCACCGATCGACCGCCTCTTTCACGAGGCAGGAGTGGATCAGGCGCTCCAGCCCGGGGGGGAGGTCCGAGCGTCGCCGACCGATGGGGTCCGGCTCGCGCTTCAGGATCGCATGAAGCACGGCGACGCTGTTCTCACCGGTGAAGGGACGCCCGCCCGCCAGCATCTCGTACAGCATCACGCCGAGCGACCAAAGGTCGGTCCGAGCCGTCACATCCGAGCCCAGGGCCTGCTCGGGGCTCATGTACGCTACCGTGCCCATCGCCATGCCCGTCTTCGTGAGCTCCACCCCGCTCAGCTTGGCAAGACCGAAGTCGACGATCTTTGCGATACCGTCGGTCGTAACCAGAATGTTGGCAGGCTTGATGTCACGGTGAATCACGCCCACCTCGTGAGCCTTCGCGAGGCCACGGGCCACCTGGACGGAGATCTCGATGGCCTCCTCGACCTCGAGCGGACCCCGCTCGATCTTCTGGCGAAGCGTCTCGCCCTCGGTGCAGATGTGGGGATGGTCGAGAGCGGCGGCGGCCTGCGCCTCCACCAGGAATCGACTTCGCGCCGATCGATCCGCGCTCAGGTGGGCCGGGAGAAACTTGAGGGCGACCGTGCGGTCCAGACGCGTATCCCGGGCTCTGTGCACGATACCCATGCCGCCACCCCCGATTCGCTCTCCCACTTCGTAGTGGGAGACCCGGCCGCCGATCTCGACCGTCGAAGACGCTCCCGGCGAGGAGGGTGTCGCGCCCTGCGGTCGGTCGCCTGGACCGAAGAGCCGTCGCCAGAGTCGTGAGAGAGCTCCGCCGCTCTGCGTGGACACGCCGACGTCGGGCGCCTCGAACTCGGACATCGTGGGTCCGCTCCGTACCCGCTCGGGCCTGACGCCGGCCGAAACACCGTCGGGCGAAGCCTCCAGACCGTCGGGCGAAGCCTCCAGACCGCCGGGCGAAGCCTCCAGAACACCGCGCGGTCGCTCGTGCGCCTTCAGGAGGGCGGAGACCTCGGCGCGCAGCTCCAGGTCCCCCGTGCATTGCGACGCCAGGAAAGCGCCTCGCTCGCTCGGGCTCAACTCGAGCGCGGCCTCGAAGAGCTCCTCGACCTGCTGCCGCCTCTCAACGTTTAGCAGGTCCCGGCCACCGCCGATCTCCCCGCCTTTCTGAGCCGACGTCGTGGCCGCCTCCTCCGTCGGCTCCATCGCCCCTGTCGCTACTGCCGTCTCCGTTGGAACACCGAGGTGCGTCCTCACTTCGTGGAGGAACTGTCTCCAGGCGGGTTCCTGCTCGAGCAGGAGGTGATTGCGGCTCGGCAGCGACACGAAACGGCTGCCCGGCATGCCGGCGGCCAGCGCGCGACCGGCGTCGAACGGCACTCTCATGTCGTCCCGCGCGTGCAGGATCAGCGGTGCGATCTGCACGCGGTTCATGAGGTCCGACACATCGATCTGCGAGAACGCGCGCTGGAACCTCACCGCGTTGTCCGGCGAAGTGGAGACCCGCTGCAGCTCGTTGAACCAATCGAACTGCTCCTCGTCGGCGTCGGGCATGAAAAGCTCGCTGAAGACCTGACGATAGGCCGCAGTGTCGCGGCCCCAGCCCACGCGCGTGAGCGTCATTAGGGCCTCTTGCTCTTCCAGCGCGTCCGGATCGGCGCCACGCTTGGCCCATCCGCGGCCGTAGGCGCCGTACAGGATCAGGTGGGAGACGCGCTCCGGATGCTCGACGGCGTAGGCGATCGCCACGGGGCCGCCCTGGGAGATTCCCAGGAGCGCGAAGCGCTTCAACCCCGCCGCTTCCACCACCGCCTCGAGATCCCGCACCCAGGCATCGACGGAGAACTCGTCGACGTCCCAATCGGAGAGACCGCACCCACGCTCGTCATAACGTATGAGCGTGTGGTCGCGTGAGAGCTCGCGCAGCCAGTGGCGCCACACCGGGCTCTCGAGGTCGAAGTCCAGATGGCTGAGCCAGTTCGCCGCCTTCACGAGAGGCGGGCCTTCGCCCATGCTGGCCCACGCGATGCGGACGCCATCCGACGTCCGGCAGAAGCGGTTCTCTTGGCGCATCAGCCGGCGGCCCGGCTACTGGGGCTCGGGATCGGTCATGCGGCCTCTCCTGGGCACGAACATCGGGACGCGCTCACGATACGTCTTATACTCGTTGCCAAACCTCTCCACGAGCTCCTTCTCCTCCAAACGGACGATCAACCACAGGCCGGCGGCCCCTAGCAGGATCATGATGTACGGCGCCAGGTAGTTCGAGAAGAGGCCGGAGGAGATGAGGCCAAGGAGAACGGCCACGTAGCGTGGATGCCGGACCTGGCCGTAGACGCCCTGCGTGAGGAGCTTGCCTCCATTTCCCCGGGCGGACAATTCGGGTACGCCGACGAAGATGCGGAAGCTCAGGTGCCGCCGGATGCGCAGCGAAAGCCAGATGGCGGCGCCGTAGATCGGCGCTGCCAGAGCGACGAACGCGCCGTTCGTCCCGTACTCCACCGACAGGATCGGATCTCGGAGCATGTACACGCCGACCGCCACGCCCACCATGAGCACCACCAACACCGTGTAGCTGAGCCAGGGCCCCAGCCGGCGCCAGAGACGGACGTTAGGGTGGACGTGGAGCCAGAAGAGGATCGCCGGCGGCACGGACACGATCGTGATCAGGGCAACGACATAGCGAGCTGTGTCCACGTCCAGGTCCCTTTCAGCCACTGCAGTTCGGTCCGTAACTTCGCGCGCGCTCGGAATTGGGACAAACCCCGCCCTCGGCTTCTGCCTTGCGGAGCGTGCTTGCGGCAAGCGACTTTTCGCTTCCCATTTCAACCTCAACCTGATGCCGGCCGATGGGGCACGTATCGTGTTCACGCGCAACGGCGATGTGCTGGAGGCCGGAATCATGGGTGAGATCATGCGGTGCGAGAAACTCTAGATCGTATCCAGCAGACTAGGAAAAGTATGATGCGACACGTCCGACACCACTTCAGGCTCGTCCCTCTGATCATCCTCGCCGCCTGCCAGACGGCCGACCAGCCGATGGCCGGGGGCGCGGAGTCCTTGGGAGAGATCCCCGAGTATTCGATCGAGCAGTTCCTCGCGTCGACCAACCTGTTCGGAAGCTCGTTCTCACCGACGGACGACAAGATACTGGTAAGCAGCGACGAGACCGGCATCTACAACGCGTATGCCATCCCTGTGGATGGATCGCCGTCGGTCCAGCTTACGCACTCCACGGACGACGCCGTCCGCGTGGCCGGCTACTTCCCGACGGACGAGCGCTTCCTCTACCTGAGCGACCAGGGAGGTGACGAGCTTCATCACTTGTTCGTGCGTGAGCTGGATGGATCGACGACCGACCTCACGCCAGGCGAGGGCCTGAAGGCCAACTTCCTGGACTGGGCTCTGGACGACGAAACCTTCTTCATCGGGACCAACGAAAGGGACAGCCGCTACTTCGATATTTATGAGGTATCGACGGACGACTACGAGCGGACACTCATCTTTCGCAACGAGAAGGGACTCAACTACGGGGCCATCTCACCGGACGAGCGCTACATCGCACTCTCGAAAACGAACACGCGCAGTGACAGCGATATCTATCTGTATGATCGTGTTGAAGATACGATCCGTCACCTGACGCCGCACGAAGGTGAGATGGTAAACGATCCACAGGCCTTCTCGCCAGACGGCTCCGCTCTGTATTTCCGAACGGATGAAGGGCACGAGTTCGCCTACCTGGCGCGCATCGACCTGGAAACGGGAGAGCGAGAGCCCGTCGTACGGCCCGACTGGGATATCTGGTATGCCTATTTCTCGCGTCCGGGCAACTACCTGATCGTGGGGGTCAATGAAGATGCGCGAACCCGAATCAGGGCCTACGAGTACCCGTCCATGCATGAGATCGACCTGCCCGATGCTGGCGATCTCGACATCACGTCGGTGGCGATGTCGGCGGATGAGGGCCTGCTGGCCTTCTATGCCAGCACGCCCAGGACACCCCGCAACCTTTACGTCGCGAGCGTGGAGGGAGAGCAGGGAAGCGAGCCGAAGCGCCTGACCGATACGCTCAATCCCGAGATCGATCCAGAACATCTCGTCAGCGCCGAGTCCGTCCGCTTCGCCTCGTACGACGGCGTAGAGATCCCGGGCATACTGTACAAGCCACACTCCGCCTCGACCGAGGCTCCGGTGCCCGCTCTGGTGTGGGTGCACGGCGGGCCCGGCGGGCAATCGCGCATCGGCTACAGCAACCTGATCCAATACCTCGTGAACCACGGCTACGCCGTGTACGCGATCAACAATCGGGGCAGCACCGGCTACGGCAAGACCTTCTTCAAGCTGGATGACAGGAAGCACGGAGAGGCCGACCTGGACGACTGCGTGGCCAGCAAGGGAATGCTCGGCGAGACCGGGTGGGTAGATCCGGACCGAATCGGCATCCTCGGGGGCAGCTACGGCGGATACATGGTGCTGGCCGCCCTGACCTTCCGCCCCGAGGAGTTTGCCGTCGGGGTCGACCTGTTCGGCATCTCGAATTGGGTGAGAACCTTGGAGAGTATCCCGCCCTGGTGGGAGTCTTTCCGACAGGCGCTCTATCTGGAGATGGGCGATCCGGCCGAAGACAAGCAGGCTCTCTACGACAAGTCGCCGCTTTTCCACGCGACCCAGATCAGACGGCCGCTGATGGTTCTGCAGGGAGCGAACGACCCCAGGGTCATCCAGGCGGAGTCCGACGACATCGTCGAGGCCGCCCGCGCCAACGGCGTTCCGGTCGAGTACGTACTCTTCGAAGACGAAGGGCACGGCTTCGCCAAGAAGCAGAATCAGCTAGAGGGCTGGCGGGCCGTGCTCGCGTTCCTCGACCGCTATCTAAAGACGGGCGAGCTGGAAGTGGCCGGCCCGACCGACTAAGGGCGGCAAGGCCGGCCGCGACTCGGCAGGCTCTAATCGGAGGCGGATAGCATCGCCTCCCGCTTCGCCCTGAACTCGGTGCCCGGCTTCCACTCGGGCCACGCCTCCGCCTCGGCGACGGCGTTCCCGACCAGGAAGAGCAGACGGAAGTCATCGACGGCACCCGAGAGATCCCAATCGGGCTTCACCTCGTCGGACGGCTTGTGATAGTCCCGGGAGGTGTATTCGTCACGCTTCTCCTCTCCGTACCCCTCGGGCTTGCCGACAAAGCGCGTGCCCTCGTCCACGTACAGAGCCGGCACCCCTTCCTTGGCGAACTCGAAGTGATCGGAGCGATAGAAGAAGCCCTTCTCGGGCTCCGGGTCGGGAAGCACCTCTCGACCCATCTCGTCCACCGCCGTGCCGAGTACCTCATCCAGCGTGGAGTTGCCCAGCCCGACGACGACGATGTCCTCCGTACGGCCCCAGAGGTTGGCTCCGTCGATGTTGATGTCCGCGAGGGTCTTCTCCAGCGGGTACAGGGGGTGCTGCGCGTAGTACTTGGCTCCCAGCAAGCCCTTCTCCTCCGCGGTCACGGCGAGAAAGAGAATCGAGCGACTCGGCGGGGTAGCCAGCGTGGTGAAGGCGCGGGCGATCTCGAGCAGGCCTGCAACGCCGGACGCGTTGTCCTTGGCGCCGTTGTAGATCTGGTCTCCCTCCAGACTCTCGTTTCGTCCCAAGTGATCCCAGTGGGCGGTGTAAATCACGTGCTCATCGGCCAGGTCGGGATCCGATCCGTCGAGCCTGGCCAGAACGTTCCGGGAGCGAATCTCGCGGATCGCGTTATGCACCGTGATGTTGGCGATGCCGCCGAGCTCGATGGGTCGAAACCCCGGATCCGCCGCGGCGGCTTTGATCTCATCGAAGTCCATGCCGGCCGCGTCGAGGAGCCGTCGTGCCGCGTCGAGGTGCAGCCAGCCGGTGATGGGAGGCGACTCGGAGGCGCCTCCGTCCACGGCGATGTCGAACTGCTCTCGACCCCAGCTCGCCGCCGGCACCTCCCAGGGATACCCGGCGGGGCCGGTCTCGTGGATCACGAAGACCGCCGCGGCTCCGAGCTCGGCACCGATCTCGTACTTATAGGTCCAGCGACCGTAATACGTCATCGCCCGCCCGTTGAACATCTTGGGATCCAGACCGAAAGGGTCATCGGGGTCGGGGATCGCCGGGTCGTTGACCAGCATCAGGAGCGTCTTGCCGGTCAAATCGGCGCCCTTGAAGTCGTCCCAGCCGTACTCCGGCGCCACGACGCCGTAGCCGACGAACACGATGTCCGAATTCCGGATCGATACCTCGGGCTCGACCAGGGAGCTGAAAGCGATGAAATCCTCCTTGCCTCTCATGGGGACTACCTCGCCCCCGACCAGGAACGAGGCCTCGCTGATGTCGGCTGTCAGGCCGACGAGCGGCACATCCTGGATAAACGTGCCGTCCGGATTCCCCGGCTCCAAGCCCAGCTCCTGGAATTGGTCGATCAGGTAGTCGACGGTGAGCTCCTCGCCGGGCGTCCCCGGAGCTCGGCCCTCGTACTCGTCCGAGGCGAGAACCTCGATGTGCGACAGGAGCTCGTCGGCTGTGATGCTCCCGAGCGCCGCTTCCACCGAGGCGGACTCGCCGCGTCCCAGCTCGCTCGAATCGACGTCTTCGGCCGGCTCACCAGGCCGACATGCCGAGGCCGCGAAGAGGAAGAGCGTGAGAACGGTCGGATAATCCATAAGACGTTTCATCGGGCCACTCCATGGATCTCGGGATCTCTGATCTTTGGGGATGCCGGCGAGGTCGGTTTTGGTACGACATCTGTTTCGAAGCATACCGTTTCCTGCTGCCGGCGACCAGCGGCTCGCCAATCCGCCGCCGGCCTTCCGCAATGCGGGAAGATCGGGCATCTTTTGATTAGAAGGCCGGATGCGAACCAGGTACCGATGCAACCAGCGAGGCGCTGCCAGCGTCGAACAAGGTGGATGTCACGGACGAGGGAACGCCGGTCACGCGCTGATCTCGGCTTGTCCGACAGATAGAACCGATAGATATGATCACGGCTCCGATCTCCAATCTCATCCGGGCCCTCCACAGCAGAAGGATGTTTCAGGTAGGCATCCTCTACCTGGGGGGTGCCTGGGCGCTCTTGGAGGCGACCGACTTCTTCGTACTGAATTACCAGCTGTCGCCGAAGCTCGTAAGCGTGGTGATCCTCCTGCTCGTGCTCGGTCTGCCGGCGGTGCTTGTCATCACTTGGTATCACGGGGAGCACGGCAAGCAGGAGGTCGAGCGCAGCGAGCTGGCGATCCTCACCACGCTCTTCGTGCTGGCCGGCATCGGCACATACCGGATCAGCACGGGCGAAGAGTCCACGGCCTCCTCAGGCGAAGCGGGGGCTCAGGCACCTCCGGTGGCCGCGGCCGACCTCGGGGTGGGCTCGGTAGCTGTTTTGCCGTTTTCGAACCGCACGGGAGCCGACAGCCTCGACTGGCTGGGTCCCGGCGTCTCGGACATCCTGACGAGCAACCTGGCGCAGCTCTCGGGGGTGGAGGTCGTCAGCCCGCAGCGCCTCTTCGATCTCCTCCGCGAGGCGGGTCGGGAGGAGACCGAGCGCATCCCGGATCAGTTCGCCCTCAACATCGCGTCGCGCTCCGGAGCCCAATTGATGGCTCGCGGATCGGTCCTGGGACAACTCGGGGACCTCACCCTGGATGCGCAGCTGATCGATCTCTCGGACGGCACGCTGGTAGGTGTCGGTCGGGCGCGGGGAAGCGATCCTTTCGCGCTGGCCGACACGGTAGCGCGAGAGTTGGCCAGGCACGTCGCGCAACGCATCGAGGAGGTGCCGGAGGTCCGAGTCGCGGATGCCAGGAGGGAACGATCACCCCTGGCCCTGGGAGATCTCGGGCGGTATCGGGAGTACCTTTCAGACCTCCGGACGCGATGGAAGGGGCTCGACACGAGCGACGTGGAGGGCCGCTTCGCCCTCGTCGAGATGTATGGTCTCATGCCGGGTCGTGAGGCCGAGCAGCGCGAGCTGCTCACCGAGATCCTGAATCTCTCCGATGATCCGCGAGCCTACGAAGCGCTGGCGGAGCTGGCGTTGAAAGAGGGCGACACGGTCGCCGCTGCCCCGCTGATCGCCAAGTATGCCGAGATGGAAGGGAAGGGGCCTCGGGCCGCGCTCTCCATGGGGCGGCTGTTGGAGGAGGCGGGCCGGGACGAGGAGGCCCGCGCGAAATACCGCGAGGCGATCTCCGGGCGGACGGAGGGCGCCGCACTGGAGCTGCTCACGACGAGCTATCTGCGGGAGAATCGGCCGGCCGCCGCCCTCGAGGAGCTTGCCCCGCAACTGGAATCGGCGGACCCGGTTCTTCGGTCGCACGCGTTGCTCCTGGCGGGCGACGCCTACGCGTGGGAAGGCCGGTTCGACGAATCCCTGTCCCGGTACGCGACGGGGCTGGTCACGGAAGCCGAGCTTCCGGCCAAGCTGGAAGGCATGTTGACCTCTGCCGGTTCCGACGTCGAGGAGCTTCTGGCGAGCCCGAGGCCGGCGCTTCTGAACGCCGCGGTTTGGAGATTGCTGGAAGTCCAGCGGGGACAGAAGGCCCTCGATCTCATCGACGCCTCGAAGTACGTCCACCTGCACGAATCGTCACGGCTCCCGCCGGTCCGTTACCATGTGCTGCTCTACGCCAGGGGAAGGGCGTTGGAGCTCCTTGGTAGAGACGAGGAGGCGCTGGCGGCGTACGCGGAGATCATGGAGCACTGGGGAGGGGCCGTCGCCGAGGTGCCGATGATGGCAGACCTCCCGGACCGAGTCGCCTTGCTGGCCGGTCAGACCGCCGGCTAGAATCGTCTCGATTCTCACGCGCCCGACCGAGGGCTTCTTCCCCGATCTGCAGGGGCAAGACGTGCACGACCTCGTGCGTAGCCGCTTCAGCCGGATCATCGCGGTTCTTCTGACGCTCACCGCGCTGGTGGCTTGCCAGAGGTGGACGACGGTCGAGTCACCGATCGCTTCGACGGTGGAAAACAACGACCCGGGTCGCGTCCGCGTGACGACCACGGATGGCCGGATCATGGAGCTCGACTCACCAACCGTGCAGGGGGACAGCCTGACCGGGTCGATCGTGGGAGAACAGCAGCCGATAGTGGCGATCGGGGAGATCGACAAGCTCGAATTCCGGGAGTCGAACATCGGGCTCACGGTGCTCTCCATCGCGGGGGCCGCGGCCATCGTCGTGGCCATCGTCCTCGCGACCAACCCAGTCAACGAGAATCCGTGAGCTCGACCGATTCCGGGCCCGAGCGCAGCGGCGAACTTGAGCCCGTCCGTGGCGGCGACCTCGACTCGGCGAGCCGGAACGCTCGTGACCTTGGCGCCCTCGAGGTCGGCGAAAAGGTGTTGATCACCGGCGGCATCTTCGAAGGTCAGACTGGCATCATCGAGAGCATGCTGCCGAGCGGTAAGCTCCGCGTCGCGGTCGAGACGCGCCGCGGCCCGGCAGCCGCTCGCGTCGATCCCGCTCACCTCCAGCCCCTCGGGATCGTGGTCGAGGGGACCGAGGAGACGAACTCGGTTTGAAGCCGGACAGGACCGGCGGGGACGGAACGAGCGGATGAGCTGGATCGAGACGATCGGCTACGAGAGCTCGAGTGGCCGGCTCCGCAGGATCTATGACCGGGTCCGGGGCGCGGAAGGCCAGATCGACAACATCCTGCGCCTTCATAGCCTCCGTCCCCACACGCTGGAGAGCCATCTAGCGCTTTACAAGAGCGCGCTCCACCACACCGGCAACCGCCTGCCCACCTGGCTGCTCGAGGCGATCGGCACGTACGTGAGCCTTCTGAATGGCTGCGAGTACTGCCTGGATCATCACTTCGCGGGGCTGCGACGCCTGCTGGCCGACGCTGAACGCGCCGGGGCGATGCGAACCGCGATGGAGACAGGTGATCTGACGACTGCGTTTGACGACCGTGAGGTGGAGATCCTGCGTTATGCGGAGCGGCTTACACAGGATCCCGCCACGACGACTGAGAACGATATCGAGCGCCTTCGAGCCGTGGGGCTAGGGGACGGCGAGATCCTCGAGGTGAACCAGGTCACCTCTTACTTTGCCTATGCGAATCGGACTGTGCAGGGTCTCGGAGGCACCACGGAGGGTGAAGTGCTCGGGTTGTCTCCGGACCCGTCCGACGATCTCGGCGAGTGGCGGCACGGCTGAGGATCGGATCGAATCAGGCTACACGGTCCCCCGGGCCCGCCCGATTCGTCTGTGCTAAAAGGACCAGCCCAGCGACGTGGTCACCGCGAAGTCGTTCTTCGACCCGACTGCGTGAGACTCGGAATAAGGTCCAGGTTGGCGGTGATGTCCGACTTGCGCTCGGCGTCGATGAAGAAGTCGAACATCGTCGCGACGACGCCGTTCAGCACGTTGTCGGCATCTTGCCCTTGGAACTGTTCGTAGGCGTACAGGACCCCAGCCCAAGTGAACAGGTTGATCTTGTTCGTCTGAACGAACCGCCGGCCGGCGCCGCCACCGGCGCTGGCTCGCCCGTCCAGGCTCAGCTCCGCGTTCGCGTCGAAGGCGCCCATGGTGGCCCAGAACCACTTGGGCGCGAACGATTGGGTGTGGGCTAGCGTGATGCTCTGCCGATTCGTCGTTTTCGTCTCGTTCTGGAGCCTGACGATCGAGCTGATCTTGAGGGACGTCTGCGAGTTCTCGGCCCGGTGCTTCACCTCCGCGCTCAGGTCGTAGTCAAGCTGGCTGTTTTGCTGCAGGAAGGAGAGCCCGAGGCTGATCGAGCCGTCGAGGCGTTGCCAGAAGCTCTCCTTGATCGGGATAACCCGCACGATGGCCAGGTGTCGTACACCGACGTCGGCTTGGTCGGTGATGATCTCATCCCGCCCGGGCTCCTCGGATTGCCGGATCGACCCGAACAACTTTCGGCCCGACTCGAGCTCGACCTCGAAGACCTTGTCGCTCGTGATCGAGGCGATGTCCTGCCACTTGATGTAGACCGTGCCCATCGGGTCGGTCTTCAAGCGCACTTTGCCGCGCGTGAGCTCCTTGATCTCACCCGTGATGCGGTCCCCGTTGCTGAGGACCAGCGCGTCTGTCTTCTGGGCGTGTGCAGGGATCGCGCACAGCACGATCGTGAAGAGGCCGGCCGCAATGCCGCCTAAAGGCGGCGCCGCTCGATAGGCTCGTGTGCCGCGCATCTGAGCGCTCCGGTGAAGGAGTATTCTGACGTCGGAACCACGATCTTGCCGTGATTTCTCGACACATCGTCTCGAGTCGGACAAGGTTAGCCCCCACATACGTGACGGGCTGGCGCGATCCGTCGCCGAGAGGAACACCCGCTGTGGAAGCCTCCTCCTTCCGACAGGGCAGCCGCCGGATCTGAGGGGCGGAAGCGACACCGGCCATGGCGCCGGTCTGCCAGAAGAAGACGGCAGCAAGCCACTAACAACAGCTGTATAGTAATATATTAGAGTTAGTTACGTATGATTATCTAATAAGCCTTGTAAGTATGGAGGACCAGGTGCGGACGCGGGCATGGCGCGTGCAACCGGGGTGGAATGTCGCTGTTCGGGTCGTATCGGTATACTCACAGGTGGCGCACGAGGCTCTCGTTTGGGAGCGATCGGCACGCCCGCCGTCGGTAGGAGCCGGCTGCGGAAGTCACCACGAGTGGGAAGGAGCTAATGAGGACAACCAGATCTGTCCGTACCTCGGCGCTGGCCCTGAGCTTGGTTTTCGCGGCATGTGCGGGAGAAGGCGATGGCGATGAGGCGCGGGGCGTTGATGAAGCCGAACCCGGACAGCCGACCGCCGAACCAGCCGAGGGCTCACAGCCCACCAACCCACTCCTGAACCCGGCCAGCGAGGCGATGAACCAGACAGCTCCCGACGTCTTCCAGGCGAGATTCGAGACCAGCAAGGGCGACTTCACCATCGAAGTTCATCGAGACTGGGCGCCGAATGGTGCCGACCGGTTCTATAACCTGGTCAGCAACGGTTTTTACGATGACGTCCGATTCTTCCGCGTCTTGGACGGCTTCATGGCGCAGTTCGGGATCTCTGGAGATCCCCAGGTGTCGGCCGTCTGGCGAGTCCTCGCCATTCCCGACGATCCCGTGGTTGAGTCCAACACTCGAGGGTACGTCAGCTACGCGATGGCCGGACCCAACACACGCACGACTCAGATCTTCATCAACTTCGGCGACAACTCACCGCTGGACGGACAGCTCTTCGCCCCGTTCGGCGTCGTTGTGAGCGGGATGGATGTCGTCGACCAGCTCCACTCCGGCTACGGGGAAGGAGCTCCCCGTGGTGCCGGCCCGAGCCAGGGCCGAATACAGGCAGAGGGGAACGCGTACCTGGAGAGCGAGTTTCCGCGGCTGGACTACGTGGAGCGAGCCTTCATCATCGACGACGCTGCAGGCGACTGACCGGGCGATCCTTGGGAGCGATGCAGGAGAAGATACTGGAGCAGGCGCGCGTTCTGGTCGTCGACGACGACGCCCAGAACGTGCGGTACATCAAGGACGTCCTCGAGTGGGCGGGGTACAAGCAGGTCAAGGGAACTATCCAGGCAACCGACGTACTCTCAGAAACCCACCGCTATCGGCCCGACCTCATCCTGCTTGACCTCCTCATGCCGGCGATGGATGGATACGAGGTGATGGAGGTGCTGCAGGAGGAGCTGCCGACTGACAGCTACCTGCCGATCCTCGTACTGACGTCCGACACGAGCCAGGAGGCGAAGAGGAGGGCACTGTCGCTCGGTGCCAAGGACTTTCTGACCAAGCCGTTCAGCCCGACGGAGATCCGGCATCGGGTCGCGAACCTGCTCGAGACGCGGTTCCTGCACCTGAAATGCCGGGACCAGGCCGCCCTGCTCGAGTCGGGCGCCTCCAGCAATGGAGCCGACTTGCGTGGTGCGGCAGATGAGCTGATCGAACGGCTCGCTCGCGTCTCTTCGTACCGCTTCGATCCATCCGGCGACCGATCCCGCGGCGTTGCCACGCTGGCCGGTCAAATAGCCGGCGCGCTGGGACAACCCGGCTCCACGGTCAGGACGCTCGAACGAGCCGCCCGGCTGCACGACATAGGGATGGTGGCGGCTACGGGGCGCGAGGCACCGGCCGGAGTGGACCGGGGAGAGGCTTTCCCGGCCCATACGGAGATAGGGGCCGGCCTGCTGGCAGGGAGCGAGCTGCCGGAGCTCCGGATGGCCGCGGAGATCGCGCTCTCGCACCACGAACATTGGGATGGAAGCGGCTTTCCAGACGGGTTGCGCGGGCAGGACATACCTCTCATGGGGAGAATCGTGGCGGTGTCTCTTGCCTTCACGACTGCTCGCGAAGAAGAGGCCCTCGATGACGACCAGGAGACCGCACAGCGGGCGCTTGCTCGTGTCGAGGAAGAAGCCGGAAAGCGCTTTGACCCGGCCGTCGTCGATGGGCTGGCGGCTGTCGTGACCCAAGGAGCCGAGGCGCCCGCATAGCCCGAGATGGCGTTTCGGGAAATGGAGGAGCCCGCAGCGCATGACCGTCCGAACCAAGCTCGTCGGCACCCTGGTCGTCGTGAATCTCATCGTCATGGCGCCCTCCTTCTATGGGGTGCTCAAGCTCACCGAGCTGCGCGATATCGTCCTCTACCGCCAGAGTGAGCTAGCCACGGCCTACCTCTCCATGGGAAGGGTCGCGACGTCGCTCTCCGAGCTCAACAGGTTCCAACGCAGTTATATCGTCGCTCCGAGTCAGGAGCTGAGGCTGGAGCTTCGGCGAGCGGTATCCAACGCCCGCTTTGATCTCTCGCAGCTCTCCGATATCGGCTACGACGACGTGACGGAACCGATTCAGTCGCGGCTGGACACCCTGGAGGTGGCATCGGGACGGCTGGAGCGCCTGGTAGCCGATGGTCGGACCGACGAGGCCACGGCCTACTTCGACAGCATTCGGACGGTGTACGTGCGCACCGAGAGCCTCCTCGAGCGAATCGGAGCGTCGATCGATGCAAACGGGAGGTCGGATGCCCGGCGGGCCGTCGAAGTCAGCGTCTCAGCAGCGCAGCGCACCGTGATCGCCGTCTGGGTCTCGCTCGCCCTGGCGCTGGCCCTCGGACTTGCCACCATCGGCAACCTGATGTCGCCGCTCGGCTCTCTTCGCGAGGCGATGGCAAAAGTGGCGGGCGGATCGTTCATTGCCGGCACCGAGCTACCCTACGAGCGCTCGGACGAGATCGGAGACCTCTCCAGGTCCTTCAGATCGATGACCGAGCGCCTCGACGAGCTGGATCGGCTGAAGGCGGAGTTCGTGAGCATTGCGAGCCACGAGCTCAAGACGCCCATCCACATCATCAACGGATACGCTGAGATGATGGAGGAGGGCACGCTGGGCGCGGTCTCCGAAAAACAGCACGAAGCCCTGCAGCGGATCAGTGACCAGGCCGCGCAGATGACCGAGAGGGTCAGCCAGCTGCTCAACCTTACCCGCTTCCTGGCTGGGGGAATTCAGCTGGAGCTGGAGCACGTGCGAACCCGGGATCTCCTCACCGACGTCCGCCTCGCATTCGAGATCTTGGCAGACCAGGAAGGGATCGACTTCAGCGTGGCTCTCGACGAGAGCGCGCCGGAAGGTCTGGAAGTGGATCGGGCGCGGGTCACGAACGAGCTTCTCGGCAACCTGCTCTCCAACGCATTCAAGTTCACCCCGGCTGGCGGCAAGGTGACCGTCAGGGCATCGGGCTCGGGCGACAATCTGGTCTTTCACGTGATGGATACGGGGAAGGGCATTCCGCCGGAACAGCTGCCTTAAATCTTCGAGAAGTACTATCAGGCGGGCAGTGAGGGTCGATCGGTTGGCGCAGGCCTAGGTCTAGCGATCGCCCGTCAGATCGTGGATGCCCACGGCGGCCAGATCTCTGCGGAGAGCGCTCCAGACCGCGGGACCACGGTGGAGGTGATTCTCCCGACGCACAACGGGAGATCGCCGTTCGCCTCGGTCGCTACGTGAGCCACGCTCCGCCGCCGCCTCCCGGCTCCGCTCGGACAAGCTCCTAGAGGAACAGAAACTCGATCCCGAGCAGGATCCCGAGCTTGCGCCCCTTGCCGAGCTCGTCGGGAATTCCCGAGAGAGATCGAGGCACCTTCACATCTCCAAAGCTCAGGCCCGAGGCCTCCCCGGCAATCGACAGCGCGACCCCGTCGGTGAGCCAGAACTCGACGCCGAGCGTCGCGCCGTACTCGACGCCGTCGCTGTCCGACTTGAAGGGGGTCTCGTCGGGCGGCGCGAAGACATTGACGTTCATACGCGCGTAACTCACTCTCGCTCCGATAAACGGGGAGACCCTGGATCTCTGGAAGAGGAAGTTGTAGCGAGGCTCGAAGAAGACGGTGATGAACTGGAAATCGGCCAGCGAAGGCTCGACCACCTCGCCCAGATTCGAGCCGGGCCATGCGAGCTCGGTTCCGAATCCGATCGACACGCCGTTGCTCCACCGGTAGCGGAGATCGAGATCGAGACCGAAGCCCCCCTGCACGGCGGAAAGGTCGCCGCCCCCGATGTCTACGTATCCGCCGTTGAACCCCATGCCGAAGCCCGAGCCTTGCGCCATCGCCGGGGCCGAGGCGAAGAGGATACCGACCGGGACCACCACGAACCATCGCTTCCTCATGAGACTCCACAGCTCGAGTCCGCGCGCACAGCGCTTGTTGATACGGGATGACGCAGCCAGAATCAAGCCAATTCGAGGCATGCTCGAAGATAAGGTGAGGATCTCGCTGTTGATGCTGGTGGGCCGCCTCGAGATCTTTAGCGTGCTGCCGCTTTTCCATCCGGGTCTCTGGCGACGAGCCCGTTGACGGCATAGGCTCACGGTCCGCTCCCTCCGGGAGTGCCGCGGGTCTCGGGTGAGCCGGCCGGCACCTCACAACGCATTGGACGAGAGCAAATGTCCGAACCCTCGACGCGGTCCTTCGTCCCCAAAGATCATCAGCCGCCACTTCCGAGCGACCACTTCCTGCTCCACGACGCCCCCTCGGACGAGGCCGTGCCCATGGATGTGATCATCGTCGGGGGCGGACCGGCCGGGCTGGCGACCGCCATCGAGCTGGCTCGTCTGGTGCGTCGGGATGCCGAGGAAGGTGGCGAGCTGGGTGAGATCGAGATCGGGGTGCTGGAAAAATCGGAGACTCTGGGCGAGCACTGCCTCTCGGGAGCCGTCGTCGTGCCCGGCCCGTTCCGAGAGCTGTTTCCCGAGCTCCCGGACGAAGAGCTGCCGTTCCGCGGTCCGGTGAAAGCGGATCGGGTCTATCTCCTGACCAAGGACCGCTCGCTGCGACTTCCGACCCCTCCCACGATGCATAACCATGGACACTACGCGGCCTCCATCTGCGAGATCGTCCGCTGGATGGGAGAGCGCGCCGAGGAGTTGGGTGTGAACGTGTTCACCGGTTTCCCGGCGGACGCGCTCCTGGTGGACGGGAGCCGGATCGCAGGAGTCCGCACGACACCGGCCGGGTTGGGCCGGGACGGCGAGCCGGGTGGCGGGTTCATGCCGCCTACCGACCTGACGGCTCGTATCACGATTCTGGCCGAGGGCACCCGTGGGTCGCTCACTCAGGCTTACCTCGATTGGCAGGGAGTCGGGGCCGATAACCCTCAGATCTTCGCTCTTGGCGTGAAGGAGCTCTGGGAGACCCCCCGGCAGCCGGAGGCGGTGGTTCACACGCTGGGATGGCCCCTGCCCCCGAACGCCTTCGGCGGGAGCTGGATGTACCCCATGGGTGGGAACCTAGTGTCGATCGGACTGGTGGTGGGGTTGGACTACCCTCAGCACTCGCTGGACGTGCACGAGCTTCTGCAGCGGCTCAAGACACATCCCCTGTTCAGCGAGTACCTGATGGGGGGAGAGCTCGCCGAGTGGGGCGCCAAGACGATTCCGGAGGGCGGCTACCACGCTCTTCCGAAGCGGCTGTACGGAGAGGGTGCTCTCATCGTCGGCGACGCTGCCGGCTTGGTAAACGTGCCGGCGCTGAAGGGCATCCACTACGCGGTGCTGTCCGGCATGCTCGCCGCTCGGGCGGCGTTCGAGTCCCTCAAGCGCGGAGAGACATCGGCGGAGTCCCTGGCGGTCTACGACCGCAGGGTACGCGAGAGCTTCATCGGCCGAGACCTCTACCGCACGAGAAACATGCGTCTCGCGTTCAAGAAAGGGCTCTACGCTGGCGGTTTCGAGGCAGCCTTGATGACGGTGACCGGGGGAGCGTTCCGAGGTGGCCTGATTTCGACGAAAGAAGACGCGGCCGAGCCGCGAGAAATCGTCGAACCCGCTCCGTTCAGTCCAGACGGGACCCGAACGTTCAGCAAGGAGGATGCGGTCTTTCGCTCCGGGAACTCGACGCGTGACGACATTCCGACGCACCTGGTTGCTCACGAGCAGGTGCCTCCGGATGTCGGAGACTTCTACGGGCATCTGTGCCCAGCGGGAGTCTACGAGTGGAAGGGTGACCGCCTCGTGATCAACGCTCCCAACTGCATCGACTGCAAGGCGACGGACGTGCTCGGCCCGCGGTGGACGCCGAGGGAAGGCGGGAGCGGGCCGAGCTACAAACGGATGTAGGGGAGAACGATCTCACGATGGGTGGGTCGTATCGAGCCGATCATCGCGGCTGGCTGTTCAACTTCCTGTGGCCCTTCACGCGCTACGCGTTCACCAACCTGAGCGTCATCATGCTCGGCATCCCGCTGTTCTTCATCTTCAACCAAACGCGGATCATCGGCCGGAAGCGGGTCCCTCAAAAACGAAACACGCTGCTTCTCTCCAACCATCAGTCGATGATCGATAGCTTCTTGGTCGGCATCTGCGCGTATTTCCCCCAATCGCTCGTCAAGCCCTACCTCATCCCGTGGAACCCGGCAGCAGAGGAGAACTTCTTCAGACCCTGGTGGCTGGGTCTTCTCTCGGACCTGTGGAAATGCATCCCCATACGGCCCGGACGGCGCGATCCGCGAGCCCTGTACCGGATGACGCGCGCGCTGGAAGGCGGAGTGATGACCTTGTTTCCCGAGGGGACGCGCACGCGAGATGGGTCCATCGGAAAAGGTCGGCCCGGGTCGGGCCTCGTTATCCTCGCCACCAGGCCGGCCGTCGTGCCGGTTACGATCGATGGGATGGACCGGGTACTACCGATCGGTGCCAAGCTGCCGAGGCTGTTCAAGAGACTGTACGTGTACTACGGCGACCCGATCGACTACGCCGACCTCCTCGACCAACCGCGCACGCGGGAGACCTCCGAGCAGCTCGTGGACCGCATCATGGAGGCACTGCGTCGACAGCAAGCCGAGATCCAGAAGCTGAAGGGCGCGTAGCCCCATCCCGCTGCCCGCCTGGCAGGTCGGCTACTGCCACCTCGATCGAGGCCCGCCCTCTCGGTGCACAGTTGGCAGAAAACAGGGCCCTAATAGAGCCCTGGGCCTGGTACGCGGATTGCTCTCCGAGTAGCCCGGAGAACGATGCGTGCTGCGAGGTTCAATCCCGCCGCGCCAGGTTGAATACCTCAAAAGGAGAGCAAGATGCTGCCAACCAGGATCAACCGGTTCCGAGCGGTGCGACCTGCCGACCTGTTCGAGATCGATCGGCTGCTCGATGAGGTATTCCCACGTCCTTCCGCCCAGTGGAACGAATGGCGGCCGCCCGCCGACCTGTACGAGACGGACGACGGGTTCCGGGTCGAGCTGGAGCTGCCCGGTTTCGACGTTGGCGATATACAAGTAACCGTCGAGCGGGGCGTCCTTACCGTCACGGGCGATCGTGCTGTCGAGACCGAGCAAGAGTCCGAGAGCTGTCACGTCCGAGAGCGTCGCGTCGGTAGCGTCGCGCGCGGGTTCCAGCTGCCCGACAACGTGGATGCGGAGAATGTAAAAGCCCACCTGGAGAACGGGGTGCTCAGGGTGCTTCTGCCCAAGCGCGCTGACGCGAAGCCCAAGCGGATCGAGGTGGCTGTCGAGTAGAACCCGCCTGACACCTTGGTATCGGCGTGGATGATGAGGGGCCGGCGGATCGCTGGCCCCTCTTCTTTGTCGAGCGAGAGGAACGCGGGTCTCTCAGCGCGGACGTGCCAGGGTCGAGGCCTGGACAACTCGGCCATTAAGCCCCATTCTATGGCGTATGCATGTGTTCCTTACCCTTCTCCTCGCTGCCCTGATCTGTGGCATGGGCCTGGGCCTGGCGCTCGGCTGCCGGCTTCCCGAACTCGACGCCCGAAGAAATGCAGCGCCGGACTCCCGCACCGATTGAATAGTTGAACAGATCAAGCGACAGCAATTACTTGCGTTACATTATCCAACCTGAAGGTTTACCTAGCTGTGTGGGTCCACGGATCACGCGGGCGCACGGAGAGCTTCTCAACCCCGATGAAGAGAGGTATTGATGACGAGGCACTTCATGGATGAAGACGGCAGACGCTGGAAGGCCTGGCTGGCGTCACGTGGCGTGTACTGGCCGGAGCCGGACGAGCCGGAGCTCAAGCCCGATCATGAGGCGGTCATCTTCGTTTGCTTTTCCGATGCCAGCCAGCCGCAGCGGCGCGCTCACCTGCCGAACGGCCTCTTCCAGTCTCTGTCCACGGACGATTTGAGAGACCAGCTTCTTGAGGCTGGCTCGGACAGCGTGCTGAGCTAAGACCCGAGCCTCGGCTTGGCGATTCGACATATAGGGGCGGCCCCCCGCCGGGCTGCCCCTATCATTTTGTGAGCAGGCGGTGGGCTCGCGCCGGTCAGCGAGGAGAGGAGGTGCGATTTGCGGGAGATCGAGGTTCGGTCCGGAGCGCTCGAAGGGCTGGATGTCGATTTGCTCGCCGTTCCAGCGCGGCGTGAGCTCACCCATCTCCTGAGGGAGATCGACGGCTGGCTGGGCGGCACCATCGCTCGCGGCATGGAGCAAGGGATCTTTCTCGCGAAATCCGACGAGGCGAGTTTCTTCGCCGGGCCGCCCGGTCGCCCGCATATTCTTCTGCTCGGCACCGGCGACGCTCGTCTTGCAGATCCGTCGGCGATTCGCGGCTTGGCAGGCCGTGCCGTCCGGCTCTGCCGAGCCAAGCGCCTCTCATCACTCGCCCTTCTGCTCGAGGATGCGTCCTCTCCAGCCGCAGTGTTTCAGGCCGCGGCCGAAGGCCTGCTCCTCGGCGACTATTCGTTCGATGCCCTGAAACGATCCGAGGCGGACGAAACGGAAGGTCCCGACGCCGCCGTTGTCTGGACGGCGCAGCCCGTCGTTGGAGCGGCGGAAGCAGCCGCCATGGGATGCACGGTCGCCGATGCGCAGAATTTCGCCCGTTCGCTCGTCGCTCAGCCCGGCAACGTGGCGGTTCCGTCTCGCCTCGCCGAGGAGGCGGAGGCGCTGTCCGGCGGGAACGTCCGGTTCCAGGCCTGGAACGAGGAAAAGCTGCGGCAAGAAGGCTTCGGCGCTCTGCTGGCCGTCTCGAAAGGCTCCCGCGAACCTCCGCGCTTCATCATCCTGGAACACCCAGGCGAGGGCGGACCGCCGCTGGTGCTCGTCGGCAAGGGAATCACGTTCGACAGCGGGGGTATCTCCCTGAAGCCGGCGAAGGGGATGGAGGAGATGAAGTACGACATGGCAGGCGGGGCTGCGGTGCTCGGAGCCGTGCGGGCCCTGTCCAAGATCGGCGTCCCGCAGAGGGTCGTGGCGCTCGTGCCCGCGGCGGATAAC
>JARRMU010000064.1:43400-48474 GCA_037385645.1 Gemmatimonadales bacterium
GGGAGATGTAATTCGGGGCCTCTCCGGACGCTCGATCGAGGTCGTCAACACCGACGCCGAGGGCCGTCTCATCCTGTCCGACGCGTTGGCCTACGCGAACCGGCTGTCCCCGGCCGCCATCG
This sequence comes from Gemmatimonadales bacterium, assembly GCA_037385645.1. GTDB lineage: Bacteria > Gemmatimonadota > Gemmatimonadetes > Palauibacterales > Palauibacteraceae. Next base: position 43,523 of record JARRMU010000064.1, read on the forward strand.
TCGACATCGCCACGTTGACGGGAGGTTGCGTCGTCGCCCTGGGCAAGCACGCGAGCGGCCTGATGAGCAACGATGATGATCTTGCTGGAAGGCTGATCGCCGCGGGCGAACGCTCTGGAGAGAGAGCTTGGAGGCTCCCGCTCTGGCCCGAGTACCGAAGCCAGATCGATTCCGACATCGCAGACATCAAGAACAGCGGCGGTCGCGAAGCGAGCCCGATCACCGCAGGGGCCTTCCTTCAGGAGTTCGTGGACGAGGTTCCGTGGGCACACCTGGATATTGCCGGTACCGCGTGGGCCGAGAAGGACATCGGCTGGCAGCCGAAGGGCGCGACAGGCTTCGGTGTTCGCCTGCTCGTCGAGTGGGCGAGAGGCCTCGGCTGACGTCGACGCTCGGCGCGGCTCATCCGGGGCGAATGACGGTGCGAAGGGGCGCCCGCGTCGCCCTCTGGACTGCAGGCATCCTCCTCGCCGTTCCCGCCATGGGAAGGGCTCAGGAGGAGAAGCCACCCGAACCGCCTGCTCCCCAGGAGCGGCCGGTCGAGCCCGACAGCGTTCCGGCCGATTCGATCCCGCGCCTTCCGGAGGGCGTGGAGGTTCTGCCGGACAGCATGCGACTCGACTTCCCGAGGGAAGGCGAGGAAGCCGACGTCGTAGACCAGGAGGGTCCTGAGGAGGACAAGAGGGTGCCCGGCTTCCCTCCGACCGTCACGGAGCCGGACAGCGGCTTCTCGTACGACGTCTGGGAGTGGGATCGGGACGAGATCCTCCTATCGAACGCGACCAGCCTGATCGGCCTGCTCACCGATGTGATGCCGGGCTTCACCCCGATTCGTGCGAACTACTTCAACGGCGTTCACCAACTGGCCGACGGGGTGTTCGGGGCCGGGTTCGTGCGCATTCTGGTGGACGGCCGGGAGCTCCCGCCTCTCGAGTCGGGCGAGAGCGACCTGGTTCGCATCCCGCTCGTCTATTTGGACAAAGTGCGGGTGCGCCGGAGTCCGACCGGCTTCGTCGTCGAGATCTTCACCCACCGACAGCACGAGTCCGATGCCTATGCACGCTTCGGCGGCGGGGCCGGGTCGCCGAAGATCGATCTCGTCCACGGGATCTTCGCGAACGGTTGGGGGCGCGCGGTCACCATCGGGGGTGCCGTCGATCTTCTGAACGTGAACTCGGGGGACCTCCTCTCTGACCGCCTCGATTTCTGGGCCACACTGGCCTTCATGCCTGGGAGTAACAAGACGGGCTTCCAGCTCCAGTTCAAGAACCAGACGATCAACCGCACGGCCGATGCCCAGTTCCAGCAGGGCCGCCGTGACATAACCTTCACCGCGCGAAGAGAGATCACACCGACTCTCGTCGCCGACCTCGCCCTCAGCAGCGACCGGCTCACGCTCGCGGACTCCCAACTCGTGTCGGTGAACCGGGTCGGCGTCACCGTCGCGGGTTCGCCTCGCTGGGGCTTCGCCCGCGGCACGATATCTTATCAGGGGGGAGGCGATGCCTTCCCCAGCCTCGGGGGCAGCATCGCCGCGGGCATCCGGATCGGAAGCTGGCTCGGCCTGGATGTCGAGGCTGATGCGTCCGCATGGCAGGAGTTCACCTCCGGCTCCGTGGGTGGCGGGCTGGCGTTGGGTCCCTTCACGCCAGTCGATCTCGTCGTCAGAGTGGGTGGCGCTACCGGTACGAGGGGCCTGTCGAGACCGATCTCGTCCGAGGCGGACTCGGTCTCGTTCGATTCCTTCACGGGCGGCCTCGACCTCGCCCTTGGACCGTATCGGCTCGGCGCGCGCCTCATGCGGCAGAGCGTGAGCCGGCAGCTGCCGTTCGGCGCCCCCTTCGACCTGGCGCTTCAGCCGGGTCCGGGCGTCGATGTCACTGCGTTCGAGGGAGAGCTGACCGGCCCGTTGATCCCGTTTGGAGCGTTCATTCGGGGCGCCAACCCGCTGACCATCTCGGGCTTCTGGCGCCACCAGAAGGCGCCGGACAGTCCGCAGGCGTTCTACCTGCCCGTGGATGTGGCAAGGACGCGCATCGGGTGGAACCAGCTTTTCTTCAAGGGAGATCTCTTCGTCGACCTTGGCCTGGCGGCGGTATACCGGAGCCAGATGCTCACGTCGGCTCCGGGCATCCCCTCTCCGGTCCCGATTCAGAAGCTGACCCGTCTGAACTTCGATTTCCTGATCAAGATCAAGGACTTTCGGATCTTCCTTCGGGTCGACAACCTGGATGGAAAGGTCGACGAGGACGTCGTGGGCTTTCCGTACCCCAGCACGCTCACGATCTTCGGCGTGAAATGGGAGTTCTTGAACTGACACGGATCGGAGCCGCAGTGGGCCGGAACGCATGATACGAAGCATGACCGGCTTCGGCGGCGCCAGCCGGGAGCTGGCGGGCGGCACGCTCTCGGTGGAGTTGAAGTCCGTGAACCATCGGCACCTGAACATCTCGTTCCGCCTTCCGTCCGGCGCCGACGTCTGGGAGCCGCAGCTGCGCGTCCGGCTCGCCCGCCGCGTGCGGCGAGGGCATGTCACCTTTCTGATCGCCGTGGACGCGGCGCCGGGTGGAGAGGCCGACTGGCAGTTGGATCACGGTCGGGTCCAGGCCACGCTCGATGCGATCCGTACCTTGCAGAAAGAGTATCACATTCCTGGAGAGCTGGACCTTGGAACGTTCGTGACGGCCGCGCGCGACATGTTGCGAGAAGAGCGCTCGGATGAGCTGGGCTGGGTGGATGCCGTGGCGCTGGGCGAGGTCGTGGACGAGGCCCTCGACGAGCTGATACGGATGCGGGAGCTGGAGGGTGGCCGCCTCGAGGGCGACCTGCGGGAATCCATCGGGGAGGTCGCTGCCGCTGTCGAAGCGATCCAGGCCTTGGCCCCGCGGCGACTGATCAGGGAGCGCGACCGGCTCCGAGAGGCCGCCAGCGAGCTCGCCGATGGCCTGAGGCTGGACGAGGGCCGTCTGGAGCAGGAGATCGCGTTGCTCGCCGACAAGTGGGATATCGGCGAGGAGGTGGTGCGCGCGCGCGCGCACGTCGCGGCGTTCGAGGAGCTGCTGGACGCGGCCGCCGACGAACCCGTCGGAAAGCGTCTGTCCTTCGTTCTCCAGGAGTTGAACAGGGAGATGAATACCGTGGGCTCGAAGGCCAACGACACGACGATCTCCGGTCACGTGGTCGAGGCCAAGAACGCGCTGGAGCGTCTGCGGGAACAGGTAGAGAATATCGAGTGACAAGTCTTTTCGACCGAACGTTTCCGGTCGTCTTGTCCGGACCCTCCGGTAGCGGCAAGACCACCGTGATCCGCGAGCTACTGTCGCGCCGGAACGATCTACGCTTTTCGGTATCGGCGACGACCCGCGAAGCCCGGCCTGGAGAGCGCTCGGGCGTTCACTACGTTTTCCTGGAGCGCGATGAGTTCGAGCACCGATGTGAGCACGGCGAGATGTTGGAGTGGGCCGATGTCCATGGGAAGCTCTACGGGACGCCGCGAGAGAATCTCGAGCGCGCCGAGTCGGACGGCGTTCACCTTCTGCTCGACATCGACGTGCAGGGAGCCCGCGCTGTCCGCTCCGCTGTGCCTGAGGCGGTGACGGTCTTCCTACTCCCGCCGAGCGGCGCCTGGCTTTCCCGTCTCCGCTCGCGGGGAAGCGAGACCGGTGCGGCGCTCGAGCGCCGTCTCCGCACGGCGGAGGCCGAGCTGCTGGCCGCCGAGGAGTTCCAGTACGCGATCATCAACGATGAGCTCGCCGAAACCGTGCGCCGGGTCGAATCGATCCTCGACGGGGAGGAATCACGAACGGCGCGCGTGGGTAGGGAGTTGGGCCGGTTCGTATCGGCCCTCGAAGACGAGATATCCGCCGCGCGATCCGAAGCGGCGAAGTGAGCAGCCCATTGACGCCCGAGGAGGGAAGATCCGCATGAAGGTTTTTACGCCCAAGCAGGTCGCTAAGACAGCCGGAAACAAATACCTGGGAGTGCTGGTGGCCGCCAAGTATGCGCGCGAGCTGAACGCGCTTCCGCTCGAGCGGTCGCCATACGGACCCGTGAAGCTGACGACCTTGGCCCTCGACGCGTTCACGTCTACCGATGAGCACGGCCAGTCGCAGCTGCAGTATCGGCTTGTCGCCAAGCGCAAGCCGGTGATCGAGTAGCCTTCGTAGACCGAACCGCTAGACCCGGAAGTCCTGTGCGCCCATTCGAGGGCCGTCGTGTTCTCGTCGTTGTGACCGGTGGGATCGCCGCCTACAAGACGGCATATCTGGTGCGCCGTCTCCACGAGGCCGGCGCGCTGGTTGACGTCGTGCTGACGCCGAGTGCCGAAAAGTTCGTCGGCAGGGTTACCTTCGATGGACTGACGGGTCGTCCCGCCCGAACGAGCCTGTGGGAGAGGCCGCTCGATCACATCGAGCTCGGCCGCGTGGCCGAGCTGGCCATCGTTGCGCCCGCCACGGCCGATTTCCTGAGCCAGATGGCGGCGGGCGGCGCCGACACGTTGGCGACAGCGGCGCTACTCGCTGCGGCGTGTCCGGTACTGATCTGTCCCGCGATGAACGAGCGGATGTGGGAGCATCCCGCCACTCGGCGCAACGTCGAGACACTCCTCGAGTTCGGCCTCGAGATGGTCGGTCCAGACCGCGGTGAGCTTGCGGAGGGAGAGGTCGGCGTCGGCCGCATGTCAGAGCCCGAGGATATCATGGCCGTGGCCGGGCGCATGCTCGAGCAGGCGACGTTACGCGAGCGCAGGGTCGTGGTTACGGCGGGGCCAACCCGTGCGCCGCTCGACCCGGTTCGCTACATCGGAAACAGATCATCGGGCCACATGGGCCAGGCACTGGCCGCGTCCGCCTGGCGGCGCGGCGCCGAGGTCGTGCTGGTAAGCGGCCCGATCGCCCGGCCGCAGCCCTACGGTGTGAAGGTCGTGGAGGTCGAAACGAGCGACGAGATGT
>JARRMU010000065.1:0-12061 GCA_037385645.1 Gemmatimonadales bacterium
GATCGCCGAGCCGGCGATCGAACACGGCTGTTTGACCCACGTCGCGGCCGGAGCTGATCTTTGATCGATCCACCGCGCTGGAGGCGCCTGATTTCCACGCGACCGCAAAACTCAGGTCTCCGACCTCGTCATTGATCAGTCGCGCTTCGGATAGAGCCTTGAACCCGACCGCCCATCCGTCCCCGATGTCCAGCGCAGCCACGCGCTCCATCGCCGGCAGACGGGAATCCTTCTCGGCATGAAAGAACATCGGCAGCGGGGATCCGCCCGGGTCGTCGTAGCCGACGTAGGGATTACGTCCGTAGTCACGTTCATGGCCGGTGTCGCGCGATAGGACCATTAGGTCCGGGTGCAGCGCCCTGGCCATCTCCCACGCGAAGGTGTTCGCCGGGACGAAGTCCAGCACGGTTCCGAGCAGCTCGCCCACGATCGCCTGTCCGACCGCCTGCTGCCACCATGTCTCCGTCTGCCGGTCGTACATGATCAGGTCGGAGTGACGAAGGCGGCCGGTCGTGCCAAAATCCAACGTCCTTCCGGCCACGTTCCGGTCGAAGACCAACGCCGTGTTGCAGAGCGGGCAGAACGTGACCGAGACAGGCTGTCCGCCGACATTGTCGTTGACGATCTCGTGCCAGATGAGGATGGCGAGTGGATAGGCCTTCACCTCGCCTCCATGCTCGACCAGGACCACCGGATCCGAGTTCTCCAGCCAGCGGTCCGCCTCGGCCACGGATTCAAACTTGGGGACGTCGATCGCCGGGATCCCGTCCTTGGGCGGTCCTCCCGAGACGATCTCATCCACCGGAACAGAGATTCTGGAGAAGTCCGTCTTCCACGAATCGCCGCGGCCGATCATCGATTCGACGACGTTGGCGCCCTGTTTCCGGTCCCGGGTGTCAATCTCAGCCTGACCGCACGCCGGCGCGACGAGGAGTACGAGTCCGGCGGCCACCGAAACCGGCTCGCGCAGCGCGGCTGTCGTCATCCACTTCCTGCTCACCGGCCTGCCAGATCTAGGGTTACCAACCCGATTGGCCGTTCGACGGCCCGGGTCGACGGTTGCACTATGACGTAGCGAGAAACACCCTGGTCACGGAGCGGGTTCCGCGAGCGGCCGTGCGCGGTGGGAGCGCGGGCGCTGAGGAAGTCGTCAGGGAGTCTTGGTCGGGGTACTTCCGCCGCGGGCGCCACAGGAGAAGGGAACGCCAGATGCCGAGAATCGCGTTGGTGCAGCAGAGCGCAGGATCCGATCGCCGGGTCAACATCGAGCGCGCGCTCGACGCGATGGGGGATGCCGCCCGGCGTGGTGCCGAGATCGTCGCGTTCGCCGAGCTGGCCGCGGATCTCTTCTTCCCACAACGGGCCGATGACCCTGCGGCGGCCGATCTCGCGGAGAGGATACCCGGCCCGCTTTCGGAGGCAGTGGCGGCCAGAGCCCGCGATCTCTCGCTGGTCACCGTGTTCAACATGTACGAGGCGGGCGAGGACGGACGCACCTACGACAGCTCGCCGCTCTTCGACGCCAACGGCCGTCTGCTCGGTGTCACGCGGATGGTGCACATCACCGATTACGCGTGCTTTCACGAGCAGGCGTATTACGCTCCGGGGAACCGAGGCGCTCCCGTCTACCCCACGCGAGCGGGGCGAATCGGGGTCGCCATTTGCTACGACCGCCACTACCCGGAGTACATGCGGGCGTTGGGCGTGGCCGGAGCCGAATTAGTCGTGATTCCCCAGGCCGGGACGGTCGGCGAATGGCCCGAGGGGCTCTACGAAGCCGAGGTGCGCACCGCCGCGTTCCAGAACGGCTACTTCGCGGCGCTCTGCAACCGCGTGGGGAAGGAGGGGGACATGACCTTCGCCGGCGAATCGTTCGTCGTGGATCCGGAGGGCCGGGTGCTCGCGGTAGGCGCGGACCTGGAGGACGATCTGGTATTCGCCGATCTGGATTTCTCCGCGTGTGCCGACTCGACCGCTAGGCGCCTCTTCTGGCGGGATCGGCGACCGGAGCTGTACGCCAGCTGGTTGACTTGAGCGCCGCCGGATGGCCTCGGCGGCGATGCGGTGACAGCTAACTGCTCCGTGCGTCCAGGTGCTCCCGATGCCGGCCGACGTTCAGATGCCCTCGAATCGACCCAGCGAAAACGGTGAAAGGTCGAAGTCGCTTGTGTCCGTTACGAGTAGGTCGGCCACGATCTCTCCGATCGCCGGAGCGAACTTGAAGCCGTGGCCGGAGCAGGCGCTGACCAGCAGCACGTGGTCGAGCCCGGGAAGCCGATCGACCAAGAAGTGGCCGTCCGGGGTCTTCGTGTAGAAACAGATGTCCGCTTCGACGGGCGGCCCGTTGACTCCCGGCAGGAACTTCCGGACGAGCGCCCCGACCTCGTCGGTATCCGCAGCGGTGACCTCGCGCGAGGCGGAGTCGGGGTTCGAGACCGGAGCCCCATGGTGCAGGCCCACCTTCACGGCTCCATCGATGGCCGGAAAGCCATAGAAGATCCGTCCGGGCTCGAACTCCCACGCAAACACCGGCAGAGACTCCTCCGTGTGATCCTCCGGACGCGCCGTTGCGAACGCGGCCTGCACAACACGCTCGATCGTAAGAGGTAGTCGCCACTTGTTGGCGAGACCCGGTAGCCAGGGGCCGGCCGCGAGTACGAGTGAGTCGGTCAGGTGATCTCCGTCATCGGTGGTGACCTTCAGGCGGCCTCCCTCGCTCCCCCACCCGATGACTTCGGCGACGAGCGACTCCGCGCCGCTCGCCGCTGCGCGCTCGAGCAACGCCTCCATGCACCGATCGGGGCTCAGGTATCCGGCGCGCCGCTCGATAACCGCCCGTATGCCCGGCTGTCTGGCGAACGCCGGGAAAAGCCGTGCGAGCTCGGCTCCGTCCACCACGTCGATGGAGATCCCGTGAAGCCGGCTGCTCTCCAACGCGCCGGACACCAAGTCGCTGTCCTCACCGCCGATGAAAGCGCCGCCGGTTAATCGCAGAAGGTCCTTGCCACTTTCCTGCTCCAGTCGTCCCCAGAGGTCGTAGGCGTGCCGCACGAGGGGCACGTAGAGCGGATGCTCGAAGTACGCCTCGCGAATCATGCGGGCTCGGCCGTGGGAGGAACCGAGCGCATGGGGTGGGCGGTGGCGGTCGATGCCCAGCACACGCAGGCCGCGCGCGGCCAGGGAGCGAAGCGCGGCGCTTCCCATCACCCCTAGGCCGATGACGACCGCGTCGTAGGTGATCATCCGGCTCTCTCGAGAATCATCAAGTTCGCATTCGCGATCGCTTTCATGCTGCTCCGGCAGGTTTCGGGGTGCGCGGCAGCCAGGCGTGTGGCTATACTGGCTACGACATCTTCAAAGTGGGAACAGGGCCCGAGCGTCCGGATGGACGTGCCGCGCCACCTGCGCCACCGCCGGGAGGTAGCCCCATGGAGGTCGAAGCTAGAGGCTCTCTGATCGAGCGGATGGTCGGTGCCGCGACCCTCGACATCGACACCTACGAAGAAGTCGAGCACGACGAGAGTGCGACTTCGCAGGCGGCGATCGTCGTCGCCATCGTAGCCGTCGCCGCGGCGATCGGTGGCGTCGGCGCGGGCAGCGGTGGCCTGATTGTCGGCCTGATCTCGGCGTTCGCGCGCTGGCTCATCTGGTCCGGGCTCACCTACCTGATCGGCACCGCGATCTTCGCGGGCAAGGCGACGTGGGGCGAGCTGCTTCGCACGCTCGGATTCGCGCAGGCACCCGGTGTTCTCTTCCTGCTCGGGATCATCCCGTTGCTTGGCGGGCTCATCAACCTCGGCGTTTGGATCTGGCTTCTCGTGACCGGCATCGTGGCCATCCGCCAGGCACTCGACGTCGACACGGTCAAGGCCGTCCTCACGGCGCTCATCGGCTGGGGAGTCGTCGCCGTCTTCACCCTCGCGATGGCTGCCCTGCTGGGGCTCGGTAGTTGGGTATTCGGCTGATCCCACGTCGGGTCGACGGCTGAGGGCTCAGATTCCGAGCACGGACTTCGGCATGTGCATCGAGACGAGCATGTGCGGGACGTCCACGACCTCCGAGATCTTCAGGTCCCCGGCCAGCGACGCCAACGCGTAGGCGTCTGAGCGCGTGAGGCCGTGGGCCTCGACCAGGTAGTCGATCATGTAGCGTGTCGCCTTCCTGGCCGCCTCGTCGATCGTCGTGCCGTACGCCGTGACCCCGTAGAACTCCTCGGTCTCGTACTGGGGCTCCTCCATCGAGCGGCCACCCTTGATGACGTTCAGCTCGTAGACGATCCGCATCGGCGCCTCGATCGCCGTGCCCGCTACCTCGCCGTCTCCCTGGGCAGCGTGCGTATCGCCGATCGAGAACAGCGCTCCCTCGACGAAGACCGGGAAATAGACGGTCGTCCCGGCGGTGAGGTAGCGATTGTCCATGTTCCCGCCGTTGGCGCGCGGGGGGATCGTGGACAGCATCGAGTCGGTCGCGGGCGCGACCCCCATCACACCGGGGAAGGGACGAAGCCGGATCTTGATTCGGTCCGTGAACGACGCAACCGAGTCCCCCGGCTCGATGCGCCAGGTCCTCAGATACGGTTCATCGAACTCCTCCGCCAAGAAGCCGAAGCCGGGGATGATGGCCTGCCACGCCCAGTCGCCGACCTCGATCTCGTGCAGTGTGACCGCGAGCACATCGCCCGCCTCGGCCCCTTCCACGTATACCGGTCCCGTCAGCGGATGGATCGGGTCCATGTCCACGCCGAGCAGATCAACGATCTCCGAGTCGGGTCCGAGCTGTCCATCGGTGGCTTCCTCGGTGAACACCTCCACAACGGCGCCGGAGGGGACTCGAAGCACCGGCTCGATCGCCGAGCTGAAGCGGCTGTGCGTCTGGTCTTTGGTGAGCCGGTATTCGGGAGCCGGCCGTTCCGATGCCGGGGCCTCCGACGGCGTGACAGTTCCGGAGGCGCGGCCTTCCGCTTCCGGCGACCCGCAGGCCACCGCCAAAGAGACTGAAAGGAAGCTGAACAGAATGGCCCCAAGGCGCCGTGCGCCCGCGGCCGTGCCTGAGAAGAGCCTCGCCATGACTTGTGTCCTCCGAGTTCATGTGCAGGGTCCGCAGAGGCCGTCTCTGCGGCGAGGGGCCGGTGAGCACTGAACCTACGGGCTCACAGATTGATCCGCTCGGCCCGCAAGCGTCCGTGAGCGAGCGCCTGGCTTCCGGGCTAGCATCGCGATGCTGGCGGCGATCAACAGGAAGCCGGCCGCGCTCAGCGGGCCCGGCACCTCGGCGAAGAAGAGAAGGCCCCAGCCGCCTGCGAAGATGATCTGCAGATAGCCGACCGCCAGCGCTCTGCCGGCCGGCTCTTCTCGAAGTCCCTTGGTCAGATAGACCTGCCCCAACTGCGTGGCGACTCCGACTCCCGCCAACACGAGCCACTCCATTCCCGTCGGCCAAACCGGGTCCAAGGCCGCCAGCGGAATCGACCCGGCCACGCTCACCACGGCGAAGTAGAAGACGATAACGAGCGGCTCCTCGGTCTTGGTGAGCGCCCTTACCGATACGTAGGCGGCCGCGCTCAGCAGGGCGCCGAGGAGGGCTACGCCCACCGCTAGTGGCGCCAGCTCGTGCGGATTGGCTCCGAACAGGAAAGACGGTCGAGCCACGAGCAGGACCCCAGCGAGGCTGGCGGAGATATACGCGCCATCGCGCACGCGTAGACGCTCTCCGATGACGAGGGCCGCGATGAGCGAGGCGAACACCGGGTTCGTGTACTGGATCACCGTGGCGTCGGCCAGCGGGAGGTGTACGACGGAGTAGAAGAAGCACAGGAGCGCCCCGAATCCCAGCGCGCCCCGGAGAAGGAGTACCGTCCGTCTTGTTCCCCACGGTGAGATGCGGCGGCGTGCCAGATAAGCCCAGGTGAGACCGAAGGTGATCAGCGCCCTCGCCAACACGATCTCCTCGACCGGGAGCCTCTGCCCGGCCGTCTTTACGAGCAGGCTCATCAGGCTGAAGAAGAGCGCGGCCACGGCCATGTGGCGGAGGCCGACCGATGCAGGCGCCGTCAATCTCTACGAGCTCCTCCACGACGAGCGTGTTCGGGCAGATCCCCGGACGAGGGGATCGTCGCCACCACGACGACGAGGGTCAGAAGGGCGATCACCGCGCCGGCATGGAATGCGGCCCGGATGCTCCACAGGCTCACGACCGTCCCTATCAGCAAGGGGCCCAGTGTCTGCCCGAGTCTCAGCAGCATGCCGTTGATCGACATGAATGCCCCGCGCTGGTCCTCGGGCGCGTAGTCGGCGAGCAGGGTAAGTATGGTAGGTATCGACAGGGCGGCTCCCATGCCGAAGACCGCCGCCGGAATCACGAGCTGCCACGTCTCACGGGCGGTGGGGAAGCCGAGCATTGCCAGGCCGTAAAGCACGAATCCGACGCGAACGAGCCTGGTCTTGCCGAACCGTCGGGCGAGCCTTCCCAGCTGGGATGCCGTGATCGCGGTGCAGAGCGATCCAGCGGACATCACGAGGCCAATGGAAAGACTCGTCGCTCCGAAGGATCGCTCGGCGAGGCCGGGGAAGAAGGCGAGGTACGAGCCGAAGAGCATGATGAAGGTCGTGACGGTCGCGAACATCATACCCGCGATAGCGGGCGTGGCCAGCGCCCGTCCCACTCGGACGACGTACGTGCTCAGGGAGGTGTTGGCAGGCGGATACGCCCCCGGAAGGGCAAAGAGCACGAAGAGCGCGACGGGAACGGCAAACAGGGACAGGGCGAAGGGATAGTTCCAGCCCAGGAGCGCCAGCGCGCCCCCAATGGCCGGATAGCCGGCCGTTCCCACGCTGAGCACCGAGGCGTTGTACCCCATCGCCTCGGTTCGAACCGGCCCCGAGTACAGGTCCGAGATGATCGTGAGGTTCAGCGCGCCCAGCGCGGCTCCGCCCACTCCCTGGAGGAGCCTCAGGCCGAGAAGAGTCTGGAAGTCCGTCGCGAAGGCGCAGGCGGTGCCGGCCGCGGCGAAGAGCAGAAGGGAAGGGACGAGGACCTGCTTGCGGCCCCACCGGTCAGCGGCGAGGCCCAGCACCGGCGTCAGGAAGATGCCCGGCACCGTAAAGGCGCTGATCAGCCAGCCAATGCGTGCCTGAGAGACCCCGAACTCACGCGAGATCTGCGGAAACGCGGGAGTAATGCTCGACACAGCGAGCACGGCGACGAGGGTGATGGAGAAGATGATGTGGAGGTTGCGGTCTCGGAAGACGCGCCCCGAGCCGGCTTCGGGATCAGACCTCATGGCCGTATGGCACAGGGCGTGACGTCAGCCTATTTCCGGCGTGCGAGTCGTGTTGCACAGCTGTCGACGTTATCTTTGTCAGTTGACTGCTCTTCCGTGAACCGGAGGCAGGCGGGGACGGCACGAACGTCTTCTGCGGCTTCCGGCCTTCTTTTCGGTGGGTGGGTACAGGAGCACGGAGTGGGGAAACAAAGGAACCGATGATTCGGCAATTCGCAGTCCGGCTTTTGCTCCTGGCAGCCTGCCTCATGGCGGTCGCCGGCGACGCATCGGCCCAGGGAGCCCTGGCCTTCCGCGATGCACTCGGCAGGTTCATGCTCTTCGACGCGATTTCCCTGGATCTGATCGATGGGCTTCCGGCGGGCGGTGAAGTACGCGACGTGGCGGTCTCACCTGACGGCCGGTACGTGTACGTGGCCAGTCGGGCCCGCACCAGAGCCGCGATCGACTCGACGGGCTCATCGATCCTCGTCTTCGACCTCTGGAGCCGATCCCTGGAGGCCGTTTTCGATCTCGGCGCTTTCACGCCCACGAAAGGGTTACGGCTCAATCGCAGGGGCTCCAGACTCTGGGTGCCCGCCGAAGAGGATGGGTCCATTCTCGAGCTCAACGCGCAGAACGGCGAGCTCCTCATGATCTGGAAGACGGGCACGGAGCTGAACCACCGCGTGGATGCGACGCCGGACGATCGGCGTCTGTACGTGGCCAACATATTGGATGATGTCGTGACGGTCATCGATCGGCAGCGGGTATATGCCGCGAGCATCCCTACCGGCACCGCGCCGGCCGACGTGGCTGTCTCACCGGACGGGTTCGAAGCCTGGGTGGCTAACAGCGGCTCGCACACGATCACCGTCTTGAGCGTGCGCAGGGACCGTAAGTTGGCCGACTTTTTCGCCGGGGCGCTCAGGCCGGTCCGTCTGGAGTTCACCCCGAGTGGCCGCGAGGTGTGGGTTCTCCACGAAGGCACCCCGGAGATCACGATATTCCACGCCTTCAAGCGGGAGCAGGTCGGTCGAGTGGTCCTGCCTGGGGTACCGTCCGACATCCTGTTCTCAAACGATGGTTTGCGGGCGTACGTCACTCTCCCCGCCGGCGTGGTCGCGGTCGATACGGAGACGCGGGAGGTGGTCAGGATGTTCGAGAGCGCGGCTGACAGAGGCTTCGGGACCTGGCGAGGTCACTAGGCTGGGCGAGGTCTGAGCTGACTGGGCCGGGTCACCCGGCTACAAGCTCGCGTCAAGAGCCACGGCCACGCCTCGTCTGATGTGAAGAGGCGGGAGAAGGAGACGCCCTCCTCCCGCCTTTCGCGTTTCTCGGCGGTTTCTGCCGATCGATCGTAGAGCCTAGTTCCCCTCGGGCTGGTAGGTCATGCCGGGGACGAACGCGTAGTCCTGGCTGTCCATGGCGCGGACCAGCTTCATGCGCTCGCCCATCAGCGCCTCCCACTCTTCGGCCTTCTCGTGCTGGACCAGGTAAGCCTGCAGCGATCCTTCGCCGTAGAAGGTGGCCATGTCGTCGAACGGAACGACGTAGAGCCGGAGACCGCCGTCGCCGATGACGCCATCGAAGGCGTGCACGGCGTAGCGCCACTGGACGTCCGAGATGATCTGCATCAGGGCCGCGGTGTTCTCGGCGTGCGCCTCCTGCTTGCCCGGCTTCACCCAGTTCATGAAGACCATGACGTGGTTCGGGTTCTCGATCGGATTCGGCGGCATGTAGCTGTGCGCGAGGTTTCTCTTGTGAACCTCGCTCTTCGAGCTGTAGTCGAGCTCACCGAACATTTCGAACGCTTCCATGAGCGTCGCCTCGCCGGGCGTGCCCATGAACTGGCTCATCCACTGCTCCTCGTCATCGAAGTAGGCCATCGACTTGACGGGGTAGACCAGGGTGTACTTGGAGCCGTTCCGGAAGAACATCCAGCCATAGTCGGCGGACAGTTCGGCCAACTTGGCGGCCTCGACGATCTTTTCCATCGTCATCTCGAAACTGGCGGCATCGCCGGGCGATACGTCGAACTCGACAACCTCGTCGAACATCGGGCCCTCGTATTCGGCCGCCGAGTACTCGGCCTCCTGAGCCAGGGCCGTGCTCCAGCTGCCGGCGACGAGCGCCAGGCAGGCCAGGGCGGTCATCTTCCTGCGCATCTCAAGCCTCCTGGGAAGGGCGGGACACGGGCACGACCGGAGTCGTGCGACAACACGCTGCAACCGACTGTATGGTTCTATCGTAGGATTCGGTGTACAACCTTTCCAAGATAGGCTGTGGACACGGCACGGCAAGAGATTCTAGGACAAGGAGGATGATGTGGAGGAGATTCTGCCATTGATGATCCCGATCGTCTTCATCCTGGCGATGGCCTCCGTCCTCATCCTCCGGCCGATCACCAAGCGCCTCGGTGATGCGTTGCATCAGATGCAGCAGGACCGGCACGAGGCGCGGCTCGATCAGGGCCAGCTGGACCAGATCCGCGTCCTCGTCGAGTCTGTGCAGGAGCGCGTGGAGCTCGTCGAGCAGCGGCAGAGCTTCTTCGAGTCGCTTCTCGAGTCGAGGACGCAGACTGTACGGTTGGAAGAGGGCGCCGACCGCTCGGCCGGGAGGGCCTTGAGGTAGCGACGCCGGCCTCGTCACGGCGGCTCAGCGGCCGGCGGTCTCCGGCTCTCCCAACCGCGGGTCGTCGCCTACCTCCGGCTGGATCGTGCAGTGACGAATCCCGAAGCGCTGTCTGGCCACCTCGCACATCTCCCGCAGCGCCCCCTGTGCATCCGCCGAGTGTTGCAGGTTCGCGTGCGCCGTCAGCATCACGAGGCCCGAGGTGAGCGTCCACACGTGCAAGTCGTGGATCCCGGCTACGCCTTCCACTTCCGACAGAGCCGAGCGTACCACCTCCGTGCTCAGCTCACCCGGTGCCGCGGCCATCAGCACGTCGACGGCCTCTTTGAGCAGGGACCAGGCGTTGTAGAGGATCAGCACGGCGATCAGGCAGGCGGCCGCCGGATCGGCCCAAGACCACCCGAGCGCGAGGATGAGCACCGCTCCCACGATGACCCCGAAGGAGCCGAGGGCATCGGAGATCACGTGCAGCCACGCCGCCCGCACGTTCAAGCTCTCGTGCCTGCCGCCCTCGAGAAGCCAGGCCGCGATGCCATTCACGATCAGCCCGCCGACGGCCACGGCCAGCATCGCTCCGCCGACTACGTCGGTGGGCTCCCGGAACCGCCGCACGGCTTCGAGCAAAACGAAAAAGGAGATCATCGCGAGGACGGCCCCGTTGGCCAGCGCAGCCAGGATCTCGGCCCGGTGGTAGCCGTAGGTCTTTCGCGGGGTGGCGGGCTTGGTCGCCAGCCGCATCGCCCACAGCGCCAGCCCGAGAGCCGAGACGTCCGTGGCCATGTGGCCCGCGTCCGCCAGCAGGGCCAGGGAGTTCGAGATCAGCCCGCCGACGATCTCCACGATCATGTAAACCGCGGCCAGGACGAGGGCCCCGGTCATCCGTCGTCGGTTATGCTGGTGTGAGGATCCGCCGCGGTACCAGTGAGTGGCGCAGCCGTCCAACGCTCCTTCGTTGCCGAAGTCGCACTCGGCCGTTATCGCCGCCGGCTCCTCCGTCGACCTAGGCGGTCGGCGAGACATAGGCGAGCAACGCCGCCAACACGAAGATGACGGCCATCACGAGCACCTCCCACATGACGGATCCGCGGAGCCGGCCGGCTGCCCCCTCTTCCTCGAGCACCGGCAGCAGCCGGAACTGATTGTGAAATCCGAACAGGCCGAGCACGATGAGGCCGGCGGTCTTGGCCAGAACCAGTCGGCCGTAGGTGGTCGTGAACACCGCGGCGGCGGTGGGGAGCGCCGCGAGCGCCTGGATCACGCCGGTCCCGGTGATCGTGATCACCGCGAAAACAGCGATGCGGGAGATCCTTCGCGCCGTCGTCCTGTAATCCGGCGTGTCCTTGGCTTCGATAATCAGATAGACGAGGCCCCCGAGCCAATACTGGACGGCCACGAGGTGTGCGGCCTTAGCCGGAACCGAGATCGCAGGTTCGGTCGAGAGGGCGTGACCGGTCGCGCCGCTGAGGAGGATGGCAAGAAGGGTCAGAAAAGCAGCCGATGCCAGGTGTCGGCCGAAGGCAAGCGTGGCCAGGGCAGCGGCGGCAAGGCCGAGCCTGAGCAGCTCGAGGCCTCCAGCTCGGGTGCCGAGCAGCGCCGGGATGGTCTCGAGGTCGAGAGTGTCTCCCGGACTCACGCTCCGGAGCCAGAAGAAGAGATGGCCAATGAGCAGAATGGGGAGCAGGAGTGCCAGGAGATAGGTGAGCCTCGATGCGCGCCGGGATTCGCCTGGCGCCACCCAGACGATGATTGCCAGCAGGCCGCCCAGGGCGAGAAGGGTGGCCACCGCAGCTCCGCGTGATAGGGCGAGCGATGGAGGGACTCCGATTCCGAGAACCTCGGTCTCCGCCGGAGGAGGTTCGAACCGCGACGCGGCGTCAGCGTCCGTCTCAGTCCCCTCGACGCCCCCGGCCCGATCCGCGGTCGCCTCATCCTCATCGCTCGTCCGGGTCTCGCCCTCGGCCGACGACGCCTGCGCCGGCACGAAGAACACGAACGAGCCGGAGACGGCGTGACCGTCTACTGAGACGGTTCGCCAAGCCACCCGATAGGCACCCGCAGTCAACGGAGGCACGACCGCGACCAGCGCCCGGTCCGTCGTCCGGTCGGTGCGCACCTCGAGCGACAATTCGAGGCCGATCGGGCCGATGAGACGGATCTCGCTCAGCGCCT
>JARRMU010000066.1:0-12450 GCA_037385645.1 Gemmatimonadales bacterium
GTCGTCGTGCCGGTCGGCACGGGGCCGACCGGCGGGCTCTCACGAAGCTGTTTGACGAGATCGGACCCCGTTACGGGGAGCGCGATGGTGGTTATACTCGAATCCTGAAGCTCGGGGCGCGGCGTGGGGACGGGGCAGAGCTCGCAGTCATCGAGCTCGTCGAGAGCGAGTCCTGACCGACCTGGAGTCAAAAAATGGGGCGCTTGCCAATGACGCAGAGGGGATCGACGGGACTCTCCACCGTCCTGATCATTATCGCGGTCGCGATGGTCGCCGGCTTTCTCATCTGGCTGTACCGTACGGCGCAGTCGCTGGAGGACGAGGTCGCACCGGTCATGGTCGAAGAGGGCGAGGAGGCCAGTCTCGATCTTGTCGCGCTTAGCCAGGATCCCGCCACGTCGGTGGGCAAGACGGCCGTTATCGGGCAAGTGGCAGTACTGCAGACCCTGGGCCGAGGAGTGTTCCTCATACAGCTCGCCTCCCCGGAAGCAGAGGGCGAAGGCAGCGCGTATCCGGTGTTGCTTTCGCCGGATCTGATCGCCGGCAACACGCAGCTGTACGGAGGCGATGTAGTGAGCTTGCACGGACGCGTCTACTCGCTCAACGATTCGATCAGAGGCCAATGGGTCTCGGCCGGTGCGGTAAACGAGGGAGCGGCGGCGAGCATCCCGGGGATCGCGAGCTTCCTGCTCGCGGACTCGCTGGAGGTACAGTAGGGACATGGCGAACTTCTGCTACGTCTGCGGTAAGGGACCCGCCACCGGCAACAACGTGAGCCACGCTCACAACAAGACCCGCCGCCGGTTTATGCCGAACCTTCAGCGGCTGCGCATTCGAGATGCGGGTAAGCTCCGGCGCGTGAAGGTTTGCACGCGATGCATCCGATCGGGCAGGGTCCAGAAGGCTTGAACCGCCAGGCTCTCCTCTCGTCCGAGAGTGAAGGGTCGGTCGCCGGAAACCTACCCTTGCAGCCCCGTTCACGGGGCTTTTTTGTTCCATGAGATCACGCTCGCCGCTGTCCGGCCGGACGGTGCTCGTGACGCGGCCATCCCATCAGGCCGAGCCGCTGGTTCGAATGCTCACCGACGTCGGCGCGGATGTAGAATGCCTCCCCACGATTCGGTTGCGGGATCCGGATGACCGAGCGCCACTGCTGGACGCGGCCGCACGTCTGGGCGAGTACGACTGGGCGGTCTTCACCAGCGTCAACGGAGTCGAGCGCTTCGTGGCCGCGATGGAGGAGCAGGGTGTGGACCCGTGCGCTTTCGTCGGCCTACGATGGGCAGCGATCGGACCGGCCACCGCGAGGGCGATCCATCGCGCCGGTATCACCACGGTTCTTCTGCCGTCCAGCTACCGCGCCGAGGCGCTGGCCGATGCGGTTCTCGAGAGCGCTGCCAGCGGGGACGTCGACGCCGACCGGCCGCTGCAGGGCGTCAGGATCCTCCTGGCTCGCGCCGCCGGAGCCCGCGCCGTTCTCCCGCACCGGCTGCGCGCCCTCGGTGCAAAGGTGGACGAGGTGATGGCCTATGTCACGGAGGCGAACAGCGAGGCAGCGAAGAGCCTGCAAAGGCCGAGCCGCGAGAGACGGTGGGACTGGATCACCTTCACGGCCTCCTCGGCTGTTCGGGCTTTCGGGGAACTGGGAGGACGCATCGGCGACTCGCGAATCGCGGTCATCGGACCGATCACGGCGGAAACCGCTCAGTCCCTGGGCTTTCCCGTACACGTAGTCGCTTCGGAGTACACGGTGCCGGGTCTCGTTCGGGCCATCGAAGAGGCCGAGGCGTGAGCCGCTTCCCGAACGTGCGGCTCAGGCGCTTGCGGCGCACGGGCGTCTTGCGGGAACTCGTGCGCGAGACCGAGCTACGGCCGTCGGATCTCATCTACCCCCTGTTTGTTTCGGAGACGGAGGCCGGCCGATCGGCGATTCCCTCCATGCCCGGTGTGGACCGCCTGTCCGTGGCCGAGCTAGCACGTGAGGCTGCAGCCGCTTGGGAGGAAGGCATCCGCGCCGTCCTGTTGTTCGGAATCCCGGCCGAGCGGGACGAAACCGGAAGCGCGGCCATCCGCGCTGACGGGGTGGTGCAGACGGCCGTTCGCGAGCTCAAGAGAACGCTGCCGGACCTCGTCGTCATCACCGATGTCTGCCTGTGCGAGTACATGTCGCACGGCCACTGCGGCCTCGTGTACGAGGGCGAGGTCGTCAACGATCCGACGCTCGAGCTGCTGGCGGCTCAGGCGGTCAGCCACGCCGAAGCCGGTGCCGACATAGTGGCGCCGTCGGATATGATGGACGGACGTGTGGGAGCGCTTCGCTCTGCGCTGGACGCGGCGGAATTCGAGGCCACAGCGATCCTTTCATATGCCGTCAAGTACGCCAGTACGTACTACGGCCCGTTCCGAGACGCGGTGGATTCCGCTCCCAGGCTCGGCGATCGACGTGGATACCAGATGGATCCGGCCAACGTGCTCGAAGCCCTGCGGGAAGCGGCGCTCGACGTCGAGGAGGGTGCGGACATACTCATGGTGAAGCCGGCTCTCCCGTATCTGGACGTGCTTTATCGGGTCAAGGAGGCGTTCGGCACGCCGATGGCCGCCTATCACGTGAGCGGCGAGTACGCCATGCTGCGGGCCGCCGCCGAGCGAGGTTGGATCGACGGCGACGCGGCCATGCTGGAAGCGGCTCTCGCCATCCGGCGGGCGGGAGCCGATCTCGTGATCACCTACGGCGCGAGAACGCTGGCGCGCTGCCTCGTCTGATTCCGGCGTCCATCGGGCTCATCCCGTGAGCGTACTTGTCACCGGAGGGGACGGATTCGTCGGCCAATACCTTCTCCGGGAACTGCTGGCCAACGGTGCCGACGTGGTGGCTTCCGTCCAGCGCTTGCCGCCGCGGCCCTCCGTTCTGGAGCGGCAGGAGGTAGACGCAGCCAACTGGAAGCAGGCGGAGATCCTGGATGCCGGCACGCTGTTCCGCCTGGTCGCTTCGGAGAAACCGGATCTGATCGTCCACCTCGCCGGTTTTTCCTCGGGGGCACTTGCCCGACGAGCACCAGGCAAGGCGCTCTCGCTCAACGCGGTAGGCACTCTGAACCTGTGTGCTTCCGTAGGTCGAGTGAGGGAGGAGTTCGCGGATTACTCGCCACGAATCCTGGTCATGGGCTCCGGTGAGGCCTACGGATCGCAGTCTCGCGAGCGGCTGTCCGAAGAGATGGCGCTGAGACCCAACTCGCCGTACGGACTCTCGAAGGCGTGCCAGGAGCAGGTCGCTCACGCATTTCGGCGCTCGCATCAACTCGACACGGTCGTCGCTCGTAGCTTCAATTTGGTCGGACCGGGTCAGGCTCCGCATTTTGCCGTGCCCGACTTCAGTCTCCAGGTGGCGGCGATTGCGGCGGGCGACGTCGAGCCGCTCCTCGAGGTCGGCAACCTCGATGTGGAGCGCGATTTCACCGACGTGCGTGATGCGGTCCGTGGCTTGCGGGTCATCTCGGAGCTGGAGAAGCCGAGCCGCACCTACAACGTGTGCTCGGGGCGACCGGTGTCGATTCGGCAGCTGGTCGAGTGGATAGTGGACGAGGCCAAGGTGGACGTGGAGATACGCGTGGTGGCCGAACGGGTCAGGGCCGAGGAACGTCCGAGGATCGTAGGTAATCCTCGCCTCCTCGAGCGAGAGGCGGGGTGGAAGCCGGCACGCGATCTCGAGGACAGCGTGCGAGGCGTGTACCGATGGGCCCGCGCAGCGCGCGAAAAAGGCACGAGAACGGAAAGCGACCGTCTCGAAGGAGAACCATGGAGATAGCCGTAGTAGGAACGGGATACGTGGGGCTCGTGGTCGGCGCATGCCTGGCTGAGACAGGAAATCACGTGGTTGGCGCCGACATCGATGAGAACAAGATTCAAGGCCTGCAGGACGGACGGATTCCGATCTACGAGCCCGGCTTGGATCTTCTCATCTCGCGAAACGTGGCCGAGAAGCGCCTCCGCTTCACCACGGACATCGGGGCGGCAGTGCTCGAGAGCGAGGTCATCTTCATCGCCGTCGGCACCCCGCCGGACGAGGATGGGTCGGCCGATCTTCAGCACGTCCTGGACGTGGCCCGCGTCATCGGACAAAGCATGACCGAGGGCGCCGTCGTGATCACGAAGAGCACCGTGCCGGTGGGCACCGCGCGCCTCGTTCGAGAGGAGATCGAGAAACACACGGATCGTACTTTCCACGTGTGCTCAAACCCGGAGTTCCTGAAGGAAGGCGCGGCCGTTGATGATTTCATGCGTCCCGATCGCGTCGTGTGCGGGATCGAGGACGATCGGCCGCGGCCGGTGCTCGAGGAGCTTTACGAGCCGTTCGTACGAACCGGCAACCCGCTGATCTTCATGGACATCGCGTCCGCCGAGCTGACCAAGTATGCGGCCAACGCCATGCTGGCGACGCGGATCAGCTTTATGAATCAGATCGCCGAGCTGTGCGAAGCCACCGGGGCGGACGTCACCGTGGTGCGGCAGGGCGTGGGCTCTGATCCTCGCATAGGCCAGTCCTTTCTGTTCGCCGGTGCCGGCTATGGAGGCAGCTGTTTCCCCAAGGATGTGAGAGCGCTCATCAAGACGGGCAACGACCTGGGCGTCGACCTCTCGATCCTGAAGAATGTCCACGAGACCAACGAGCGGCAGAAGGGGCTATTGGCGGGCAAGGTGAAAGCCCGTTTCGGGGCGAACCTCAGCGGTCGCCAGTTCACCGTCTGGGGCCTATCGTTCAAGCCGGACACGGATGACGTGCGCGAGGCGCCGGCACTCGCCCTGATCGAAGAGCTGCTGGGTGCCGGGGCATCGGTCGTCGCCCACGACCCTCAGGCGATGGAGACGGCTCGGAGCTTCCAGCTCGGCGACCGCATCACGTACGCGATGGATGCCTACTCGGCCTGTGAGGGATCGGACGCCCTGATCGTGGTCACGGAGTGGCTGCAGTACCGCCGGCCTGATTGGGATATGGTGGGGAATGCGTTGCGCTCCCCGGTGGTGTTCGATGGGCGGAACCTCTTCAAGCCGTCGCGGATGCGCGCGCAGGGCTTCGCTTACTATTCAATCGGAAGAGAGCAAGTGGGGTGAAAGTCCTAATCACCGGGGCGGCAGGCTTCCTGGGTTCTCATCTGTGCGATCGCTTCCGGCAAGCCGGCCATTCCGTCGTGGCCATGGACAACTACATCACGGGGGCCCCGGAAAACCTGGCCCATCTCCTCGGCGACGGCTTCGAGCTCGTTCAGCAAGACGTGACCGAATACGTGCACGTCTCGGGCGAGCTCGACGGTGTCCTTCACTTCGCCTCTCCGGCCAGCCCGACCGACTACCTCGAGCTCCCGATCCAGACGCTGAAGGTCGGAAGCCTCGGCACACACAACGTGCTCGGCCTCGCGAAGGCGAAAGATGCCCGGTTCCTGCTCGCCTCCACCTCCGAAGTGTACGGTGATCCTCTCGTACATCCGCAGCCCGAGTCCTACTGGGGCAACGTGAATCCGATCGGGCCACGGGGCGTATACGACGAGGCAAAGCGGTTCGCCGAGGCCCTCACGATGGCTTACCACCGCGCGCACGGCCTGGATACGCGCATCGTCAGGATCTTCAACACCTACGGGCCGAGGATGCGACCGAGCGATGGCCGGGTGGTGTCGAACTTCATCGTGCAGGCTCTCCGCGGCGAGCCTCTCACCGTTTACGGTGACGGCAGTCAGACGCGCAGTTTCTGCTACGTAAGAGATGAGGTGGAAGGGATCTTTCGCCTATTCAACTCCCAGGTGACCGAGCCGATCAACATCGGCAATCCCAGCGAGTTTCGCGTCGCCGAACTGGCCGAGCTCGTGTTGGAGATCACCGGGTCATCATCCAAGATCCGCCACCTGCCGCTGCCGGAAGACGATCCCAAGACGCGCCAGCCCGACATCGCGCAGGCCCGCGAGCTCCTCGGCTGGCAGCCGGAGATCTCCCTCCGCGAGGGCCTCACGAGCACGATCGAGTACTTCCGTCGGCTCAAGGAGGAAGAGCGGCTCGGTTCTCCGACGATCCTCACCGGATAGCGCGGCGAGCATCCTCGTGAACGAGCGCCGAAGAGTCTCAGTCGTCATGCCCGTGTACAACGAGCGAACGACCGTGGAAGAGATCGTCCGGAGAGTTCGGGGCGTGCCTTTGGAGATCGAGTTGGTGGTTGTCGACGACGGTTCCACGGACGGTTCTCGGGAGATTCTCCAAAGCCTGGCCGATGCCGGGTCCATCGATCGTCTGATCTTCCATGACGTCAACCGCGGGAAAGGCGCGGCACTTTCCACGGGCTTCGGTGCGGCGAGTGGAGATGCGGTTCTCGTTCAGGACGCGGACCTCGAGTACGACCCGCAGGAGTACCCGTTGCTGCTCGCGCCTATCTGGGAGGACAAGGCCGACGTCGTGTACGGCTCGAGGTTCATGGGCGGGCGTCCGCATCGCGTGCTCTATTTCTGGCACTACGTCGGCAATCGGCTGCTCACTCTGGTCTCGAACATGGTGACGAATCTGAACCTCAGCGACATGGAGACCTGCTACAAATGCTTTCGCCGCGAAGTCCTCCAGAGCCTCGAGATCGAAGAGAGGGCGTTCGGGGTGGAGCCTGAAATCACGGCGAAGGTGGCCCGACACAACTGGCGGGTGTATGAGG
Source organism: Gemmatimonadales bacterium (assembly GCA_037385645.1). Taxonomy (GTDB): domain Bacteria; phylum Gemmatimonadota; class Gemmatimonadetes; order Palauibacterales; family Palauibacteraceae. Next base: position 6,683 of record JARRMU010000066.1, read on the forward strand.
TGGGGATCTCTTACAGCGGCCGTACGTACGCGGAGGGGAAGAAGATCGGGTGGCGGGACGGAATGAGGGCAGTCTATTGCATTTGGCGGTATGGTCTTTGGAGAAAGCTCACTCGGAGAACGAAGCATCGACGCGGAGCGCCCGAGGGCGGCGCGTGAGATGGCGTCGGAGCCTTCCCAGATCGTTTCGGGGATGTACGTGGGTCGAAGGTGGCGTCGGCGGAGCCGTCGGCCTTCTGGTGCTCGTCTGTCTGATCGGTTGCGCCGATGAGGCAGGGGATGCGATCCATCGAGGTGATCGCTTGTTCGGCGAGGGCCGGATGGATGCGGCCATCGCCGAATACAAGTTCGCGCTTAGGCAAAACGACGATGAGCGTGCCCTGCTGCGGCTCGGGGCGATGTACGGGATGCGCGGCGACATCGAGACGAGTCGACGGTACTACGCTGAGCTCATCGCGCGGGACTCCTCGTATCGCTTCCAGGCCGCTGCCGGGCTGAGCTCATCGGCCAGGCAGGCCTTCGAGCGGGGCAGTCGCGAGAGCGCAGCACGCGCTCTGCAGCCCCTTGTCGAGCTCGGTACGGGATTGGTCCCGCGCGATCTTACCCTGCCGCTCGCCAGACACTACTGGGCGGACAACGAGTTCGAGGAAGCACTTCCGCTTTACCTGAAAGTGCTGGCGGATTCCGCCGAGGTGGAGCCGGCGGTGTACTATGAGACGGCGCGGGCCTTCCAGGAACTGGGCGCCTGTCGCGAGGCCATCTCGTTCTACGAGCGGTTCCTGACCCGGGCCGCTCGCAGGGCGGCATTACGCGCGGAGGCCGAGTGGAGCCTCGGCAACTGCCTCTATGAGGCGGCCGAAGAAGACTGGCAAAACGGGCGCCCCGCGAGCGCACAGGAGCGTGTCGCTCGACTGATTCGGCTTGGGGTCCCGCGCACCGTTCAGGATCGCGCTCAATTCCTGTACGGGGAGCTGTCGCTGGCTCTCGGGGAGCGCGACGAGGCTCTGCGAGCTTTCGAGGAGGTTCTTAAGCTGAACCCGTCACGCACCGGTCCGCTGGTAGAGCGAGCGGAAGCGAGAATTCGAGAGATTCGGTTCGGCTTCCAGTGAGACGCATGATGAGTCGCGATCGCGCTCGAACGCGAGCTTTCTTGTGCAGCCTGGTCGTGCTGGGCGGGGCGTTGCCGGCGTGCGCTGCCAAGCTCCCTCCGGATGGAACGCCGCCACAGGAACGCTTCCAGTGGGCATCGGACAAGTACGACAACGGCAAGTACGGCGACGCGGCGAAGGGGTTTCTGGATTTTGTCGGCCGAGAGCCGTTGAGTCCCCTCGCGGACAGCGCGCTCTTCATGCTGGCGGACGCGTACTTGAAGGATGGCGATGCGTTGCGGGCGGCGACCGAGTTCACACGCTTCGCCCAGACGCGGCCCAACAGCCCGCTCGCTGACGACGCACAGCTGGGAGCCTGCCAAGCCTACTGGGAGCTTTCTCCGTCGCTTCCTCGCGACCAAGAGTACACCGTGCAGGCCATCGAGGAGTGCACGCGGATGCTCCAGTTCTTCCCCGACAGTCCGCGGCGCGCCGAGGCCGTGGCCTTGGTGCAGGAGGCTCGGGCCAAGATGGCGGCCAAGCAGTATAAGGTGGGGAAGTTCTACTTCGATCAGGGATTCTACGAGTCGGCCAACATCTACTTCGAGTCCGCGGTCGAAGACTATCCTAATGCTCCGGTCATTCCCGACATCCTCTACACCCTCTATCAGAGCTACCGGCGGCTTGGCTTCGATGCCGAGGCCGACGTGACCAGGCAGCGGGTGCTGAACGACTACCCGAACACCGAAGCGGCGCAAAGGCTGGAGGATGCGAGCACTTGATGCTCAGCGCTCGCCGGGAGAGTCGGTGGGCGGGCGGCTAGGGATGTTGGGCGGCACGTACGATCCGCCTCACGTCGGCCACCTCATCGTCGCCCAGGATGTCCTCGAACAACTCGCGCTGGACCGGTTGCTGATCATTCCGGCGGGTGACCCGCCGCACCGCGCGGCGACGCTTCCGACCGAGGTGCGGCTCGACCTCGTCTCGCAGGCATTCGGTGGAGATCCCCGCTTCGAGGTCTCGCGGATCGAGGTGGACCGAGCCGGACCCTCGTTCACCGTCGACACCCTGCGCTGGATCCGTCGGACTATGGCGCCCGAGGATCTCTTCTGCGTGATCGGTGTGGATCAGCTTCGGCTCATCGACACCTGGAGCCGATACGAAGAGATTCCCGAGATCGCTCGACTGGCCGTCATGGCGCGGGATGGTGAAACGCCGCTTGCCCCGGACGTACCCGTTCGGTTCGAGAACGTGGCAGTGACCCGTGTCGACGTCTCCGGATCGGAAATCCGCGACCGACTTCGGGAGGGACGGTCGATTCGGTATCTCGTGCCCGAGCGCATCAGGGAACGGGTGGAAGTCGCGTGGGCACGCGTCGAGAACACCGCACGAGAGTCGGAAGAGGCCTGAGATTCGGAACGAAACGCCAAGTCGCGGCTATTAGCGGGCGCCGGGTACGTTGTCAGGAACGCTGCGGCCGCTCGGCCGTCGGCACCGCCACACTCTTCAAGATATAGCTGCATGATAGCGATACGGGGAATGGTCAATCGGGTGTTCGGAACGCGCTTCGAACGCTCGATGAAGAAGCTCCAGCCGATCATAGACGAGATCCACGCGCACGAGGAGCGTCTCGCGTCGGCAAGCGACGACGAGCTGGTGGCTCAGACGCAGCGCTTCCGTCAGCTGATCGGTGAGCGCGTCGGCGAGCACGAGGCGAGGTTCGAGGACCTCCGAGCCGAGCGCCGTCACTCAGAGGACCCTGCCAGGCGAGAAAGCCTTACGCTGAGCATGGCCGAGGCCGAGGCCCAGCTCTCCGAGGCCACCCAGGAGGTCCTCGACGAGATCCTCCCCGAAGCCTTCGCGACGGTGCGTGAGGCGTGCCGGCGTCTACAGGGCACCGAGATCGTCGTCACCGGCCTCAAGATGACCTGGGACATGGTGCCGTACGATGTTCAGCTGATCGGCGCCATCGTTCTTCATCAAGGCAAGATCGCCGAGATGGCCACCGGTGAGGGGAAGACCCTCGTGGCCACCATGCCGCTGTATCTGAATGCGCTCGCCGGCCGCGGCGCGCACCTCGTCACCGTCAACGACTACCTGGCACGCCGCGACTCGCAGTGGATGGGCACGGTGTACGAGTTCCTCGGCCTCTCCGTGGGCTGCCTGGACGACACGTCCCCCGGCACGGCGGATCGTCGAGCGGCGTACGAGTGTGACATCACCTATGGCACGAACAACGAGTTCGGCTTCGACTACCTGCGCGACAACATGGTCGTGCGTCTGGACGATCGGGTTCAGCGCGAGCACTTTTTCGCGATCATCGATGAGGTCGACTCCGTCCTCATCGATGAGGCCCGCACCCCCCTGATCATCAGCGGCCCGGCAGGACGCGCCAGCGACCAGGACGTCTACAAGCGGCACAACGCGCAGGTCGCCAGCCTCGTGCGCCAGCAGGGGCGCATCGTGAACCACCTCGTGGCTGAGGCCGTGCGTCTCCTCGACGACCTGGACGAGGAAGACCCCGATGCCGACACGGAATGGGAGGCGGGCGAGAAGCTGCTCGCGGCCCAGCGGGGCGCGCCCAAGAACCGCCGACTCATGAAGCTCCTCAACGAGACCGGCGTGAAGCAGCTCGTTCAGCGCGCCGAGGCGGATCTGATGCGCGAGAAGCGCCTCCAGGACATCGATGAGCTGCTGCTGTTCTCGATGGACGAGAAGGGGCACACGATCCAGATCAGCGACCGTGGGTTGGACGTGCTGAGCCCCAAAGATCCCGAAGCGTTCGTCGTCCCGGACATCTCGGAGATCGTGAAGGAGATCGAGGACGACGAAAAGCTCTCCGCCGACGACAAGCGCAACCGCATTCAGGAGCTGGAGCGCGAGTATGCGGAGAAATCCGAGAGGATCCACGTCATCCACCAGCTCGTGAAGGCGCACTCGCTGTACGAGAAGGACGTGGAGTACGTCGTCGAGAACGGCAACGTCGTCATCGTGGACCAGTTCACCGGACGAAAGATGGAGGGCCGGCGGTGGAGCGACGGGCTCCACCAGGCGGTGGAGGCGAAGGAGGGAGCGGTCGTCCGCGAGGAAACCCAGACGCTCGCGACGATCACCATCCAGAACTACTTCCGCATGTACGAGAAGCTGGCCGGGATGACCGGGACCGCCGAAACGGAGGAGGGCGAGTTCCACGAGATCTACGGCCTCGAAGTCGTTGTGATTCCGACCAACCGTCCGGTGCGCCGGATGGACCAAGATGACGTGGTGTTCCGGGCCAAGCGGGAGAAGTATGCCGAGCTCCTGAACGAGATAGAGCGCCTGCACGAGCGTGGTCTGCCGATCCTCGTCGGGACCACCAGCGTGGACGTCTCCGAGAAGGTCGCGCGGATGCTGAAGCGTCGAGGCCTGAAGCACGAAGTGCTCAACGCCAAGCAGCACGAGCGAGAGGCCAACATCGTGTTGGGGGCCGGACAGCCCGGCGCGATCACGATCGCGACGAACATGGCCGGCCGTGGTACCGACATCAAGCTCGGCGACGGCGTGGTGAAGTGCGGCGTTTGCGGCCTGCTCTCGAACGAGCCCGCGTTCGGTCAGGTGACGGAGGAGCCGGACCTGTCACAGGCGGAGATCAAGGAGATGGGTTGCTACGCGGATCCGCCCTGCGGCCTGCAAATCCTCGGCACGGAGCGCCACGAGTCGCGTCGCATCGACCGCCAGCTTCGCGGTAGATCGGGACGCCAGGGCGATCCCGGCGGCAGCCGCTTCTTCCTCTCCCTCGAGGACGACCTGATGCGGCTCTTCCTCTCCGACCGTGTGACGCGGCTGCTGGACAAGCTCGGGGCAGAGGAAGGAGAGGTGCTGACGCACCCGATGATCACGAAGTCGATCGAGCGGGCGCAGAAGCGAGTGGAGCTGCAGAACTTCGAAGCCCGAAAGCGGCTGCTCGAGTACGACGACGTCATGAACCAGCAGCGCGAGGTGATCTATGACCTTCGCCTGTTCGCCCTGGAGGGAGGAGAGGACCTAAAGGGCGAAGCCTGGGAGATGATCGAAACGGCTCTGCGAGATCGAACCGAGCAGCACGTGCCGCCCGGCAGCCATCCGGAGAACTGGGACCTGAGCGCTCTGCACGAGCGGTTGCTGATCGACTATTTCCTCGTCGCCGACTTTCTCCCCAAGGATGGGGCCACCGCGGATCTCCCATGGGAGGCGCCCGAAGCGGTGCTCGAGCAGGTTCTGGAGTTCGCCCGCGAAGCTCTTCATCAGAAGCCTTCCGGGCGCACGTGGAGCCATCGATGCGCCTTCGACCACCGGAGATCACGGGCACGAGCGGGCCCTCGGACACCATCGGAACGGGAGTGCGCGCGGCGCAGCGCCCCCGCGAGGTCGCCCCGGCACCCGCGGCCCGGCAGCCCGAATTCGCGGCCACCGGGGTAGCGACCGCCGCCGCGGCGACCCCGGAGGTGATGGTACCGCAGCCGGAGACCATGCGACCCGCCCGGCCACTGGCGGTCGAGGACGAGCCCGGGCGGAACGACCCCTGCCCCTGCGGTTCGGGCAAGAAATACAAGAAGTGCCACGGAAGGGTGGCGTAGCGACCGCTTCGGCGGCCGACGGCACGGGACAGCCTACCGATCCTTCCGGAGTTCAGCGCCACCGAATTCATTGTTCGAATGCGAAG
>JARRMU010000067.1:0-12021 GCA_037385645.1 Gemmatimonadales bacterium
CGTGATTTGTTGGCCCGTTCCACGGTTTGTCCCACGGTGGTGAACGAGCGAGGCTGTAAGTCAATGACCGGGGTGGGGATCGAACCCACGACCTACGGATTAAAAGTCCGTTGCTCTACCGACTGAGCTACCCGGTCGAGCCGAGGCGGCCGCGCTCGGCTTCGTTCGTATTCTACGTCGCCCCGGAAGGTTCCGGCAGTCGCGCATGGCTGTGTCCGGGGTAAAGTCAGCGTCGTTCGAAGCCGACCTACGCCAAGCCGTGCTCCGCCTTGAACCTCGGCCAGTCCTGCTTGAGCTGAAGAAAGCTCTCGAAATCCTCGCACTGCAGAAACGGGTTCATGAGCTTCTCCAGCCCGATGGTGGACGAGGGACGACAGCCGTAATCGTGCCCGGGCCAGATGGTGGTCTCATCCGGCAGCGCGTCGAGCACGCGCTTCAAGCTCTCGTACTCCAGGCGAGCCGCCGCCTCGGTGCCCGTCCCCCCGATCTTGCCGACGAAGAGCAGGTCGCCGGTGATCGCCACGCGCTGCTCGGCCAGGAGGATCAACAGGTGGTCGTCCGCGTGTCCGGGGACGTGGAGGAACTCGAGCTCCAGAGAGCCGAGCCGCACCGAGCTGCCGTCGTCGAGTTCCACGTCGGGACGGCTCGCTGCGCTCGGGTGCGCTGCCAGGGGCGCTCCGGTGAGCTCGCGCGCTCTGCGATTGCCGTTGGTGTGATCCGGGTGACCGTGCGTGTTGATGATCAGCTCGACGTCGAGCCCCTGGTCCGTGGCGCGCTGGACGAGCCTATCCGGGTCGTAGGCAGGGTCGATCAGCGCTCCGACCCCGCCGGCTCGATCGCCGATGAGGTAGCCGAAGTTGCGGTCGCCTCCGGTGCGGATCTGCTCGAAGATGAAGTCCATTCAGAACATCCAGCGGAGGTCGTTGAGGCCCTATTCGACGCGAACCGGCGCGTATCGGTAGCCGATCCAGGCTCCGGCGATCGCGGCGCCTCCCTGCACGAGCAGCGCCGCCGCGAACGTCCGCATCGAGAGTCCTTCCCAGGCGCTGAGGCCGGTCGTGAAGCCTCCGAAGGTCAGGTTGAGAAGGAACCAGACCACGAAGCTGACGCCGGCCATCGCGCCGCCGTGGAGTATGGGCGCCGCCGCCGTCTTGTAGCACATGATGAACCCGCCGAATCCGAAACCGGCCGCCACGGCGGCGGCGACCACCACGGAGTTGACCGCCTCGCTTCCCCCGAGCGCACCCGCAGCCTCGAGAGCCAGCAGCAGGCCACTCACTGCAGCCGCTGCGGCGAACCAGCCGAAGGCCACCCAGGACCATTGGACGTTCTGAAGGTGCTCGGAATGCATGTGTCAGCTCACGCGGGTAGAGACTCGTCCTCTGTGGACACGCCGGCCGCTTCCGGCACGTCCAGGGGCAGATCCACCTGCAGCACGCCGGCAAAGGTCCGCCGGTGGTGCGGCGTCGGTCCGAACTGGCGAATCGCGGCCCTGTGCTCCGCCGTTCGGTATCCCTTGTTCGATTCCCAGCCGTATTCGGGGTACCGGCGGCCCAGGCGACGCATCAGGCGATCCCGGGTCACCTTGGCCACGATCGAGGCACAGGCGATGGAGTGGCACCTCAAGTCGCCGCCAATAACGGGCGTGTGCTCCCGCAGTCCGGGCACTCGCCTGCCATCCACGAGAAGGAGATCGGGCTCGAAAGGCAGGTGTCGAAGCGCCCGGCGCATGGCAAGCGCGGCGGCGTTGCGGGCGTTTAGACGCTCGATCTCTCGACACGAGGCTGCAGCTACACCGTAGGCCAGGCACTGCTTCTGGATGATACCGGCGAGCTCGTCCCGTCGCTTCGCACTCAGCAGCTTGCTGTCGACGGCACCCTCGAACCGCTGGCCTCTGCGGAGAGCGACCGCCGCGGCGACGACCGGGCCGGCCACGGGTCCGTAGCCGACTTCGTCCACCCCCACGACGCGCTCGCACCCGGCCGCCCAACCCTCTTCCTCGAAGAGCAGGGGGGCGGTGGGCGGCGCCACGTTAGCTGTCGACCCGTGCGGCTTCCTGGGCGTCTTCTTCGCCCGAATCGGGTCCCTCGGGCTCCCCGGTCTCCGCTGCCTCGACAGCCTTCGCTGCGACCTCCTGCGGAGCCTTGTCGACGACATCGTCTGCCTCGGCTTCAGCACTGGCCTCACCGTCCCCGGCGAGCGCGGCTGCGGCGGCCAGCTTGGCCTCTTCCGCCAGTCGGGCTTCCTCCACCAACGCGGCCATCTCCGCCTCTTCCGCCGCTATCTCGTCGGCGGTGGGTGGCGGCGGCGCTTGGGTAGCCAGCATCGCTGCCCGGTGCTTCTCCGAGAGCCACCACCGGCGCTCGCGCACTCGGGCCCGTTTCCCGACCCGCTCCCGCAGGTAATAGAGCTTGGCCCGTCTCACGTGGCCGCGCCGAATGATCTCGATGCCCGCAATGGACGGGGAGTGGGTCGGGAAGATCCGCTCTACTCCGACGCCGCCCGAGATCTTCCGGACCGTGAAGGTCTCGCCGACGCTCGAGCCGCTCCGAGCGATGCAGATCCCCTCGAACGCCTGGACGCGCTCCTTCTTCCCCTCGATGACGCGCACCCGTACGCGAACGGTGTCACCCGGGTCGAACGCGGGCAGATCGCTCCGCAGATACTCTTTCTCGATCTCTTGAATCCTGGGATCCATGCCACCGCTCCTATACGGCGAATTTATTCCTTCTCCTCAAGCTCCGCTTGCCGGTATGCCCGCCACAGCTCGGGACGTCGCCAGCGCGTCGTCCGCTCGGCCTGCTCCCTGCGCCACTCTTCGATCCGGTGATGATCGCCCGATCGAAGGACGTCGGGAACACGCAGGCCCCGGTACTCGGCCGGTCTCGTGTACACCGGCGGCGCGAGGAGATCCTCGTAGAACGAATCGGTCGCTGCCGACTCGTGATCCCCCAACGCTCCGGGGAGCAACCTGACGACCGCGTCGATCACGACCAACGCTGCAGGCTCGCCCCCGCTCAAGACATAATCGCCGACCGACAGCTCTTCAGTCGCGACCTCCTCCGCCACCCGCTCGTCCACTCCCTTGTAGCGCCCGCACAGGAGCGTGAGCTCCTCGGCGAGCGAGAAGCGCACCGCGGTCGCGTGGCTGAACACCGCGCCGCGCGGCGTCAGCAGGGCGACCGGTCCTTCCGGCTTCAGCGCGTCTCGCGCCTCGAAGAATGGCTCGGGCTTCATCACCATCCCGGCGCCACCGCCGAAGGGCTCATCATCGACCGTGCGGTGCCGATCTCGCGCGTATTGCCGAATATCCACCACCCGGTAGTCGACGAGCCCGTCGTCAACCGCCCGACCTAGTATGCTCGTCGAGAGCGTGTGCTCGAAGAACTCCGGAAATATCGTCCAGATGTTGATCCGCACCGGCCGATGCTCCGCTCTGCCGAGGCCCGCGATCCCGGCGCCCGGCAGTCCCTATAGGTCGAGCAGACCCGGCGGCGGATCGATCCGAACGATCCCGGCTTCGATGTCGACGCTCTGTATGATCGCCGCGCTGAACGGGATCAACCGCTCGGTCTCGCGATCGCCGCGATCATCTACTACGACGAGCACTGGCTGCCCGGGCCGATCGAACACCCAGTCCACCCTTCCCACCGTGCCTCCCTGCGCATCCTGGACGTCGAGTCCTATCAGATCGTGGAGAAAGAACTCGTTCTCCGCGAGCGCGGCCAGCTCTTCCTCGGCCACTTCCAGGGTGCACCCGGCAAAGCTCTCCGCCGCCTCTCGGTCACTGATCTCGGCGAAGCCGAGTCTCCAGCCTTTGGCGCTCCAACCAGCCGACGCGAGGGTCAACTGAGAGACACGCCCCTTCGGCGCATCGGGAACGGTGAAGGCGTTGCCGACCTGGTAGACACCCTCTGGGTCGTCCGTCTCGGGGTGCACCAGCAGCTGACCCTTCATCCCGTGCGCCCGCCGAACCGTTCCTACAACGACTTGGCCCATTGCCTCCGTAAGCCGGTCGGAGCCTCGAGAAGGCCGCGACCCGGCTACTCTTTCGGCTCTTCCTCCTCGGGCTCGGCCGCTTCTTCCTCAGCTTCCTCGGCCGCTTCGGCATCGGCCGCTTCGGCCGCTATCTCCTCTTCCGCCTCCGCCTCGGTCTCCTCTGCTGCCGACTCGGCTGGCGGCTCTTCCACGGCCTCGGCTTCGGCGACCACTTCCTCCTCCGCCTCCGCCTCCGGCTCCGCCGTTACTTCGGCCTCGGGCTCTGGTGCTTCTTCGGCCTCGGGCTCCGCCGCTACTTCGGGCTCGGGCTCTGGTGCCACTTCAGCCTCGGTTTCCGCTTCGGCGGCAACGTCTTCGGTCACGTCGCCTTCCGCCGCCTCTTCGACGACCGCCTCTTCGACCTCGTCGGTGATGACTTCCTCGACCGCCTCGGCGGCTTCGGCTGCCGGAGCCGCCGCAGCAGCCGCGGCCGGAGCCCCGGCAGAGGGCGACGGTGTCCTTACCTGCGGCTTCTTCGGCGGCGCGGAGACGCGTTGCGTCGTCTTGTCCTCGCCGGCCGCGGGACCGAGGTGAATCACCGTCTCCTCGATCATCTCGGCAGTCACACCGGCGTGGAACTTCTCCCACACGCCGGTTCGGCGGAACAAAGAGCGAACCGTGTGCCTGGGCGTCGCCCCCTCGTGAAGCCAGTGGAGCGCCCTGGCCGCATCCAAGCGGACGACGGCTGGCTCGGTGCGCGGGTTGTAAATCCCGAGCTTCTCCACGGGCGGGCCGTCCCTGGGGCTGGACTCATCGGCGACCACTATGCGGTAGTAGGGCTGCTTTTTGCGCCCCATTCTCTTCAGTCTGATCGTTGCTGGCATCTCTTTGCTGCCTGTCTCCGTTGTCCGGTCAGTCGTCTCTAATTGGAAAGGCCACCGAAGCCGGCGCCGCCATCTCCACCCGGAAACCCGCCTCCCGGGAGCCCGCCGCCTGGAAGCCCACCGCCGGGAAAGCCGCCCGGGAGCCCGCCGGGGAATCCCTTCCCGGCCAGCATCGGTCCCAGCTTCCCCATGTCCCTCATCATCTTCTGCATCTCCTTGAACTGCTTGAGCAGCCGGTTCACCTCATGCACCGGCCGCCCCGAGCCGCGCGCTATGCGCGCCCGTCGAGAGCCGTTCAGCACCTTGGGCCGACGGCGCTCCTCGGGCGTCATCGAGAGGATGATCGCCTCGATGTGACGGATCCGCTTCGGGTCCACATGCACGCCGTCGAGCATCTTCGGCTTGACGCCGGGAATCATCTTCAACAGCCCCTCGAGCGGACCCATCTTCTGAAGCTGCTTGAGCGACTGGAGGAAGTCCTCCAGGTCGAACTCGCCGCGGCCGAGCACCTTCTTCTCGAACCGCTCTGTCGCCTCGACGTCGATCGTCTGTTGCGCCCGCTCGACGAGGCCGACGATGTCGCCCATCTGGAGGATGCGCCCTGCCATCCGGTCGGGATCGAAGACCGTGAGGTCCTCCATCTTCTCGCCGACGCCGACGAACTTGATCGGCACGCCCAGCACTCCGTAGATGGAGAGCGCGGCCCCTCCGCGCGCATCTCCCTCCATCTTCGTGAGCACGACCCCCGTGAGCCCCACCGCCTCGTGGAAGCCCTCGGCGATCCGCACCGCCTCCTGCCCCGTCATCCCGTCGGCGACCAGCAAGACCTCATGCGGCTTCGCCTCCGCCTTGACGACGCGGAGCTCCTCCATGAGCGTCTCGTCGGCCTGAAGGCGCCCAGCCGTGTCGAGCACGACGTGCGTGAGGCCCTCGATCCGCGCCCTCTCGACTGCGGAGCGCGCGACCCGAGCCACGTCCGTCTCCTCAGCCTCCCGGGCCACCGGAACATCGAGCGAGGCTCCCAACGTCTGCAGCTGCTCGCCTGCCGCCGGCCGGTAGGGGTCGCACGCCACCAGGAGCGGCCGCCTTCCCTCCCGCAGGATCCGGCGGGCCAGCTTGCCCGCGGTCGTCGTCTTGCCCGATCCCTGCAAGCCGACCAGCATGACCACGGTCGGCGGCACCGTCGCGGAAACCAGCTTCGGGCTGCCCTCGCCCAGCAGCGCGACCAGCTCGTCGTGCACGATCTTGACGATCTGGTCACCAGGGCTCACCGAGGAGAGGACGTCCTGTCCCAGGGCCCGTGTCTCGACCCGGCCGAGAAAATCGCGGGCGACCTCGTAGTTGACGTCCGCCTCGAGGAGCGCCCGTCGCACCTCCCGCAGGCCCTTCTTCAACGTCTCCGGCGTGATGACGCCGCGCTGCCGGAAGGTCCCGAGGACGCTGTCCAGTCTATCGCTGAGCCGTTCGAACACCTGTCCGCTGTCTGTGGATCGGGTGACTGCCGGTAGGACGCCCTCCGACCGGTGTACCTCCGGCCGGAACCGGTGGCAAATTAGCCTTTAAGTGTAGGCGGTGAGACGGGATTAGGCAATGTCTTTCCGGCCCTGCTTCAAGACACCGCCGCGTCACCGACATGCGACGGGCGTGGCAGCGTCAGTGTACGATCTCGAAGCGAATGACGTTGGGCACGCCGTCACCGTCGCTGACGGCCGCCCAAACGGTGTTGCCCCGGATGGAGGGCTGAGGCAGGGTTCGGAAGCCGGGCGGCGCGCTGACCTGGCCCAGGTAGCGGCCGTCGGGTTCGAAAACGTCGAACATGATCGGCTCCCGCCAGTCCCTGACGGTCGGAAGCCTATCCCCGGCCTCAGGGGCCGCCGCGCTGTCAGGAACCGCCGCCGTATCGGAGCCTTCGGCGCTCGACGGAAACTCACCGATCAGCTCGGCGGGTTGATGAAGCTGGACCCAGATCCGGCCGTCCGCGTCGACGAACATGCCCTTGAACGGCGGCTTCTCCTCGGGGACGGCAGGCCCTCGCCACGCCCATCGGTAATCGATCTGCCGCGCCCGCCTGTCGATGTCTCGGACATACGTGAAGCGTTCTTCCCTGGGGACCGGCACGGGCTCGTACTCCCGCTCGATCCTGACGATGCGGCCGTCCGGCTTGGCGACCTGGAGCGCATAGCGGTCCGAGATCGCCGTCACGACATCTCCCGACGGGGAGCGGGCCCAATAGGCTCTCGGGGTAAGAGGGATCTGGAACCTCACCGTGTCACCGCCCGGCGATTCGACTGCCAGGCTCGGGGAGACGTGGTCGATCTCGGGGTCCGGGATCGTATCCTCGATCGAGCCCTCGCTACCGTACCGCACCAGGCCCTCCTGCCACTCTTCACGGGGCTCCTCGGGGTTGTAGACGACCCGAGTGTAAAGTCTGTCTTCCGCGTCCGAGATGAGCGGCACGGGGCTGTAGACACCGGACGGGTGCGGCCATCGGTCCAGAAAGACCCCACGCGGCGAGTAGACCACGAGCTGGGAGCGTCTCGGGTCACGGATCACGACGCGTCCGTCGGAGAGCACCGCCACGCCGTTTGGCTGGGAGTAGTGACCGGGCTCACCGAGCGGCGCGACAAAGACTCGCTCGTATCGACCATCTCTGTCGTACAACCGCACTGCAGGCATTTCGCCGTCGACCACGTAGACGTCGCCGTTCGGTCCGCCGGCGAGCGCGGTCACGGAGCGCAGCCCCTCGAGTGAATCCGCCGGGTCCTCGGCGATCCTCGCTCGCTCGACGAGCTTCGCCGGGCGGCCCCAGGCGCTCCCGGCTACGGTCCGAACGACGGTTGTGTCGCCGCGCTCGTAACTGACTGCTTTCCAATCGCTTCCGGAGCACCCGGCCAGGAGGGTGATAGCTCCGGTAAGCACGGCCAGCGCGTTCTGCTTCCTTCTCATCATCTCCATCGTTCGGGCTCGCCTACCTCATACGGTGGTGGGTGCTCGGGCGGCCAGGAGAATCGTCTGATCTCGTGCCGAACCGACCGAGACGTACCGGATCGGCGTCTGGGCCACCTCCTCGATCCTCCGCAGATAGCGGCGCGCCGGATCCGGAAGATCGGGGAACCGACGCGCTTCGGCCGTGGATGTCAACCAGCCGGGCAGCGTCTCATAGACCGGAGCCACCCGAGCCAGATCTCTCGCGGCATCCGGGAAGCCTTCGAAGTGTCGGCCATCGAGCTCGTAGTCGAACGCCAGACGAATCCGATCGAAGCTGTCCAGCACATCCAGCTTGGTGACCGCGAGGGCGGTAAGGCCGTTCACGCCGGCGGCATAGCGGACCACCGCGCCGTCGAACCAGCCAGGGCGGCGCGGGCGACCGGTGGTTGCTCCGAACTCGCCGCCCAGGTCGCGGAGCCTTTCGGCCTCCGCCCCTTCCAGCTCGGTCGGCAGCGGCCCGTTGCCGACGCGGGTGGTATAGGCCTTGACCACACCCAGAACCTCGTCGATCATCGTCGGCCCGATCCCCACACCGGAGGCCGCACCTCCCGCGGTGGTGGACGAAGACGTCACGTAGGGGTAGGTGCCGTGATCGATGTCCAGGAGTGCCCCCTGGGCGCCCTCCAGCAAGACGCGTCCCGCCCCCGCGATGTCGGCCCGAATCTCCGCCCCGACATCCGTCTGCAGCTTCTGGATCTCGGGAGCGATCTGGCGCAGCGACTCCAGCACCTCCTCGGGTCGAACGCGAACGTCCGTCTCCAGCGAGGCCAGGATCGAGTTCGCCGTATCCGCCCCCTGGCGCACCACGTCGACGCAACGGGCGAGGTCGGCGAGATCGCCGACGCGCAAGCCGATTCGGGCGGCCTTGTCCCGGTACGCCGGACCGATTCCCCGGCCGGTGGTGCCGATCGCCTTCCCGCCGCGCGTGGACTCCTGCGCGGCATCGAGCTGCTTGTGGTAGGGAAGGACGAGGTGCGCCCGGCTGCTGATCCCGATCCGGCCCTCCAGGTCCAGGCCACGGTCGATGAGCGCGTCCCGCTCCTCGAGGAAGGTCCAGGGATCCACCACGACGCCGTTCCCGAGGAGGCAACGAACGTCGGGGTAGAGGACGCCCGAGGGAATGAGGTGGAGGATGAACTCCTCCTCGCCCACGCGGACGGTGTGGCCGGCGTTCGCGCCTCCCTGGTAGCGCGCCACGATGGTGGCTTGCTCGGCCAGGACGTCGATGATCTTGCCCTTCCCTTCATCGCCCCATTGCGCTCCGACCACGGCGACGCAGCGAGCACCGTCGCTAAACACGCTCACCTCCCGCCACCGTTGTGGCTCCGGGTTCGGCGGGCGCGTCAGCCGGCAGCAACGCGGCCCGAGCCAGGGCCGCCCGCACCTTCTCACGCACCTCGCCCGTCGGCGGCAGCAGCGGCGGGCGCGGGTCTCCGCCCCGATAGCCCAACAGGTCCAGCGCGTGCTTGATGCCGGGCACGCCCGTCCCGCCCACCACGGCACGGTTCAACGGACCCAGCGTTTCCTGTGCCCTTCCCGCCTCGGCCGCCCGGCCCGCACGCCAGGCCTCCATCACCGCGCAGCTCTCGCCGGGCGCGATCAGGGCTACCGCCAGGATCCCGCCCGTCACGCCGAGCTCGAGTCCCGCGTACAGGTGCGACCCGCTTCCGACGAGCACTGACGCGCGATCGGCGCAGGCTTCGCCCAGCGCGCCCAGGTTCTTGAGGTCACCGGAGGAGTCCTTGATGGCGACGATGTTGGGGTGCTCCACCAGTCGGCCGACCAGATCCGGCACGAGATCGACCGGCACGAACTTCGGCACGTGGTAGAGGATCACGGGCACCGGCGAGCGCTCCGCCACCTCCAGGAAATGCTCCCGCAACGCCTCCGGCGTCATCTGGGCCCGGAAATAGGAGGGCGGCCGCACCAGCACTGCCTCGGCACCTCGCTCCGCCACCGTCCGGCAGGCGCTCACCGTGCCTCGGGTGGACTCCCGCCCCGTGCCGGCGACGAGGAGGACGCTATCCGGCAGAACAGAGCGGCCGAGATTTACCAGCCGCGCCAGCTCCTGGAGCTCCAGCAGCGGCGCCTCCCCCGTGGAGCCTCCCACGACGACCCCGGCGATCGGATGCGTCGCCCACTTCCGCAGATTGGCCGCGAACGCTTCGGCATCCAGGTCGAAGTTCGGCCGCTGAAACGGGGTGGTGACCGGGAGGAGTATGCCGTTCAGCATCGCGGAAACGTCAGCGCGGCCTCGATCTCGCGATCAGACATCGCCCGGGAAGTAGTCGCGGGACACGAAGTCGGCGTCGTCCTCTGCCGGCGGCTCGTCCTGGGCAAGCGTCTGCAGGGCGAGCTCGAAGTCCGCCGGGTTGCTCGCGACGTGCTTCGCGGCCTCGTAGCCCACCGTCCCTTCCTTGACCAGTTTCGTCAGGTGCTGGTCGAAGGTCTGCATGCCGTACGCATCTCCTTCCTGCATCAGGCGCAGGATCGTCTGCTGAACTTCGCCCTGAAGAATGGCGTCCCGCACCGCGGCCGTTCCGATCAGCACCTCGACCGCAGGTATCCTGCTGCCGTCCAACCGACTGAGGAGCCTCTGCGAGACGATGGCCCGCAGGCTGTCGGCGAGGCGGCGGCGAACGAGCGCATCTTTGAAATCCGGAAACATCGCGAGGATGTGCGTGATCGCGCCGATCGCTGTGTTGGAGTGCATCGTCGAGATCACGAGGTGGCCCGTCTCGCTCGCCTCGAAGGCCGTCTCGAAGGTCTCGACGTCCCTCATCTCACCGATCAGGATCACGTCCGGGTCCTGGCGGAGGGCCGACCTCAACCCCGTCCTGAACGTCTCGGTGTCGCGCTCGATCTCGCGCTGGGTCACGGTGCTCTGGATGTTCTCGTGCCAGTACTCGATCGGATCCTCGAGCGTGATGATGTGCTTCATCCGGTTCTGGTTGACCCAATCGATCATCGCCGCCTGCGTGGTGCTCTTCCCCTGGCCGGTGGCGCCCGACACGAGGACGAGACCATCGGGCTGGTCGGCGATCTCGGCCATTACGGGCGGCAGACCCAGGTCGTCGAAGCCGGGCACCTCCCAGGGGATGACCCGCATCACGATCATGAAGGCGCCGCGCTGCTTGAGCATGTTGACGCGAAAGCGCGCGACGTCCGCCATCTCCCACGCAAAATCGTAGTCGGTGATCTCGAGAATCCTGTCCCTGAGCGCCTGGTCCGGGAGGAGCGTGAGCGCGAGGTTGAGCACGTCCTCCTCCGAGAGCGGCTCATCGGAAAGCCTTACCAGATCATCCCTTATACGGGCCCGGAAGACGTCGCCAGCCTTGATGTGCAGGGTAGCCGCACCCCTATCCACGGCCGCTTGAATGAGGGTCTCCATCATGGGACGATCGCCCTTTCAGAGTGTCCTGTTGGATATCGGCGGGATCTCACCTCGTCAGTACCCGAGTCGCTTGTCCACCAAGTTCTCGAGCGCGTGGCCCGCCAGGTAGTTGCCGATGTTTCGGATCATCAGCTCCGTCTGGCGATCCCAGAACCGTTGGGATGTTCCGCCGATGTGCGGCGTGATGAGAACGTTGTCCAGCTCCCATAGCGGGCTGTCGGCAGGCAGCGGCTCCTCGCGAAACACGTCGAGCCCGGCGCCGCGCAGCCGACTCCCTCGCAGCGCGGCAGCCAGCGCCTCTTCATCAAGGATGCGGCCGCGCGCGACGTTGATCAAGACGGCGGAACGGCGCATCAAGGCCAGCTCCCGCTCACCGATCAGGCCCACCGTCTCGGTGGTCTCCGGCACGGTCAGGACCACGTAGTCGCTCCCGCGCAGCAGCTCGTCCAGGCCGTCCGCTCCCGAGATCCACTCCACCTCCTCGGGCCGCTCGCCCGCCGCGGGATCGCTTCGTCGGAGCGCCCAGACCCTCATGCCGAGCGCTTTCGCGCGACGTCCGAGGGCGCACCCGATACCTCCGTATCCCACGATTCCGACCACCGCACCCGCCAGCTCCGTCACGCCTCCCTCCGGACCCACGATGGCCTCCCTCCGCCATTCCCTCGTCCGCATCCCGGCCACGGCCCCGTCGAGGCCGCGGGTAAAGTAGAGCATCATCGACAACGCCTGATCGGCCATCGGCTCGGCATAGATGCCGGCGGAGTTTGTGAGCAGGAC
>JARRMU010000068.1:0-11737 GCA_037385645.1 Gemmatimonadales bacterium
TTGTCGGGATGTGCTCGAATGAGTTCCCGCTGCTCAGGGGTCAGAGGACCTGCTTGCCTGAGGATCTCTCCGTAGGCCATGTCGATCTTGCCAATATCATGCAGCAAAGCACCAGTTTCGATTAGCTGAGTCTGTCTTGGAGGGAGCTTCATGGCTTCGGCCATCCGCCGAGATCGCTCCGCTACCCTAATAGAATGCCCAGATGTGTACGGATCTCGGGCCTCGATGGTCTTGACGAGAACTCTGAGTAGGTCTCGATTGAGTTGTTTAAGCTGCAGGTTGACTCCGTAGCTGTACCGAAGGCCGATCAATGGGATGACGCTCAGGAGTAGCGCAACTGCCCCCCCGAGCGCGTACAAGAAGTGCACTAAGTAAGCGAGTGGACTGATTGCAAGATCGAAAAAGAGAATACCGCCAGTCAGGTCCCTCCAGGTCCTTGGAAATCCTTCTCCTCTTGTGACAGAAACCACGTAGGAAACGGCAGCCGAATTGATGCCGAAGAACACTGCTGCAGCCAACATGAATGCTGGGAAGGCTCGATTGAAGGGCAGTGATTCAAGGCTGTAAACCCCTCCAAACCAACTGTATGCTAGCCCTGCAGCTCCAAGTGCCAGCACCGTCTGCGCTGTATTGAACGCCGCCTTGTAGACAGGTTTTCGCTGCAAGACGAACTGCTTGAACAACATAGTGGCGGTAGTCAGACTGATCGCTCCTACCGGTCCTAGTAGGAGAAGTGAGCCCAGCTGAGGTAGGAAGTCCATCGATGTTGTTGTGCCACCCTCCGTTATCCGGAGATCCAACATCGATGCAAAGACGGCCAGGCCTACTAGCGTGCTAAACGCTATCAGCCACGGGTTGGTGATCGGAGGAGGCAACCAGATGACCAGTGCAGCAGCGAAGACAGCGGCCGCCGCTATAGTCAGTAGGATCGTCGCTTTGACTCTGCTGGGCAAAGGCATTGTACCAAATAAGAGAAGCCCCCAATCCAAGCCGTTACCAGTCTAGCTTTCCGGCCAACAAAGCAATTAGAGCCCAGAGCTGCATGATTTCCACCTCCTTTCGTGACAAGTCGCAACCGTTCCGCTAAGAGGTTGCGCTTCGTCTCCGCTCGGAGGATTCGCTCAGCTCGGGTAGCTAGGCGGCCAAGATTGGGGGCGTTCGCTGCTCCGTTGTCAGCAGAATGAGTCTATTCAGCCATCTCCTGTCTTAGGCGGGACAATTCAAAGGCCTCTAAAAAGAGGACTCAGCACCCGCCGGCGCAAGGCAAACTGCGCCAATACCAGCGCAGAAAGCCTCAACGGGACGCCCCAACCCACCGGTTGGTCGCGTCCAGGCAGGCCAGTATAGCCGCTTCTTCGAGCGAATCGTGCACTCGACTCACGCCGGGCAAGGTTATCGACCGCCTGCCTGCGAACGCCCTAACAAGAGCGATAACAAGAGGTTGGCCGCCAACCTGTGTGCTCGACACGTCCGAAATGACGAATCGCACCCTGGCATCGTACGCTTCTTCCAGGGCCCGCAGCACGGCACTGGCTGCTACCTCGAGGCGCACAGTTGCATAGTCCGCGCCTTCCGCCTCGCCGACGTGCTCTGATTCTCCCTTGTGGATCTTGACGCGGCAGACAGCCTGCCCGCCCCGTCGCTCGACGTCGTAGGTCTCGAGGATCACCTCCCTGGCGCCCGTATCGGCCACGACCGCTGCGGGCGCGGGCGACCGAACCGGCTCAGGCTCGGCTCGAGGAATGTCTGGCTCCTGAACCTGCGCCACAGAGATTTTCCGGTGGTCGATTTCCACGCTGAATTCGGCCATCAGCGCGGATTCAATGTTGCGGACGACCTGTTTCGCACCCGGACCGGAGCTCGACAGCACATGGATCTCTTCGATCCCCCCTCTGCCGTCAGGCACGAGCTTGATCGCGTCAACGCCCTCGAGGCCGGAGAGAAGGTGTTCGATGCGCCGCAGGCCCCAAGGGTCGAGACCGGTTACGTCTTCCATAGCCTCCGGGCCATCAGGCGTCATCGAGCATACTCCCCTCTGCGGACCGGATGGATTCTGTTGCCACCCTGGGCCTTGGCGATGTAGACGGCTGCGTCGGCCTCGGCGAGCAGATCGTCGGCGGCCAACACGGTGTCGCGAGCCCCGACATGATACGCGATCCCAACACTCACCGTAACTCCCACGCTTCCGGTTGGCGCCGGTACGGCGATCCTGGAGATCCGGTCTCGGATCTCGTCGGCAACTCGCTCGACGCCTTCGAGCTCGGCGTTGACAAGCAGCACGACAAACTCGTCGCCTCCGAAGCGAGCCGCTACGTCTGTCGACCGGATACTCGCCCTGATGGCGTCGGCCACGGAGCGCAGCACGTCGTTGCCGGCCTGGTGCCCGTATCGATCATTCGCCTCCTTGAAACCGTCGAGGTCCAGGAAGAGCATCGCCAGCGTCGAGCCCGTTCGATTGGCTCGCGCCACCTCTTCTCCGAGGCGGTCCTGCAAGGCCCGATAGCTGTACAGATCCGTGAGAGCATCGTGCGCGGCGTCACGCGCCATGCCCTCGTACTGACGGATCATGTAGTACGGGCAGATCGTGAGGGTGGCTCGTTCCCGAGCGACCGCCGCCGCGAACGCCGCGCATGTCATATGGCCACAAGCACCACAGTCCCAGGGCTCGCCTCCGGGGGCGGTACCGATCTGATCCAGCACGGCCTGGACGCTGGCCTCTTGAAGAGCGGGAAGCGCCTCTCTTGGCTCGTAAGTAGCTGACAGATCTAAACCTGCAGGCCGCTCAATTACAGGCTCGAGGGCCCTGTGTCGCTCGGTGAGCTCGACGATGCCTCGGCGCCAGAAGAGCTGGTCGTGCGGGCCCAAAGCTGGATGATCGAGAGCTCCCTCGAAAGGCAGGATGTCGATAAAGCCCAGAACCTTACCTTCCTTGATCGCCCAGGCGACGGCCTCCAGCGAGTGGAGTCCCCGAAGCTTTATCAGGCCGCGCGATGAGAGACGCTGTTCATCCAGCATGGCGCGCGGTAACCCCCCTGCCGCCGACAGGAATCGTCGGGTCTCCGGGGGAATGACGGCGAGCGTCTGGGGCTGGTCCGTAGGCGTCGCGCCTCGGTGTTCGAGGAGATGCCCGAGCTCGGCCAGGGAGAACGAGGCATCGACATCATCGGCACCCTGCGGTCCCGCTGAATGCACGCCGGCGTAGACTATAGGTGAGCCTCCGAAGGCGTGTCTGAGGAATCGCGCCAGGGCGACCGTTGGCGTGACAACCGGAGCCAGATAGGGGACCAGCTCCGGGTATCTCGCCCGCACGTAGTCCACGACGATCGGACTCGTCGAGCGAATCCAGGTGCTCGGCCCTTCGTCTTCCCTCCAGAGCCGAAGGTACTCGGCGGCGACCAGCTCATCGCCGAGGTTGTCGAAGAAGACGGAGTGAAAGCCAGCGGAGCGACAGGCGTTGACCAGCTGTTCGGGAGTAGCCGGATAGAAGCCGACGATCGCTTCGGAGGGGAGGATGAGGAGGGCGCGACCGCTTTCGATGGCGTCCTCGACGCTTCTCGTATCCCCAACCACATCGATCGCGTCGTGGGGACAGGCCGGCACACAGAAGCCGCACTCCGTGCAAGTCGAATCGACGATCTCGAGATCGTCTCCTCTCACTGAGATCGCCTCGACCGGGCATACCCTGACACATGCCATGCAGGCGACGCACCGATCGTTGATGGAGAGACTGAGACTCACTGCTTTCCGACCGCTAACCTTCTTGAACCGGCTTACCGCCCTGACCACCCGATGCGACCACACATGGGGAGCGCACCCCAACGCACCGTTACAAGAAGCAGGCCCTCAACCGCCATGCGCCGCCGCGCTGGGGTCGCAAGAGCGTATGTCCCTGTGCGACAGTTGGTTACGAGGTCAGCAGCTGTGGCGATCCGCGTCGCCTGTCGCCGGTCCGGCAGCTCGACGCGGGCATCTGTGGCGAGGCTGACACGATCCCCGGATTGTCGTCCACGAGCGGACGGGGCCCGGAGCGCAGGTTCTAGCGCTGGCAGCCAGTCCCGGTGTTCATGGCGTGATCGCCTCGATGCACCGAGGGTCGTCGTGGTCCGTACGATTAACGTAACTGGATACGGGTACGGCGATTAGCTCCTCTTCTGCCGCCGGCATCAGGAGCTTGGCGAGATCCTTGTACCGCCGGACTCCAGGGTCCAACCAAAGGCTATGGTCCTCGGGGGAGACGATGACCGGCATCCGGTCGTGCAGGGGAGCAACGAGGTCGTTCGCATCGGTCGTCAGGATCGTACAGGATTCGATGGTCCTGCCCGCGCGCTCCCAGTGCTCCCACAGACCCGCGAAACAGAAGGGAAGTGCATCCGGTCGCTGGAGATAGAAGGGCTGCTTCCGAGCCCCTTCGCGCTTCCACTCGTAGAATCCGTCCGCGACCACGAGGCAGCGACGGTCGGCAAACGCGTCCTGGAAGGCGGGCTTCTTGTGCGCTGTTTCGGCTCTCGCGTTGATCAACGTCGGCCAGGACGATGGCTCGTCGACCCAGTAGGGCATGAGCCCCCACCTCAGCAGCGCCAACTCGCGACCTCTCCGCCTCTCGTCATACCGGAGGACCGGGATTTCCTGTGTCGGCGCCACGTTGTACCGGGGTGACAGTGCATCCGGCTCGAAGTAGTCGACCTCGAAGAGGCGAGCGACCTCCGCGGCTTGACTCGTCAACGTGAAGCGACCACACATCTTCGCTAGGAGCCCTCCGGGTCTAAGGGTTCCGGCACGACCTCGAGCCGCTCAGTGTGGATGCCCCGAGGGGTGGTGAAGTACACGATGTTGCTCCTGCGGCCCTGCCGAGCAGAGGGGTCGATCGCCCCGGCATACAACCGCACACCAGCCGGGATTCCGCAAAACACAAAGCTACCGTCCTGGCCCGCCACCGTCTCGAACCGTGTCAGTGACTCCGGTCCCGAGACTCCGGCGACTTTCCACGCGGAGAGCGCCTCCGCGTTTACTGGGGCGGCGAGCACGCCCAAGACGTGAGAGGACAGGTGAACGACGGCGCCCTCCACCGGCACGCCGCTGTCGGCTCTGACCACCGTACCCGCGATCAACGATTCGGTGGACTGCGACGCGGCGGCAGTCGTGGGACAGAGCGCCGGGATCAGGGTCGAGGCGGGCGGGACGGCGAGATCGACACGGGCGACCTCGCCCTCTGTCACGACGATGCGCTGCAGCACGGATCCGAGCCGAAGGGCTGCCGCTATGGGATGCGAAAAGGTCAGGTAGAACTCTCCGACCGGAAGATTGTCGAGTGAGTATCGTCCCTCCGAATCGGAGGTCGTCCGCAGGTTCGTGCCGAGCAGGAAGACCGCGGCGCCGCTGAGTGGTGCGTTGGAGGTGCTGTCGAATACCTGGCCCGAGAGCGCCCCACGACCGGGCGTTAGGCCACCGGGCACAACGGTGAGTCGCCCCTGGGGGTCTGCGACGATGAGTACTTCCCCGCCCTGTTCGGCGATTGCACCCAGCCTGGTCTTGAGGCGCGGTCTGGGAGGGTTTCCGGGAACCGCGGGACCCGTCCGCTCCATCACCGTGATCTGCTCGAGGACGGGCATGCGGATGTGCCAGTCATCGACAATCCAGGCACCGCCTGGGAGTCGGCGAAAGCGGACACGACCGCCCAACTCCGCGGACTCGACAACGAACGGGAGATTCTCGTACCGGTACTGGATGAATTGCAGGTGAGCGGTCGATCGATCGAGCCACAGCACACCGCTTATGTCGGTCCGGTCGGTTTCGAAGCTTGGCTCGAACGCGAGTCCGATCATATCAGCGGTGTCGCCGCGGCCATCTACGACCCGGAAGCAGTGATCGTCGAGGAAGAGGTCCGAGAGGAGGACCTGCGCGTCCGGTGCAAAGTATTCGGTCGTGTCTCGCAGACGCCGTGTGTATCCCGTGGCGGCGAGCTCCTCCACGGGCAGTGCCCGGAACGGATTCACCGCAAGTCCGCTTTGGATCTCGGCTTCCTCGTTCAGAACTCGGAGGTCTCGCGGGTCGAGCGTGCTGCGGTGCAGGCGGGTCGTGAATCGGAAGGCACGCTGCTGCTCCGTCCAGACCGCGGTGGTCAGTGCCTTTTTCGCCTCCTCCCACACCCGAGCCATCCTCGGGCCATCCTCCGGTCGATTCTCGCATCTTCGTTCGCCCTCGACACTGAGGGTCGCCAACTCGACGGGGCTAACGGGCATTTCGAGACGGTATTGGATCGGCGGGCCGGGCGTCAGACTGAGCGGAGGAGAGGAGAAGCTCTCGTACCCGATTCGCTCCGCCCTGAGGACATAGACGCCCGCGGCAGGAGCTGTCAGCACAAAGATGCCCGAGTCGTCGGTAAGAGTTCCCGCAACCGTGGAGTCGCTCCCGTCCAGGAGAACAACGAAGGCACCTTCGACAGGTATTCCGGAGCTTTCCTCGACGAGCGTGGCCCTGACCGACTGGGCCTCGAGCTGTGCGGAGTGGGCGATGGGGGCCAGGGAAGCGAATAGGGCTACCGCGCGGACAGATCGTGACACCGCGTAGCCACGCGAACGGGACATCAGCGACTCGCAGCTTCGGCTCAGGAGCCGCTCAAGCTTTCGGTCGGGGCCGCCACCTCGAAGATCGCTTCGTGGATCTCATCCTCGGCGAGCGTGAAATAGACCACTTCCTCGCCGCCGATCCCGTCCTGCTCCACCAAGCTCGCCGCAGCGTAGAGTCTGATGCCGGTGGGGACCTCACAGAACAGAAAGCCGCCGTTGTGGTCCGACGTCGCCTCGAACTGGATCTCCTCCACGCCCGAATCCGGCTCGGCGACCTCGGACCCCGCGAACACGCCACGAAGGTGGGTCGACAAGCGCACGGTAGCGTCCCGCATAGGGTCTCCCGAGAGGGCATCTATGACCAGTCCGACCACGATGCCGACGGCTCCCTCCTGTCCAGGGCAGAGGGTCGGTGCCAGACGCCGAGCCGACGGAATGGCGAGGTCGACCCTTACTCGAGCGTCCTCCCGTATCTGAACGGGCCGGAGGGCCGAGCCGAGCCGAAGCATGCCCACCCTCGGGTGCGAGATCGTGACGAAGAAGTCGCCGGGCGGCAGGAATTCCATCGCGTAATGCCCCTCATCGTCGGTCGTTGTTCGGAAGTTGGTGCCGAGGAGCGAAACCGTCGCGTGAGAAAGGGGCGCGTGCTGCGTGCTGTCGAACGCCACACCGACGAGGGAGCCTCGTCCCGTCGGGCCGACGGCTTGACCAACCGGGTCGGAGATCCCGACGACCGCCCCGCCCTCCTCCTTGACGGCGACCAGCTTTCGCTTCTCGCGCAGGCGACGGAGGCTGCCCGGAACCGGATGGGGGTTGCCTTCCAACGTGACTTCGGTGACCGGCATGCGGATATGCCAATCGTCCACGACCCATGCACCGCCAGGAAGCATTCGGAACTCGAGGCGTCCGCCCAGCTTCTCGGCACCCCTGATCCTTCCCGGCAGGTATTCGTAGCGGTAATCCACGAACCGGAGGTGGGCATCGCGTGCATTCAACCACAGCACTCCACTCACGTCCGTCTTGTCGCCGTCGCGCCCCACCGGGTCGAACTCGAGGCCTATCATCCCATCCATCTCGCCGCGCCCTTCGACGACCCGGAAGCAATGGTCGTCCAGGAAGACGTCCGACAAGAGGGTCTCCGCGTCCGGGGCGTAGTATTCGGTGGCGTTGGTGTTTTCGAAACGCCGAACGTAGCCGATCTCGGCGAGTTCCTCCGCCGGCAAAGCCCGGAAGGGATAGGCCGCCAGGCCGCTCTTTATCTCGCCCTGCTGCTCGAGGATCTCGAGGTTGCGGGGGTCGAGCAGGCGCTCCCAGAGTTGGACGGTAAACCGGAAATTCCGCTCCTTCTCCGTCCACACCGCTGTCGTCAACGCCTTCCGCGCCTCCTCCCAGACGGCAGCCACTCGCTCGCCCTCGGCCTTGCGGATATTGCACTGCCGTTCGCCCTCGACGCTGATCTGCGCCAATTCGACGGGGCGCACCGGCATCGTCATTCGGTAGTCGAGCACCTGCCCCAGCTCGAGCTCGAGGTCCGGCGAGGCGTAGCTCTCATAACCGATCCGCTCCGCCTTCAACACGTATCGGCCTGGAGAAGGTGCTTCGAGAACGAAGCGTCCTTTGGCGTTCGTTAGCATGGCGACGACCTGCTCGCCATCTGCGTCGACCAAAACGACGAACGCCCCCTCGATCGGCGCGCCCAGCGTCTCCTCGACGAGCTCGCCGCGAACCGTTTGAGCGGGGGTCGAACGGAGGGGGATAAACAGGAGAAGGCCGAGTGCCCAGAGGGCACGTGGGGCTCGCGCACACCGGGTCCGCGGGCCGGGCGTCGTTCGCGCGGCGGTCTGAACCCCTGCAATTGGAAAGAAGTGCCTCATCACTCCGACCGACCCTGCCATCTATCAATCAGCGCGCACGCTCAAGATAAGCCCGGATGGAAAGGTGTGCTCCGGATCGAGCTCCACGGAGGCACGCCAGCACGGTCCGCGCTCTTGCCCCGGCCCGATCTCGACCAGAGAATGCGTCCGTGCCAGTGGCTCAAACCCAGACAGCGAGGGCCGAGGGAATGCCATCCAGCTCTTCCGTCATCAAGAAGCTCATCTTTCGCCTCGATGGCGCCGCCGACAGTAAGAAGGTCAGATTCACGAGCGCCGCCGGGACCCGTTGGGTGGCTGAGCTGTGCCTGCACTCCGGCACCGATCCGCAGTCGCCGCGGCTGATGATCCTGTTCCGCGACCTGGACGAGCCGACGACGCCGCAGAGGTACAATCTGGCGCCGACGTGGGCTTCAAAGGTACCCGCCGAGGCGGCCGAACAGTTGGCAGAACGGGATCTTCGAGAACTGCTTGCCGCCTCCGTCAAGGCCTGAGGGACGTCGAGCGATGAGAAGGACTTTCTTCGATCAGAACCTCCTCGAGTGGGAAGCCTATGTGTCGGGTGGCCAGCCCGGAACGCGGGCCGCCGCTCGCATCTACTTCAACTGTCTGACCGACAGGACCCGTAGACCGTTGTTCGTGACGCACGAGGGCGGCGACGTGGTGGAGGCCCACCGCGCGCTCGGCGAGCTTGATGCAGCAGGCTTGGTGGCCCTGTTGGAGCAGGCCGAGCCGCTGACCTGACCGAATGATCAAGGAGCATCGGGACGGATGGATCGAAGTCGTCACCGGCGTGATGTTCAGCGGCAAGTCGGAGGAGCTGTTGCGCAGGGTGCGCCGGGCGATGATCGCGCGGAAGAGCGTACAGGTTTTCAAGTCACATCTCGACGACCGTTACGGCGGGATCGGTCTCATTAGCTCTCACGACGGGCAAGAGATTCCGGCATTGCCGGTTTCGAGCTCACGAGACGTCGCCGAGCAGGTCAAGCAGGGGACGCAGGTCGTGGCCATCGATGAGGCGCAGTTTCTCGATGATGGAGTGGTCGCTGTCGTGAACGCGCTCGCCGACGACGGTCGACGGGTCATCATAGCCGGAACCGATATGGACTTCCGCGGCGAGCCGTTCGGCCCCGTCCCAGCCCTGTTGGCGGTTGCTGAGCGGATCGACAAGCTGCACGCGATCTGCGTCGTGTGCGGCGAGCTGGCAACTCGAAACCAGCGCCTGATCGATGGAAGGCCGGCTCCCGCAGAGGGTCCGACGATACAGGTCGGGGGGTTGGAGAGCTACGAAGCTCGCTGCCGGCGCTGCCACGAAGTACCCTCGGCCGCGGATGATCAGATGCACCTCATCTCCCAGATCCGGCGCCCTGTCTGAACGATCACCACAGATCGACGAGGCGACGGCCCAACGAGCACCCCTCCGACACCCACTCCGCAACGTCCTGTAATCCCGGGCTGATTCGTTCCCAGACGACGGTGGTTCACTGCGACGGGAGAACGGGAACACACGCATGCAGTCGTGGGTTGACCGTGATATGAGATTCGTTGAGGGAGAGGGGACGCACCGCTTCGAGAGGGTGGCGATCGCTGCCGTTCTCGCGCTTCTGCCGTCCTGCGGCGGGTCGCCGACGGCGCCCGGTCCGGGGCCCGTAGCCGAGCTCGCGTTCACCTCGTCGACGCTCGATCTCGGCAGTGACCTGCAGGCCGAGACCACGCTCCGCAACGTCGGCACGGCCGCCGTCGGCCCGATCACGATCGCCGTGGGCACGCTGCAGATCGGCGGTGTCTCCGTGCCCGGGGCAAGCGTCGAAGCCAGCCCGGACGAAGTCCCGACCCTCAATCCCGGCGCTGGGGTTAGCGTGACGGTATCGGTCGTATCCGACGTCGCCCTGCAGCCCGGCAGCTACAGTGCTCGACTGGACGCAGTCGTCTCCGGTCGATCGGAAGCGTCGCTCGGCCTCGGGTTCCTCGTGGAGGCGCCCGCGGTGGATGTCGCCTCGATAGAGATCCTGGATGCTCCGACGACTGTCCGGCAGGGCGATGTGCTGGTCTTGAGCGCGGAAGCACGGGACGAGTCCGGTTCGACAATGGATGGTGTCCAGGTCGCCTGGACGGTCCTGCCGCCCGATGCAGGTCTGGTCACGGCGGAGGGCCGGTTCGTCGCCTACGAGCCCGGCATCGCTCGGCTGACCGCGAGCGCGGGCAGCCAGGAGGCGACCGCCACGGTCGACGTCTCTCCCCGCGGCCTGGCGCAGGGCTCGTTCACGGTTTCCGGCCAGGGAGAACAGAACCTCCGTTTCAACTCGGACCTGTGGGTCCATGGAGACTGCGCCTACACAGGCACCTGGGGCGACCGCCAGGGCCAGCTCGGAAACACATTGAACGTCTGGGATATTTCCGATCCGACCGCGCCGGAGCTGACGGCCGACGTGCGCGTCGACGCCCGCGTCGTCAACGACGTCAAAGTGCGGTCCGACGGGAAAGTGGCCGTGATCAGCCACGAGTTCTCGCTCGATCAGCTCAACGGGATCACACTGCTCGCTCTGTCGGCGGACTGTAACCCCAATGCGATCAGCCGCTTCACGACGGGCCTGCAGTCGGGCATACACAACGTCTGGATCGAAGGTGACTTCGTCTACGTGGTCACCGACGGCGTGGGCAGCGGCCTCCGCATCCTGGACATCTCAGATCCCCAAGCCCCGACAGTCGTAGCCGCCTTCGCAGATCCCTTCAGCTTCCTGCACGACGTCTACGTCCGAGATGGCCTGGCGTTTCTGTCACATTGGGACTCGGGCCTCATCATCCTCGACGTCGGGAATGGCATCGTCGGCGGCAGCCCGAGCGACCCGAGGGAGGTGAGCCGCGTCCGGACGAGCGGGGGCCAGACGCATAATGCCTGGTACTGGCCGGAGCGCGGTCTGGTGTTCGTCGGCGAAGAGGATTTCAATACTCCCGGGATCATGCACGTAGTCGACGTGGCGGATCTGTTTGCGCCGGTCGAGGTGGCAACCTTCCGGATTCCGGCCGACACTCCTCACAACTTCTGGTTGGACGAAGAGCGGGAGATTCTCCACATGGCGTGGTACACGCAGGGGATCATCTCCTTGGACGTCTCAGGTGTGCTGCTGGGCGAGTTGGAGCGGCAGGGTAGGATCTTGGCGAGCCAGCAATACTCGAGCCTCGGCGCTTGTCCGGGAATCACTGCCGGCACCTGTACCTGGGCGCCGCAGCTGCATGAGGGCCTCCTCTACCTGGCCGACATGATCACCGGTCTCTGGGTTCTGACTCCTGAGTTCTGAG
>JARRMU010000069.1:0-11678 GCA_037385645.1 Gemmatimonadales bacterium
TTGAACAGCCAAGAGGAGAACTTGTAGGATGGGTCGTAACGCCGGAGGTTGTTGAAGGCCCGGACGAACGCTTCCTGTGCCAGGTCCTCGGCGAGCTCCCGATCCCGGACCATGCGGTAGATGAGGGAGAAGACAGGGCGTTCAAACCGACGGAGAAGCTCCACAGCGGAGCGCTCATCGGCCCGCTTGCAGAGTTCTACGAGTTCCGGGTCACTCTTTTCCCTGTAGTCCACGGGCCAGGCGCGTGCTGGTGCGGCCGCTCGAGTCGTGACGCGGCGCGCTAAGGTGGTTGCGCACGAACAGTAGAGAATGGACGAACGACGCGACAGCAGAGCAGAGTCGACGGTCGCTTCCGCAGGGACCCGGTGGGTCGGGGTCATCTCTGACACCCATGGCCTACTACGCCCGGGGGTTTTCAAGGCGTTTCGGGGAGTCTCTCATATCCTTCATGCCGGTGACGTGGGGGACCCGCTGATCCTGGAGGATCTGGCGACGCTCGCTCCGGTTACGGCGGTATGGGGAAACATGGATGGATCCGAAATCCGCGCCGTGACGCGGGAGGAGGCGGTTGTCGAGCTGGCGCGAACTCCGATCGCCGTGATTCACGGGCATCAGCTCAGCGACTACGGGAGCCTCCCGGCGCGCTTTCCGACAGCCCGCGTGATCGTGCACGGCCACACGCATCTGCCTTCCCTCGACCGGATTGACGACGCACTCGTCCTCAACCCCGGTAGCGCCGGCCCTCGACGAGCGGGCAAGCCGGTGACGGTGGCCCTCCTTGAGCTGGACTCCGACGGCGCGCACGCCCGGCACCTGCATGTTTAGGGGTCACGATGGCGGAGCGACTACTTCTGGCAGGCTGCACAGAAGAAGGTGCTTCGACCCGCCTGGATCATCCTTTCGACCGGTCGCCCGCAGCGTCGGCACGGCTCACCCTCGCGGCCGTACACGTTCAGGCTGTGTTGATAGCTGCCTGAGCGGCCGTTCACCGCTCGGAAATCTCTGAACGTCGTGCCCGCACATCGCAGGGCGTCTCGCAGAACGACGCGGATCGACCGATGCAGGGCGGCGATCTCTCTCGGCTCCAGGGAACCTCCCGCCCGCTCAGGATGGACCCTGGCTCGGAACAGTGCCTCGCTCGCGTAGATGTTTCCGATTCCTGCGATACGCTTTTGGTCCAGCAGAGCGTTCTTGATGGGCGCCCTCGTGCCCTCCAACACCCCGTCGAGCCGGCGAGCGGTGAAGCTCTGAGCCAGTGGCTCGGGGCCGAGGGAGCGATCGAGAGCTGCCCATTCCCCGGGTTCGAGCCAGCGGAAGCCTCCCAACCGTCGTACGTCGTCATAGTAGAGGCTCCGACCGTCATCCAGCTCGAAAACCGCCACGATGTGACGGTAGCGAGAGGTATCGGGTCGCTCGTGTCCCAGAGCGAAACGCCCGGTCATTCGAATCTGGGTCTGAAGAACGGCTTCGCCATCGAGTCGAAAGAGCAGGTTCTTTCCGCGCCGGTCGACGCGGCAGATACGCCGACCCTGCAGCTTGCCGGCGAGGGCTTTGGCCGTTGGGAGGTTGAGGACCAGGTCGCGGCGGCGAATCCGCGCGACGCGAATCGTGCGCTCCCGCAGCTCGGCATCGAGGTGCCGACGGACGATCTCGACTTCCGGTAGCTCCGGCATCAGCGTCGAATCCCCGAGCGTGCCCGGCGCTTCACGAGCTGGGAGGGCCGACCGTGCCTATGTCTCGCCGCCAATGCTTGTTCTCGAACTCGATAGCGCCCGCTGCCGCCCGGCTCCTTTGGCCCGCCTCCGCCAGCGAGTCGCCGATCCCCGTGACTCCGAGCACCCGCCCACCCGCGGTCACGAGCTGCCCGTCCAGGATGGCGGTTCCCGCATGGTAAACCCGCAGCCGTTCCGATTCCATTCCGTCCGGAACCATGATTGGTAGACCGCGAGGATAGGCTTCAGGGTAACCGCCACTTGCGAGCACTGTGACGAGCGCGAAGTCCGTCTGCGGGGAAGGTTTCCAGTCGGAGAGACCTTCGCCGCGTGCGATCGCGGTCATCGGCTCCACGAGGTTACTCCGGGTCAGAGGAAGCACGACCTGGGCTTCGGGGTCGCCCAGTCGACAGTTGAACTCGAGCACCTTCGGACCGTCCGGCGTCAGCACGAGCCCCACGTACAGGAAGCCTCGATACGGGATGCCGCGTCTGGCGAGCTCCTCGAGAACGGGGAGGGCCACGGACCGCCGAACCGTCTCGACAATCTCGCTGCTGATGCCGGGCACCGGCGCGAAGGCTCCCATGCCGCCTGTGTTCGGGCCGCGATCTCCCTCCTGCAGACGCTTGTGGTCCCGAGCCGAAACGAACGGAACGGCACGCTCGCCGTCCGTGATAAAGAAGATGGACAGCTCCTCCCCCCGCAGGAACTCCTCGACGACCACCTCGCGCCCCGCCTCTCCGAAACGGCCCGCCAGGATCTCTTGGATGGCCCGGCGCGCGTCGTCGAGGGACTCGCAGATGATCACCCCCTTCCCGGCCGCCAGTCCCGAAGCCTTGACGACCACGGGCGGTTCGAGCTCCTGAACGTACCCGACGGCATGCTGGGCGTCGGTAAAGACCCCGAAGTCCGCGGTGGGCACTCCTATGCCACGCATGAGCTCCTTGGCGAACGCCTTGGAGGACTCGAGCCTTGCCGCTGCTCGTATCGGCCCGAAGATCGGCAGATCGCGGTCCACGAACAGGTCCACGATCCCGTCCGCGAGCGGGACCTCCGGCCCGACCACGGTCAGATCGACCCGCTCCTCCGCCGCGAACGCAGCCAGGGACTCCAGGTCCCGGCCGTCGACCGGCACGCTTGCCGCCACTGCTTCCATCCCGGGGTTGCCCGGTGCCGCGAAGATGATTCCGCCAGGCTGATCTCGTCGCAGCTTGTCGGCGATCGCGTGCTCGCGACCCCCTCCCCCGACGACGAGCAGCTTCACGAATCCGAAGAGCCTCGCCAGGCCTTGGAGACCCGGTCACGCATACGGTCCACGGCAGCGTCCACTTCATCGAGGATCTTCTGTGCCGAGTCCTTGTAGCCGGAGATCGCCTCAGCGAGGTCTTCCCGGTACGGCCGGTCGTCCTCCGTCCCGCGCTCCCGGTAATCACCGGCGAGAATGCTCTCGTAGGTGCCCGCGTCGATCCAGTCCTTGAGTTCCGCCACCCTCACGACGGCGAACGGATGTGTCAGTCCAAGGACGTTGAGGACCTTGTACACGGAATCCAGGAGCTCTCCGCCTTCGCGATACTCTTCCGCCTGCGCCACGAACTCTTCCAAGTTGAGTGTGGCCCCCCGCATGCCACCGGCCATGTGCATCAGACCGCGCATCGAGGCGTCCGGGTCCTGTATCGCCAGGAGA
Source organism: Gemmatimonadales bacterium (assembly GCA_037385645.1). Lineage (GTDB taxonomy): Bacteria > Gemmatimonadota > Gemmatimonadetes > Palauibacterales > Palauibacteraceae. The sequence continues at coordinate 3,397 of JARRMU010000069.1, forward strand.
CCGGCCCGATCCGATGACAGCTCCGACTTCCGGTACCACTCCAGCAGCGCGAACAGCACGGGCCGCACGGCCAGGCCCGCCAGCGGATACCGGAAGACCGTGAGGCTGAGCAGGATGACCAGGAGCGTTCGGTAGAGGACGTGTCCGCTCAGGATGTGCCCCACCTCGTGTCCGATCACGGCCTCCACCTCATCCGGGCCCAACAGCTCCACGAGAGACGAGTTGAGGACGATGAACGGCTTGCTCATACCGACCGCGCCCGCGTTTACGACCGGCTTCTGGGACACGAACAGCTCGGGGACCTCCTCCACGTCGAGCACCTCACAGACCCTGAGGAGGCTCTCGTGCAGGTCCGGATACTGGTTCTCGGTGACCTTGACGGCGTTGGCCTTGAAGGCGAGGAGCAAGGCTCGCTCCCCGAACATGCCGAAGACCTTCCGCAGGACCATGTCGAAGCCGGGGATCTTGCGGAGCGCATTCAGCGCCGCTCTGTCCGCCGGATGCTCCCATGCGATCGGACTTATGTTCGTGAGGACTCGCCTCTGAACGCCACCTGATTGGATGCTGCCGCTCTCCATCTTTTCCTCCTTAAGGCGCGCCTGCCGCGCACGTCCCGGTCAGCCGCGACCATCGATCGATCAGGGGTACTAATGCGGCCTGGCTCCGAGAACGCCTACGCGGTGCGACGGGTGGCGGTTTCATCGGTCGAGGTCTCTTAACGCTGGTCGAGTGCGCCCCGGAGGTCCGCGATCAGGTCGTCGACGTTCTCGATTCCGACCGACAGGCGCACCAGTCCGTTCGTGAGTCCGATCTTCTCCCGCACCTCCTCCGGGACCGAGGCGTGGGTCATCTCGGCCGGGACAGAGATGAGGCTCTCCACGCCGCCAAGGCTCTCCGCCAGCTGAAAGACGCGGGTGGAGGCGGCGATGGTCCGGGCTCGCTCGAAGGAGCCCGCGTCGAAGCTTATCATCCCGCCGAAGCCCTTCATCTGGCGCCGAGCCAGCGCGTGCTGCGGATGCGTCGGGAGCCCGGGATAAAGGACGTTTCCGGCTGCCGAATGCCCGACGAGGAACTCCGCGACTCGCTCGGCGTTCTCGCAGTGGCGCTTCATCCGCACGTGCAGCGTCTTGATGCCCCTGAGCACGAGCCAGCAGTCGAGCGGGCCAGGCACAGGGCCGCTGATTCGCTGCTGGTCGCGAATCCGCTCACCTAGATTCCTATCCCCACACACGATCGCGCCGCCTATGACGTCGCTGTGGCCGTTCAGGTACTTCGTCGTGGAATGGACGGCGATGTCTGCCCCGAGACTCAGCGGGCGCTGCAGGAAAGGCGTCGGGAACGTGTTGTCCACCGTGAGCAGCGCACCCCCTTGATGAGCGATCTCGGCGCACGCGGCGATATCCGATATCTGCATCATCGGGTTCGTGGGCGTCTCGATGTGGACGAGGCGGGTCTGTGGCCGCATCGCTGCTCTGAGGGCCTCCAGGTCGGAGGTGTCGACGTAGGTGAAGTCGATGCCGAACCGCGACCACACGGTGCGGAACATGCGCTCGGTCCCCCCATACACGTTCGAGCCGCAGACGACGTGGTCGCCTTCCTCCAGCACCGCTTTCAGGACGGCTTCGATCGCCGCGAGTCCGGAGCCGAACGCAGCCCCGACGGAGCCTCCTTCGAGGGCGGCGAGGTTCTCTTCCAGCGCCGTGCGTGTCGGGTTCGTCACGCGAGCGTACTCGTGTCCGCCACGAGGCTCTCCCACACCGTCCTGCACGTAGGTGGACGTTTGATATATTGGCGGCATGACCGAGCCGGTCATCGGGTCCGGCGTATGCCCCGCATGGATCGCCAGGGTCTCTAATCCAGCCTCGCTGTTCGCGCTCATTGTCTCTCGGCTACTCGAGTCGGCTTCGTTGACGGCCTCGACGTGTCTTCTCGATCAGGGGCCGCGCGCGGCTGCCGGAACCGTGTCCGGGCCGCCGCGTGAACCGCGCCAACATAACGGTTCCGACGGGCCGGTACAGACCTCCCGGGCCCCTTTCCCCGGACCGAGCGTCGCGTTCTCTTCCGTTACCCCGGGAGAGAAACCGACGGCCGAAGGAGGGACGATTGAAGGGCGAGCTCATCGTATCCGCGTCAGGGATTCGAGGCATCGTGGATCATGGTCTAGACGCCGATACCGCACGCCGATACGGAGCCGCCTATGGCGAGTACCTGTCGGAGCTGCACGGCCCGTCTCGCTCCGGGAGAGTGCTGCTCGCACGTGACAGCCGCACCTCTGGCGCCGGGCTCGCCGACGCCGTCGCCACCGGTTTGACGGGTGCCGGCTGGGACGTCGGCGACCTCGGAATCGTGCCCACGCCCACGGCCCTGCTCGCCGTCCAGGAGGACGACCGGGCCTGGGGTGGCGTCGTCGTGACCGCCTCCCACAACCCGGCGCAGTGGAACGGTTTGAAGCTCGCTTCTGGGGCCGGGGAGTTCATCGAGCCCGCCGGTGGCAGAGAAGTGCAGGCGAGGTTCGAGGATGCCGAGAAGCGCAGCGAGCCTCCGGCTGCCGAACCGGGGGGGCCGCCGACCGACCGAGCCCGCGGTCGGAGACAAGAGATACGCGGCGCCCTCGGCCGCCACCTGGAACGGATTCTCGCCCTCCCGCACCTCTGTACGGGAGTCATCAGCGAGCGCCGTCCTCGGGTCGCGCTCGACTGCGTGCGTGGAGCAGGCGGCCTCATACTCCCGGCGCTCTTGGAACGGTTGGGCTCCGAAGTTGTCGGAATCCACCTGGAGCCCGACGGCCGCTTTCCGAGAGATCCGGAACCGATTGCCGCCAATCTGGGCGACCTCGCACGATTCGTCCGAGAGACAGATGCCGATGTGGGAATGGCCGTGGATCCCGACGCCGATCGGCTCGCCTTGGTGGACGAACGAGGCGTCCCCGTGGGAGAAGATTGGACGCTCGCCCTCGCTGTGGAGCTCGTGCTCACGAAGCGCTCCGGCCCCGTCGTGACGAATCTCTCCTCGAGCCAGTGCATCGAGGATGCCGCGGCGAGGGGTGGCGCGACCCTCTTCCGGGCTCCCGTGGGCGAGGCCAACGTGGCGCACCTCATGGCCAAAGTGGATGCCGTGATCGGCGGTGAGGGCAACGGCGGCGTCATGCTGCCGGATCTGCACGCCACGCGCGATGCACCGCTGGCCGCAGCCTTGATCTTGCAGCTGTTGTCGGAGCGCAACGAGTCGCTCGGCGAGCTGATCGGAGCGCTCCCCTCCTACGCGGTGGTCAAGCGCAAGGTGCCTCGCCCAGAAGCTCCGCTCGGCGTGGCGTACGAGCGGCTCGAAGCCGAGGCGCGACGCGGCAGAGAAGTCGATCGACAGGATGGACTTCGGCTGTCGTGGCCCGCCCGCAGGGAGTGGCTTCACGTTCGGCCGTCGGGAACGGAACCGATCGTGCGTGTGATCGCGGAGGCGCCAGAGATCGGTGCCGCTGAATCCTTGAGTGACTGGGCGATTCAGCTCCTTTCGACGGAGTAGGAACCCGGCCACCGCGTCGGGGAACAATAAGAAACCAAGTGGATGGCATCCTCGCCGGCCGGCAACCGGTGAACGAAGGTGTAAGTATGTGTGGTATAATCGGTTATATCGGTACAGGTGATGCAGCGCCGTTGCTCGTCGAGGGGCTCAAGCGGCTGGAATACCGAGGCTACGATTCAGCAGGCGTCGCGGTCCAGAACGGCGCGGGCGTGGAGGTCCGAAAAACCGCCGGCAAGATTGCCCGGCTCGAGGAGCTCCTCACCGAGAACCCGCCCCAGGGGACAGTCGGCATCGCGCACACCCGGTGGGCGACGCACGGCGCGCCGACGACGTCGAACGCCCATCCGCACATCGACGGCTCCGGGCAGTTCGCACTCGTTCACAACGGCATCATCGAGAACGCCGACGCGCTCAAGCGGGAGATGCGCGAGCTCGGATATCAGTTCCGCACCGACACCGACACCGAAGTCCTGGCGCATCTCATCGCCATGCTGTTCGAGGGGAACCTCGAACAGGCTGTGGCGGCGGCGCTGACACAGGTGGAGGGCACCTACGGTCTGGCTGTTCTGAGCTCTCTTGATCCGGGAAAGATCGTGGTGGCTCGTCACGGCGCGCCGCTGCTGCTGGGCCTCTCCGAAAACGGCGAGAAGGCCATATTCGTCGCGTCTGACGTAGCGGCCGTCCTGGGCCATACCCGCAAAGTGGTATACCTGGACGATGGCGAGCTGGCCGTGCTGCGCAACGATGGCTACGAGCTGATGGATCTCGGATCGCTCGATCCTGCGCAGCCGCCACGCTTCATCGAGAAGGAGATCAGCCACATCACGTGGGACCTCGCCCGAATCGAGCGCAGCGGGTTTTCCCACTTCATGCTCAAGGAGATCCACGAACAGCCCGACACCATACGCAACGCGATGCGAGGCCGGGTGCTGGAGGAGGAGGGAACGGCCAGGCTCGGCGGGCTTCACGGGATCTTCGACCGACTCAACTCTGCCCAGCGCATCATCTTCACCGCCTGCGGCACGAGCTGGCATGCCGCCCTGGTCGGCGAATACCTACTGGAGGAGTACGCCAGGATTCCCGTGGAGGTCGAATACGCCTCCGAATTCCGATACCGGAACCCGGTGATCCCGGACAACACGGTCGTCGTGGCCATCTCGCAGTCCGGCGAGACCGCGGACACGCTCGCCGCGCTGCGCGAGGCCAAGAAGCGTGGTGCCACGACGATGGGCATCGTGAACGTCGTCGGTTCGACGATCGCGAGGCAGACCGATGGGGGCGTGTACACGCACACCGGGCCCGAGATCGGGGTCGCATCCACGAAGGCGTTCTCCGGCCAGCTTACCGTCCTCAGCCTGTTCGCGTTGATGATGGCGCGGCGCCGCGGGATGTCGATCCTGCAGGGACGGGAGATCGTCGCGGCCCTCCACGGCCTGCCCGAGAAAGTGGAGCAGCTACTGAGCGCGCAGGAGCTCGTGAGCCAGATTGCGGCCGAGTACGCCGACCATCCCAACTTCCTCTACCTTGGACGAGGGGCCCACTTCCCGGTGGCGCTCGAGGGAGCGCTCAAGCTCAAGGAGATCAGCTACATTCACGCGGAGGGCTACCCGGCCGCCGAGATGAAGCACGGGCCGATCGCTCTGATCGACGAGGCCATGCCCGTGGTGGTGCTCGCGCCCAACGATCCGGTGTACTCCAAGGTCGTGTCGAACATCGAGGAGGTGAAGGCCCGCGGCGGAAAGGTCATCGCCATCGTGAGCGAGGGTGATCGGGTCCTCGGCGACAAGGTCGACCACGTCATCACCGTGCCTGATACGATCGAGATGCTGCAGCCTATCCTCACGACCATCCCGCTCCAGATGCTCGCCTACGCGATCGCCGTCCGACGCGGCTGCTCGGTGGACCAGCCGCGCAACCTGGCCAAGAGCGTAACCGTCGAGTAGCAGCTTCATATCCGGGCTGTCGGGCTCTGGCGCCGCGGGCCGTCGCGGCCCCATAATTGAGCGTTTCCTCGCCGGCTCCCGCGGTCCCGCGAGGCGTGGATCGAACAGCAGGGCGCTGGGTTATACCTGCAAGTGAGTGAACGAGATAAAAAGCGCCGACCGAAGGGCGGTACGGACGTGACACCGGATTACCTTCAGCTCCTCAAGGAGCAGGTCAGCAAATACGGGGGGACCCTTCGGGATGTCGTGATCCTCGCCCCGGTGTACGCCGTGCTGATGTTCCACCTCCAGCACGATCCCCGGCTCACGCCTCAACATCGCCTCTGGGTGGAGGCGGCGATCGGCTATCTCGTGAGCCCTCATGACGTCATCCCCGAGGATGAGGTCGGGCCGTACGGCTACCTGGACGACATCTTCTGCTGTGCCTACGTGGCGGATCGTATCGCTGAAGAGCTTGGCTGGGAGGTGATGGAGGCGGGCTGGACCGGGGAGGGCTCCGCACTGGAGGTCTCCAAGAACGTTCTCGCCCGCGAGCACGAGCTACTCGGCTACGCGGGGGACGACGTTCTGCGGTTCGCCGGACTGGAAGATCTCCCCGAGGGAGCGGAACCGGAGCGCACGCGGCCCTCGAGGACTTGATTCCGGTGCTTCCCCGTCTTTCTGCCACCCCCGGCCGCGGCAGACGACGGACGGACTCGTCGACGGCGATCTCCTCGCTCGTCGTGCTTTGCCTCCTACCGTTGGGCTTGCCTCGAGCGCTCCTGGCGCAGTACGAGATGCAGGCGCCCTCCGGCATCGAAATCGAGTTCTCCTCCACGCAAGTGCGGGCGATGCTCGACACGACGAGGACCCTCGAGATGAACCTCCAGGATGATCCGCGCGTGCTCTATTTCACTCTCGTGGGTCCTCCGGTGGAAACGAGAGACAGTCTCGATGCCGCCTATCCCTGGAACGCGATCGAGGTACGGAACGACTCCGTCGCTACCATCCTGACGCCGGGTAATTTGAGAGAGGCGGATCGTGCCTACTACAGCTACGCCGTGATCCGCATGCAGCTCGTGCGCGGGTTGGATCCGGATGTTCCGTGCGATGAGCTCATGGAGCGTGAGCTGGAGGCTGTTTCGGCCTTCGTAGACGGCTGGGTCACCTCCCGACTGCTGTTCGGCGGTCTGCCCTTCGCCGTGCTCGACGAGCTGGCGTTCGCTCGCGAGCACGGACAGCTCGCGGGCATGCTCGCGGCGAAGTCCGATCGTCAGCTGGGTGCTTGTTCGGCGGAGTGGTCTGCCGATCACGCCGGAGCTGTCGAGGCCTACCTCTCCTGGCGGGACACCCGGTTCCTCGAGCTGTTGGAGCCGGCTCCCGATTCCTCGGACACGGCGACGCGGATAGAGGAGCCGGAAGGCCGGTAGAGCCGCCTATGGCCTTGCGCTTTCACAACACGCTGACCGGGACGCTCGAAGAGTTCGAGCCGCTCGAGCCGGATCACGTCAGGATCTACAGCTGTGGACCCACCGTGTACGAGCGGGCGCACATTGGGAACTTCCGCACGTTCGTGTGGGAGGATCTTCTGCACCGCTACCTCACGCTCCGTGGGTTCCGGGTGATACAGGTCATGAACCTGACGGACGTCGACGATCGGACGATCAGCGCCGCCATCGAGCGGGGGAAGTCGCTGGAGGAGATCACGCGTCCGGTCGAGGCGCAGTTCTTCGAGGATTGGAACGCTCTCGGACTGGAGCCCATGCAGCACTATCCGCGGGCGACCGAGCACGTGGACGCGATGATCGAGCTGGTGCGACGCCTTCAGGATCGCGGACTCACCTACGACCGTGACGGATCGGTCTACTTCGCCATCGGCCGCTATCCCGAGTACGGCAGGCTCGCCGGCCTCGAAGCGCGCGATCTCGCTTCATCCGGTCGTGTGGAAGGCGACGAGGAGTACTCGAAGGAGGACCCGCGCGACTTCGTGTTGTGGAAGGGTGGTGAGCGGGAGGAAGGTGACGTGGCCGTGTGGGACTCGCCGTGGGGCCCGGGTCGGCCCGGTTGGCATCTGGAGTGTTCGGCGATGTCTATGGAATACCTCGGAGAATCTTTCGACATCCATACCGGCGGGGTGGACAACATCTTTCCCCACCACACGAACGAGATGGCACAGTCGGAAGGCGCGACGGGTCGCTCGTTCGCGCGCGTCTGGTTGCACGCCGAGCACCTGCTGGTGGACGGCGGAAAGATGTCGAAATCGCTAGGCAACTACTACACGGTCCCAGACCTTCTCGCACTTGGGCACCGCCCGTCGGCGATCCGTTACCTGCTGCTCAGCGCTCACTACCGGACGCAGCTCAACTTCACGCTCGAGGGTCTGGCCACGGCCGATCGCGCGTTGGAGCGGCTGGAGGAGTTCCGGCGCCGCCTGCGATCCGCGGCTTCTGCTGCGGAACCTTCCGCGAGTCAGGGTGTGGAACCGGATCGCGTCTCGATCGCCGAGCTGGCCCGCCGCGCACACAGGGATTTCGTGGCCGCGATGGACGACGATCTCTCGGTCAGCGATGCTCTCGCCGCCGTCTTTACGATGGTAAGAGAGGTGAACCGCGAGCTGGATCGGGCCGGAGACCGGCTCGCGACGGATGACGCCGAGTCGGCTCTCTCACTGCTGCGCGACTTCGACGCCGTCTTCGGCGTCCTCTCGCTGAGAGAGAAAGAGAGAGACGACTCGGATCCGTCGCTCTTGGCTTGGATGGAGGAGCGGATCGCGGCGCGGCAGGCGGCGCGCGACGCTCGTGACTACGCGCGCGCCGATGCGATACGAGAGGAGATCGAGGC
>JARRMU010000069.1:11697-12324 GCA_037385645.1 Gemmatimonadales bacterium
GAGGCGAGAGGAATCGCCATCGAAGACACCCCCGACGGCACCCGTTGGAAGCGGGCGGGCGAGGCGGTCTCGGCGGTCGATACGGTGGATTGACGGTCGAGGATGAACCCCGTATCATAGAAGACTAATTTTGGTCAAGGGCTATCGTGCGGCCTGCTCGCTGCGGGAGCGGCGAGGCGGGCTGTCTGATGCTGACGTAGCTCAATCGGTAGAGCATCGGATTTGTAATCCGAAGGCTGTGGGTTCGAGTCCCACCGTCAGCTCCGTCGTGATGGAGCCCAGGGGTCGTTCGCCGGGCAGCGTGAGCCCCATCGCACCCCGGATCCTTCCCGGATGACGGCCGGGGGATGGTGGGGTACCGAAGCGGTCAAACGGAGCAGACTGTAAATCTGCTGGCTTATGCCTTCGGAGGTTCGAATCCTCCCCCCACCATACACGAGCGCGGCTGCGAGTCAAACGATTTCATCCAGTAACGTCCAACGCGACCTTCCCGGTCCCAAAAGGTAGAGAGACAGGATCAGCAATGGCGAAGCAGAAGTTTGAGCGGACGAAGCCGCATGTAAACGTGGGGACGATCGGACACGTGGACCACGGGAAGACGACGCTGACGGCGGCGATCACGGAGGT
>JARRMU010000070.1:0-11611 GCA_037385645.1 Gemmatimonadales bacterium
TCCGGCCTGTCGGCCGTCGCCTGAATCGTGGCCAGCGGCGTCCCGGAAGCCGCCTCCACGAGCTCCGCCGTCAACAGGTAGCGCTCGCCGGCCCGCATGACCTCCCCGCCGATGACGGCCGACATTCCCTCCCGCACGGCGATTTCGCGGGCCACCTCCAGGTCGAACCGCTCGGCCGGGCCCCTCTGCATGCGCCGTAGCACGCGGCGGACGCGGTCGCGAGGCGCGAGATGGACCACGGGCGATTGCACCAGGTCCATCCGCAGCGCTTCGGTCGCCGTGCGCGTCAGCAGGGAGTCCTCCGGGGCTCCCGCAAAGTCGGCCAGCAGTACCTCGCTTTCAGCATCCAGGCTCCCACGCGCGATCAGCGTGGCCGGCGAGCCGACTCCGAGGTTCCGCATCGCGAGGTATCCGGCCGTGGCCACCGCGAGCAGGACGAAAGCGCCCACGCCGCCAACCAGTGCCCGGCGCCAGGTCAGGAGTCGCAGAAATCCGTTGCGCTCGCCCGGGACGTCACCGGCCGATGCTCGCCGGGACTGCGCGAACGCCGTCGCCAGAAGCACCGGGAGGCCCAGTGCGAGCAAGACGATCGCCGCCGTTCCGAACCAGAGCGGGAGTCCCAGCGGCGCGGCCAGAGCCTCAACAACCTGGAAGGCGACCCAGGCGAAGACGACGTAGAGGGCGAACACCTGCCACACGGAGCCGCGGATTCCGAGAGCTGCGCCGGCGGTGTGGCTCGCAATGCCGGTCTCGGTCGTCCGGGCAGCCGCGAGCGCGTCACGGAACTCCCCGGCGGTCGGAAACCGGTCGGCGGGCTTCTTGGCGAGGGCTTTCTCGATCACCGGCGGCAGCGCGACCGAGATCTCCGGCCGGGCTTCGCGAAGGTCGGGCGGCGCATCGGTAAGATGGGCCGTGAGCACCCGTTGGGCGGAGATCGAGTCGAACGGCGGCTCGCCGGTCAGCATCTCGTACAGGACACAGCCGAGCGAGTAGATGTCCGACCGGCCGTCTACCTCCTCGGCGAGGCCCACCTGCTCGGGGCTCATGTAGGCAGGTGTGCCCAGCGAGAGACCCGTCTCGGTGAACCGCGTCTCATCGGCAGCGCTCAGGGCCAGCGCGATACCGAAGTCGGAAATGACCGCATGCCCGCCGGAGAGCAGGATGTTGCCCGGCTTGATGTCGCGATGAACCACATCCAGGCCGTGCGCGTACCCCAACGCCCCCGCGACCTCGCGCGCGATCTGAACAGCCTCTCGCTCCGGGAGCGCACCATCCCGCTCCAGGCGCTCTCGCAGCGATTCGCCCTCGACGAACGGCATGACGAAGAAGAGAAGCCCGTCGGCGTCGCCCGAGTCGTGTAGCGGAAGGATGTTCGGGTGGTTGAGGCGGGCGGCGATCTTGATCTCCTGGAGGAAGCGCTCGGTCCCGATGGACGCGGCGACTTCGGGTCTGAGAACTTTCAGCGCTACCGGCCGCTCGTGCTTCAGGTCGTGGGCAAGGCAGACGATCGCCATTCCTCCACGTCCGAGGCGGCGCTCGATCCTGTACCGCCCCCGCAGGGCCGCCTCGAGGCGGCGCAGCAGGTCACGTTCGGCGGAGTAGTCCTCGTCGGTCTCGGTTTCCGACGGCGGGGAGACGATGGAGCCGGCGGCCTCAATCGGCGCGAGCAGGTTATCGGCCCGTTCGTCGGCGTCGAGCAGGGACTGCAGCTCTGCGTGCAGCTCCGGGTCACGCTCGGCGATCAGCGCCATCCTCAAGGTGCGCTCGCCCGTAGGAAGGCTTACGACCTCCTGGAAAAGCTCCTGGAGTCGATCCCAATCGGCCGGCATCGGGTCTAGCCGCCCGGCTCGGATCCCAGCTCGCGGGCCAGCCACGCGCGGGCGAACCTCAGCTCGTTCTTGACGGTACCGATCGAGACGCCGAGCACCTCGGCGCACTCCTTCAGCTTGAGGCCGCCGAAGTATCGGTGCTCCAGGAGCCGGCTACCCCGGGGGCTCACCTCTTCCAGCTTGGTAAGCGCCTCGTCCAGGTCCTCAATCGCGTGAATCTGATCCGACGGAAGATCGGCCAGCTCCTCGAGCTCAACCTGCTTCCAGTCCCCGCCGCGCTTCTTCGCCCCTCGCGCCTTGGCGTAGTCGACCAGCACGCGGCGCATCATCCGGGACGCCACGGAATAGAAGTGGGCGCGATCCTGCCACTTCACCTGATTGATGTCGACGAGCTTGACGTAGGACTCGTGAACGAGTGCGGTGGTGCTCAGGGTGTGGCCCGGTCGCTCACCGCGAAGCCGCGCATGGGCGATGCTGCGGAGCTCGTCGTAGACAAGGGGGATGAGGGCGTCGACCGCTTCCTGGTCGCCCTCGCTCGCCCGCTTGAGAAGCCCGGTGACGTCGGAGCTGTCCTGCATTCGCTCCTCCACCTCCTGATTGCGGGCGGCGTGCCCGGTCTGGAGGTCGGCTCGGGGTCAAAAGTGCCATCAAATAGGGAGAAAGGCCGGTTTTGCCGCAACCGTTCGAAGACGCACCCCATGCCTCCGTTTTCCATTTCGGCCCGTTTTGTCGCCTTGATGGGATGAAGGCCAGCCGCGGTCACCTGAGGTGAAGGTCGCCTCGCCGCGAGCAGATGCCCGAAAGGAGGCACGATGCGTAGACCCTTTCTTACTGTTTCCGTCCTAGCCGTGGTCGCGGCCGCCGCCTGCGGCGACTCGCTCACCGAGCCGGCAGAGTCGCGTTTGGAGCCGCCCGCGATCTCGGCCGACGTCGGTCCGCCAGACATGTCCGGAGCGGTGGAGCGGTTCCTCGCCCTCGGCTCCCCACCTCCCATTTACGACGCCGACACGAACCTCTCGGCCATGGGCGGAATAGACGTGGCCTCTTTCTGCCTCGCCGGAGGCCCCGGCGTGGCGAACCCGGCTGACTACTTCGAAGGAGGCGGGAATCTTTCCTTCGTGCATGCGCCCGGGCAGGGCGGCCTCATCACCATTCGAGGAGAGGGCCCGCTCTACGTCTGGTACGGTGTCGTGGCTTTTGACGAGGTCTGTACCGCCCAGCTGCTCGGCGAAGGGTGGGCCAAGACCACCTATACGGAGAACGCGACCAGTCCACAGGACGCGGGACCGAATATCGCCGACACCTTCCACTTCAGTGGCCGCGGGCCGGTGACCACGGCCGATGGCATCAAGCAGGCCCTAATGAAGGTTTCGGGAAGGGTGAAGAACGGTGTGTTGGAAGCGCTCGACTTCACGGTGGAGGTATCGAACTAGAAAAGCGATGGGGGCGGTTCCTTCGGGTGCCGCCCCTTCGTTCACCTAGGCGATGAACGAGAGGCCATACGCCTCCGGTTGGAGGTTCTCACCACACCTCAAGACAAGAATCTCACGACAGGACGAGCGGGCCCAGAAGAGCTAGCGTCAGACTGATGTAGTTTGGCCACGTACTCGCGCCTGGCAGGCGTCCCCATGAACCGGTCCAATTCCTGTCCGTTGGCTCCGCGTCGCATCGCTGTTGCTTGCCGATGACCGTTGTCTGCCTGCCTAACTGCGCCTTCCTGTCAGAGACGTCTCGCATGGCGGCCGTGTACACGCGGCTGATGGAGCAGGGCGGTGACGCCGTAATGGCCACTCACGGCGGCGCGTATGAGTTCGTGTTGCAGCAGGAGTGCATCCCCTACGAGTCGATCGAGCCGCGACTGACTCCCGACGAAGCCCAGCGCTTGCTCGATGTTCTGACCTTCCGCCCGTGGCAGCCGTTCTACGAGCCCGCTGTGCTGGAAGCACACGTGGAGGCGGAGATGGAGCTGTACGCCCGGCATGGCGCACAGGCTGTAGTCAGTGGCTTCACCCTTTCGGCAGCCTTGTCGGCACGCGGAGCTGGTATCCCGCTCGTGGTGACCCACCTCGGGTCGTTTGTGCCGCCGGCCATCGATGCGGCGGGATTCGCGTGTCGCGAGGTGTTCGCCAATCCCGCCTTGGCTTTCATTCCCAAGGGCTGGGTGGAAGGGCTTTTGGGTTGGTTCTTCACTCGTTCCCGCTTCCAGGTCAGCACATTCAACCAGGTCGCGCGTCGCCTGGGGATCACGGAGATGCTCCGGAGCACGTTCGACCTTCTGATGGGTGATCTCACTCTGGTAACCGACGTACCCCAGATCGTTGGTGTCAGCGAGGACGAAATGGCAGCATGGCGTCCCACGGACACCAGCCGCTTCCGTCCCGAGGCTCGCCTCGCCTATGCCGGCGCGATGTTCGCCGAGCTGTTCGGCGAAGTGCCGGACGATGTGGCTGCATTCCTCGAGACCGATCGGCCTACCGTGTACGTCGCCCTGGCGTCGAGCCGGCCGGAGTATGTGCACCAGGTGCGCGACGCGCTGGAGGGCCTGGAGGTCCAGGCCTTGATGGCCACTACGATTCACGAGCTTCACTCCGAGGGCCGATCCAACATCCTGTTCCGGGACTTCTTGCCCTCTCACCTCGTCATGCCCCTCTGCGACCTGGCCATCATCCACGGCGGACAGGGAAGTGTTCAGACTGCGATCGCCGCTGGCGTGCCGGTGATCGGGTTTCCGCTTCAACCCGAGCAGAACTTCAACCTGCGCCTGGTGGAGCGGCACGGCGGGGGACTGTGCCTTCCGCTTCGCGACCTCGCGCGTGGGCGCCTGCGCGCAGCAATCTCCGGCGTGTTGGGGGATCCGGCGTACAAGGTGGCCATGCAGAAGTTGCAGCGTTGGCAAGCTGCGAGGGATGGACCGTATGAAGTCGCGCGTACCCTCATGAACCTGACGGGCCGGCCCGACGCGTAGCGCCCCAGGGCTGGCTGCTGGCAGCCGGAGGCTCAGCCGCCGTAGACCACGGCGTCAGGGATCTCGTAGCGAAGAACCAGCGCGGCCGCCAGAAGGGCGGTCCGAGACCTCACGCTCTTCATCCGAGTTCCTTCTTCCTGGTTGACCTTACGATTTCGGAAGGAGCGACCACAATTGTCTGGACTATCGTGCCTCGGCCGCGTTACGGCTAGGCGGCACCGGGGTTATCATTCGGCATTGGAGTTCCATACCGAAACGGGAGCGTAGGGTGAGTACCTACGTCTTCATGAAGGTCCTGGAGTCGGCGCCGCACCGCTACGATCTGGGCATCCGGCTCCTGTCCCGGGGCGGAATCGAACGGGTGCACGAGATCATCGCCGAGCGCGTCGCGGCTCCCGGAAAGCGCCTCCTCGACATCGGCTGCGGCACCGGCGGCCTCGCGCTCGCCTGCGCGGCCCGCGGGGCCCACGTCGTCGGCATCGACGTCAATCCCGACATGCTGGACGTGGCCCGGGCGAAGGCGCAAACGGACCCACCGGATGGCCATGTGGAGTGGGTTCGGCTGGGAGCGATGGAGATCGAGGACCGGTTCCCCCCCGGGACACTCGACGCGGTGGTATCGTCGCTACTCTTCAGCGAGCTGACGGCAGCCGAACGAGCGTACGTCCTGCGGACGGCGCATTCCATACTCCGGCCGGCCGGCACGCTCGCGATCGCCGACGAAATGAGCCCTCGGGGGCTGACTGCGAAGCTGTGGAGCTCGGTCTTGCGGCTTCCCGTCGCCGCGCTCACCTACGTCCTCACGCAGGCGACCACGCGGCCGCTCGAGGGATTGGAGCTCCAGATGAGCGAATGCGGTTTTCGTGACATCGAGGCGGTGCGGGTACACCCCGGTGCTTTGACCATCGTCTTCGGCGAGCGGCCCCGGGAGGAGACGTGAGGCTTCGCGACGCCTCGGGCTGGCTGCGCGACACACTGCTGCGCCTGTTCCCCCATGCGACCGAGCCGGGGTTGCACCGGATCGGGGATCCGGGTCCGGACTCTCCCGTGCTCCTGACCGGTAACTTCACCCTCACCGTGCGACGGCTGGAGCGGACGCTCGCCGGGCGCGACGCCTGGCTGCTCGTAGCCAACAGCGGTGGCATGAACGTCTGGTGCGGAGCCGGGGGCGGTCATCTCACCGACCACGACGTCATCGCCGTGATCCGTGCGTCTCGGATCGGAGAGCTCGTGGCCCACCGCGACCTCGTGCTGCCGCAGCTGTCGGCGACCGGCGTCCAGCGCCGCCGGGTCGGTGAGGCGACCGGCTGGCGGGCGCGCTGGGGTCCCGCCCGCCTCGAGGATTTGCCAGGATTCCTGGATCGCGGAGGCCGGGTGACGCGGAGTCATCGCCTGATGCGCTTTCCGCTCTGGGAGCGCCTCGAGATGTCGCTGATGTGGGCCCCGCCGATGGCGCTCGCTGCAGCCGTCATCCTCGGTCTCCTGCGCTCCTGGCGCCTCGGGCTCGTAGGTGCTGTGGTGATCGCGCTCATCGTGCCGGCGATCTTCGCGCTGCTCCCCGGACTGCGGGTGGTGGGCCGAGGGCGGTGGCTGACGTACGGCGGCTTTGCCGCAGCGGGCGTCGCCGCGGGCGCCGGCCTTCTTGCCCTGCGCGAGCCGCTCGTCGGCGGCGACTTGGCGGCGCTGAGCGCCGCTTGCGTGGCCGCCATGCTGATTCTGTCCATCGACCTCGCCGGCACGACGCCCTGGTTTCCCAGCACGATCAACACCTTCCACAACCGGCATTCGATCGAGCTGCTGGAGGAGAGCTGCACGGGTAGGGCGGAGTGCGTTCAGGTCTGCCCGCGAGGCGTCCTGCGCATGGACGGCGTCAGACGGAAGGTGGAGATTGCGCAGCCGGAATCGTGCATCCGGTGTGGTGCCTGCATCGTGCAGTGTCCGTCGGATGCGCTTCGCTTCCGGTTCGACGACGGCCGCATCGTCGAGCCGGATACCGTGCGCCGCACGCGGCTCAACATGCTGGGGCAGCGAACGGTGCATCTCTGATCCGGCCGCTCGGCCGGTCCGTCGCCGCCAGGCGGATACGTCGAGTCAGTCCAGCTTCTTGACCCGGATATTTCGGAAGTAGACGGTGGACTCCGGATCGTGGTTCTGCAGACCGATGTACCCGCGAGGCGCGAAGTCTTCGATCTTGCCGCGCGGCTCGGCCACCCAGTCGACGACGCGCGCACCGTTCAGCTCGACCGTGATCCGGTCGCCCACGAAGGAGATGTCCATCTCGGACCACTCGCCGGCGGGCTTCGTGCGGTCCTCGCTCGGGGCCTCCGCATCGTACACGCCCCCGGTGCGGTGGATCTCTTCGGGCGCGGCAGCGTCGATCTGAATCTCGAAGCTGTGGTAGATGTAGTCGTCGCTGACCGGGATGCCGGGCACACGGAGGAAGATCCCGGAGTTCGCTTCCCGGACCGACGGCATGAACTCGAGCCGCAGCGCGAAGTCCCCGAACATCTCGGCCGCGTACCACAGAAGTCCCATGCCACCGTGCGACGTCAGGACTCCGGTCTCGTGGTCCAGGGTGAAATGGCCGGGGCCGTAGTGATTCCACCCGCGCTCGTCGAAGCCGCCATCTTCTCGTTCAGCGATCAGCGGAGCGAAGCCCTCCTCGATCTCCTGTTCGGTGATTCGGGCGACGGGTCCATCCGCCTGTGGCGCCACCGTCTCCTCCTGTACGGGCACTGGGGTCGAACCTTTCGTCTGGTTCTGTCGCCACGTCATCAGGCCTATGAGCAGGAGGCCAAGAAGGACGGCCGCGATCAGGATCTCCCGTGTTCTCATGTCTCTCTCCCGGGGTTCCACTCGCCGCGCGCGACGGCGGGTATGAACGCCTCTAGATCGGGCGGTGGGAAGGGAATCGTCTGCCCCCGTTCGGCACTCATGTAGGCCGCCATCAGAAGCTCCGTGACCGCGAGTCCGTCCGAGAAATTCTCGTCCGGACGGTTTCCGGCGCGGAACGCCTGGACCATGTGCCGGTTCTCGCCGGTGTAGCCGTACTCCGCCTCCTCGTCCGCCACCACAGGCATCACACCGGTCTCGGCATTCTGCTTCTCGACCAGGTCCTCGCCGGTCTCGCCCACGACCTCGCGGCTGAAGAACAGCTTGGGGCCGGCGTCGAGCGAATTGATCGCCATCGAGTACTCGGGACCCAGCAGCTCCATGCTGAGACGCAGCCCGGCACCCACGTAACACCAGGAGGTCGTCACCTCCACGATCCGCCGCCCACCGTCCCGCGCCTTGTACTCGACGAGCGCCCGGGCGAAGTCCTCGGCGGGCCGGTTGACGTAATCCAAGCTGCCGCCGCTCATCTCGGCCAGCTGCGCGGCATACTTCGGGATCTGCCATTTCAAGCAGTCCGCGTGAGCCGTGACCTTGACCGGCGTCAGCTCCGCGCGGGGGGCGCCGGGCGGGGTGAGGAGGAAGCGGGCCACCTCCACCGAATGGCACATCATGTCGTTCAGGACGCCGCCGCCCTGAAGCTCGCCCTCCCAGAACCAAGGCATGTGCGGGCCGCTGTGCTCCTCGGCCGACCGGGCCAGGTACGGCGGTCCGGTGAGGGCCGCCCCACGGGCCCATACGATGTCCTTCCCTCGCACGACACTCGGTGTGAACAGCTGGTTCTCGAGATAGCCGTCGAGGAGGTTCGCACGCTCTGCCAGTTCCAGCATGCGCCGGGCTTCAGCGGCGTTTCTCCCCAGCGGCTTCTCGCAGGCCACACCCACCAGCTCCCCTTTGCCGCTCTCGATCGCCTCGACGATTTCCTCCATCACGTCGAGACGCTTGAAGTTGGGAGCGCAGATCCAGAGCGCGTGGATCGCGGGATCAGCCACCATGTCCGTCAGCGTGTCGTACGCCTTCGCTTCGCCCACGCCGAGGTCTCGGGCGAGCGCCGCGGCTTCCTCCGCGGTGGCGCGCGTTCGGCTGACCACGCCGCGAACGTCAGCGTCCCGCACCCCTACCCAGGAACGGATATGGAAGCGGGCCACGAAACCGCCCCCGACGAACCCCACGCCCAGTCGATCGCTATGGCTCATGGATATCCCTCAGGTAACTCGTCAGTCATCGGGTCGGCGGACCTCATCCGGTCACACTCGAGGCCGGCCTGGATTCCTCTCGGAAGGACAGGAGGAACCCCACGGCGCAGATGACCGTCAGCGCGCATGGCACCAGGAACACGCGCGTCCAATCGGTGCCGGCATCCGTGGTGAAGAAATCCCGTACCTGACCGGCGAACAGACTTCCGAGGAACCGCCCCATGCCGAGCGCGATGATCGCGATCAGGCTCTGGGCGGAGGCGCGGATGTCGGGTGGCGCCACCTTGTCCACGTAGATGAATGCGGCGACGAAGAAGAACACGTAGCAGAAGCCGTGCAACGTGAGTGACGCGATGACGAGCCAGGCCGGGCTTCCGATCGCGAAGATGATGTAGCGGATGGGCCAGGCGACCACCCCGATCGCCAGCGTCTTCCGCATGCCGTACTTGCGCAGTGCCCACGACAGCAGGAACGCCATCACGAAGATCTCGGCAAACTGCGCGATGGTCATCACCGCCGGTATGCTCCGGCTCGAGATCCCGATCGCGTCGGACTCGAGGAAGGGGGCGGTGAGGATGTAGTAGAACTCCAGCTCCGTGGCGACGACAAACGTGATCCCGACGAAGATCGCGAAGTCCTTCACCTGCAGCATCTTGATCGACTCGAGAAACGCCCATGGGCTCACGCCTTCCTTCTGGGGCGGCGTGTGGGGAAGCGCGAAAGATTGCAGGCCCATGACGATCGACAGCGCACCGGCGAGCAGCAGCATGTCGCCATGCATGGCGGGGAGGACGTCGCCTTCCCCGAGCCACCGCCAGCCGGTCAGCATCCACCCGGCGGCGATCCAGCCCAGCGTTCCCCACACGCGGATCGCCCCGAACTCCTTCTCGGAGTCCTTCAGATTGATCATCGCGATCGAGTTGGTGAGAGCCAGGGTGGGGGCGTAGAGCAGGCAATACGCGAGCATGAGGATGAACATCGCGCGGAAGTCCGTCATGCGCGCGACCACCATGAGGAGGATCCCGCCCGTGACCGCCAGGAACCCGATCACCCTCTCGGTGGAAAAATACCGATCCGCCACCTGGCCGCCGATCATCGGAGCGATGATCGTCGCAAGCGGAAGGAGCGCATAGACCCAACCGACCTGCCCGCCGCTGAATCCCAGATCGTTCAGCAGGTAGGAGGAAAGGACTGGGGCCCAAGCTCCCCAGATGGCGTACTGCAGGAACATCATGGCCCCGAGCTGGATCTTCCGGCCCGAGCCGGGGCTGGCCGGTGTGTCGCTCAACGGCACGCCCTCAGACAATCTTGCGCTCGATCGGGTCCCAGTACACGCGGCGACCCTCCAGGTACGACTTCGTGGCCATGTGGCAAGTGATCGCCTCCTCGATACCGCGGTCGATGTTGCAGCTCGGCGTCCCGCCGTCGCGGATGCAGTTGAGCCACTCCCGAAGGTGGAGGTAGTAGGTGCTCACGCGCCGGCCTCCGCGGTACGTGAACAGGAGCCCGCGGCTCGCGAAGTACTCCTGCGTCGGTGTCGTCACGGCGTCCACGCCCTTGTAACCGCTCTGGTAGGTGAGCATCGGCCGATCCGTCCGCAAGATCTCCTCTTCCAGCATCTCCGCGTAGCGAGTGGAGAGGCCGTCCGCCGTGACACTGAGATGCTCGCCGACTTCCATCGTCGCGTCGTGTCCCATCATCCGGATCCCCCGCTGGTATCCGTTGGCGAGGGTGGCGCTGTACACGAGCGTCAGGTCCCGGTCCGGATACTCGAACACGGCCTGCCACACATCCGGCACGTCGCGCCCGTCCTTGAAGAAATAGATGCCCCCCGACGCCGTGGCCGAGTTCGGGATTCCGAGATCGAGGACCTGGTTGATCGCGTCGTACTCGTGGGACAGGAGATCCCCCGACAGGCCGGTTCCGTAGTCGTACCAGCAACGCCACCGGAAGAAGCGCTCGAGGCTGAACGGGACCTTGTTCGCGGCCGCCTCCTGAAACTGCTCCCAGTCGATCGTGCGCGGGTTTCCCTGTTCGTGGATATCCCAGACCCAGGCGCCCCACGGATCGTTTCGGTTCGTGGTCGTCTCGACGAGGGTAACGGGCCCGAGGATGCCCTTCTCGATCACCTGCCGGGCCCTTTCGTGGCTCTCCATCTGGCGGTTCTGGTGCCCGAGCTGGAAGACGATTCCCGAGCTCTTCACGGCCTCCGCCATCGGCCACACCTCTTCCTCGGTGCGGGTCATGCACTTCTCGCAGTACACGTGCTTGCCCATCTCGGCCGCGGCCACGGTGATGCGGGAGTGCCAGTGGTCCGGCGTGGCGATGATGACCGCGTCCACGTCCGGCGCCGCGAGGAGCTCCTCGTAATGGCGATACCGTTTCGCCGGCGCGAGCTGCCGGGTGTCTCCGCCGGGTCGGATCGGCTGGGTGGAAGCCGTGACCGCCCTATCGCTCCTCACGTCGAACAGGTCGCACACGGCCGTGAGCTCGACGTTCAGGTTCTCCTGCTCGAGCCACTCCTCCAACCTGGTGTCGTATGGGTCCTCGAGCTTGGCCTCGCGAAGCTCATCGAACCAGTCCGGATGCGCGAAGCCCAGGCTTCGGACCAGCGACTCACCCTCTCCGCCATATCCGATGATGCCGACGCGGATCACGTCCGGGTACGTGCGGGTCTCGAGCTCCGAGAACACAGCCGCACCCTCGTCCTCGATCCCCAACTCGTTCAG
>JARRMU010000071.1:0-11576 GCA_037385645.1 Gemmatimonadales bacterium
GTTGTACGAGGAGCGAGGCGAGATCGAGAACGCGGCCAGATCCTACCATAAGCTCGTCGCTCTCTGGCAGGGCGCGGATGAGAATCTGCAACCTCGGGTGCGGCAGGCTCGGTCGCGCCTCGACGAGCTTTGCCGAAGCGTGTCTTGCGGGGACCTGTTGGAATCGAGGGCCCCGGCAACAGGATCGTTGGCCGTAACCGTCGTGGAGACCGGAGAGGATCTCGACCTGAACGGCTACGTGGTACGTATAGACCTGGATGAGGATTCCAGCCCCCTGTGGCTGGGGGATCCGCTCGCGCAGAAGGTCGACGGGGGAGGGGTGGCCACGTTTCTCGGCCTCGCACCGGGTTCCCACACCGCACAGCTGATCGACCTCTGGGCCAACTGCAAACCCGTTGGCCCCGATACCAGGCGCTTCAGCATACAGGCGGGGCAGGCGGGCGCGGTGACGTTCGAGGTGGCGTGCGAGGAGCAGGATCCCGCCTCCGTCGACGTAACCGGCTCTTGGGCGGGCCGATACGAGACGGTGATGTCCGACGTATTCGGAGATGCCTTCCTCGAGCTGGAGCAGGTAGGTGACGACGTGGCAGGCAGACTGGAGCTCCGGCTCGACGTCGACAAGGAGGGAGAGGCTCCTCTCTCGGGCGACGTCGCGGGTCGCGTCTCGGGAGAAACGCTGACACTGTTCACCGACTACACGGGGGAGAACTTCAACCCCGGCCGGCTACAGCTCTTCCTGGATGTCGATGAAGCCGAGATCGTGGGAACATGGTCCTGGGACGGCTACCGGTCGTTCGGGACCATGAGATTGACACGGCAGTAGCCGCGGCGGGCGAGGCCCGCAAGGCTCGCAGCCAGGCTGGTGAGGCGAGCTGGAGCCGGTGATGCGACCGCCAGCTACGAAGTGCAGGGTGCCGGATCGTTGTCGTTCCGGTCCGGCTGCTCCTCGGGTGGCGGGACGTTCTCGTTGGTCTGCCGCTCGTTGACGCTGTACAGCCAGCGCCCCGGGATCGCAGAGTGGCCCGGCGCCGGGACGCGAGCCGGCAGGCAGGTTCGCTTGTAGTCGTTCCAGGTCTCGAGCTCGAGGAAGAGGCCGATGAACTTCTGCTTCATGATCTCCTCGAACAGCGCCTCGCCGGCTAGGCCACCCGCACGGTCCTTCAGCTCGGAGAGGTCGACACCCCACCACTGTTCCTGACAGCCGAGGGCGTCTTCCAGCGCGGCTCGAGCTGCTGCCTCGCTGCCCAGCGCCGCGTTCGCCTCGGCGATGATGAGGTACGTCTCGCTGCAGGTGGCGATCGGCAGCGGGTACTCCATCTCGCCGGGGACGTTGATCCAGGACGCGCTAACCCCCGGATCGCCTTCCGTCGCACCGGTTCTGTGGCCGATCCGCTGGCCGGTGAAATCGCCGGTGGCGAGCCTCCAGTAGACCGACGCTCTCGGCTCGTCGTCTTCGAGGTTCCCAGGCGTGCCGTTGTTCATCATCGAGACGATGAAGTCGTTGCTGCGCATCCTGTCGTCCGCACCATCATCCCTCCACCACGCGTTCCGCTCGACGGTGTTCGTCGAGTGGATCTGGGTCCAGTTGCCGAGAACGCTCATGATGCCCTGCTCGGCCTCCGAGAGGGCCTGGGTGTAGCGGCCGTTCCCCTCGACCTCGACCCAGTGCAGGTGGAAACGGGCCTTCAGCGTGTGGGCGACCGCGATCCAGCGGTCGTAGTCACCGCCGAAGTTGAAGTCGTTGACACCCGGCGAGGCGCCGGAGCCGTTGCTCATGTCGGAGATGGCCTCGCTCAGCAGTTGCTGGACATCGGCGTAGACGTCGGTCTGCGGGTCGAGCGCGGGCTGCGGAAACTCTGCGGGCTGCAGCGCCTCGCTGAACGGGATGTCGCCGAGGAAACTGGCCAGCATCCCAGCCCAGTAGGCCAGATGCAGCTTCAAGACCCCGCCATACCCGATCCAGCCGTTCTCCTCGGCCATGTCGATCGCCTTCTTGAGGTCGATCAGACCGCCTCCCTGGTAGGCGCCGTCCCATATGGGCGCGAAGTCTCCTTCATTAACGTCGTACAGCTCAAAGTTGACGTGCTGCCTGGAGGTCCCGCCCATCTGCTGCATCCACAGCGCGTTAATCTGTGAAGGAAATCCGCCGTGCCAGAAGAACAACGTCGCCTGCGCAGCCACGAAGAGCTGGTTCACCGTGGCGTCGGGGACCGTGTTCGGGTCGGACTCGGGCGGGGCGACGAAGTCCGAACAGGCCGCAACCGACAGCAACAGAACCGGCCACGCGGTCCTCGTACCTGCTCTCCGGATCGCGGTTCTCAACCCTCCTACCTCACCAAGTTGATCTGGAAGACGTAGGAGCGGACTCTCGGGTTGTTGAAGTACTCGAGCCCCCGACCCGTGCTCTGGCCCGGCAGATTGGACTCGGGGTCGAGGCCCGTATAGTCCGTCCACGTGATCAGGTTGCGGCCCGTGAAGGAGAACTCGGCGCGTGAGAAACCGAGGAAACGTGATACCGGCCCCCGGCCGAGCGCATAACGGACGGAGACGTCACGGAGCTTCACGAAGCTCGCTCGCTCGACGAAGAACTGCGCACCGCCCGTGAAGCCCGAGCCGTTCCCGGCCACCGCCCACAGATCGTCCCGGATCACCTCCTGGCCGGCGCCGGGGCCGTCGCCTTCGAACACCCAGGGCTGGCCGTCGCCATGCCACTCCGCGGTCTCCGCGTGGGTCCCGAAGAAGAAGAGCGCGCCCTTCGTCCCGTTCCACATGTCGATCCCGCTGCGCCAGTCGATGAGCGCCGAGACCCTCAGGTTCTCGAGAATGGTAAAGGTGTTCCTGACGCCTCCGTTCCAGTCGGGGTTCGGGTTTCCCAGCACGCGCAGACGCTGGTCGGCGACGGGATATCCGTCGCACCCGACGTACAACGCTCCGGGTGTGGCGTCGGGGAACGCCTCATCGATGCTGGAGGCCGGCGTGGCCGGGTCGCAGTCCACGTCCGCGCTCAGTCCCCGGCCGAACTTCACCATGTCTTCGCCGTAGAGGACGCCGAAGGGGCAGGGCTCGTCGGCCGAGGGTCCGCAGATGTCCTTCACGAGAGAGGCGCTGGCGTCGGAGAAGCCGTTCAACCGGAACTGCTCGGCGCCGTTCAGATCCAGCACCTCGCTGTCGATCGTGCCGCCGTGGGCGTCGATTTCCCAGGTCAAGCCGCGACCTCGCAACGGAACGAGCCCGACCTGGAACTCCCAGCCCCGGTTCCTGAACTCTGCCCCGTTTGTGGGTCGTGTCTCGAACCCGAGGCTTGGGGGCACGGGGAGCTCCAGGATCGCGTCCTCCGTCTTCTGGTCGTACCAGACGACGCCCAGCGAGACCCTCGAATCGACGAAGGCCAGGTCGAGGCCCGCCTCGAACTCTTTGGTGCGCTCGGGCCCGATGCCAGAGCTGGCCGCCGTCAGCTCGCTGACGAGTCCCTCCTGACCGAGATAGCTCGACCGAAATGTGGTCGTGAAGCCGGAGACGTTGGAGAAGGCGGGCGGGTCCTGGCCCGCCTCGCCGTATGCGACGCGGATCTTGCCGAAGTCGAGGATACCTGTGTCGCCACCCAGGAGCTGCGTGAACTCCCACGCCGCGCTGCCGTTCGGGAAGAGGAACCACTGCCTCTCGCCGCCGAAGGTGCTCCAGCCATCGTAGCGCAGGCCGCCCGTCAGGAAGAGCTGATCCCGGATGTCGAGGTTCAGCTCGCCGAAATAGCCGACGCTGCGAACCTGCGACGTGTACTCATCGGGGAATCGGTCGACCGTGGCCTCCAGATTCAGTCCCCCTTCGATCAGGTTGATGCCCGCCGTTCCGAGGCGGCTGAAATCGTTCTGGCGGATATTCTGTCCGAGCGTGAGCTGCGCGAATACCCCTGCGGCCAGGGCTCCGCTGGCCGTGATCCAGAGGCTGTTGTCCAGGATCGTGTTGTCGAACGAGGCACGGTTGATCCAGCCCTCCGGAAGATCTGATGAGCTCACGGGCAGCATCTCGAACCGGGCGTCGTTCCAGTAGTCGAGGCCGAAGACGTTGGAGACGTTCAGCCACCCGAAGGGATCCCAGTCGACGCGGACGTTCCCGAACGTACGGTTCACGGTCTGGGTGGCTTCGACCTCGTTGGCCACCCAGAACGGGTTGTCGTAGCCGCGGCTCACTTTCGGGTCGGTGCGGCAGTTCGGGCCCTGCACGCCCGTCTCGCACCGATAGGAGCGCTGCAGTCCGGTTTCCGGATCGAGGTAAGGCAGGTTGTTGAACTCGGGCGGTGTCCGAAACGCGGCAATGAGAATGCCGCTCGTGTTGTTCCCCTGCTCGATGATGTCCGCCGCCTGGTTGGTGTATGCGACGTTGCCGGAGACGGAGAGGTTGTCCAGGAAGCCCTGGCTGGCTTTCAAGCGGATGTTGAAGCGGTCCAGCTTTCCGTTCCCTCTGATGACGCCGTTGTTGCGGTAGTAGCCACCGGAGAAGAAGTAGGTCGTTCGGTTGTTCCCGCCCGACAGCGTCGCGTTCACGTCGAACGCGTTACCCATTTGAAAGAGCACTGCACCGTGATCGTAGACCGGGGTGTTGGCGTCCAACTCCGGACCCCACGTGACGGAGGTCACCACAGGCTCCCCGCCGAAGCCCTGTCCGAACGAGGTCTGGAGGTCGTTGTACTCGGTCACGTCGTCGGCCGTGTAGGCGAAGCGGACATCGGCCTGGACGGCGTTCGCTTGAGAGCCCGACTTGGTCGTGATCAGAATCACGCCGTTGGCGCCCGCCGAGCCGTATATGGCCGATCCGGCCGGCCCCTTGAGGATCTCGATCGAGTCGATGTCGTCCGGGTTGATGTCCGCGGCCCGGTTCTGGACCACCGTGTAGAGAGGCGAGTCTTTGCCGAAGAATCCCCTAGTCGAGTTATCCACGGGAGTTCCGTCGACGACGAACAGCGGCTGGTTCCCGCCCGTGATCGTCTTGAAGCCCCGGATGTTGATGTAGGTGCCGGAGGCCGGGTCGCCCGCGGAGCGAGTCACCAGCACGTTCGGCGCCTTGCCGGCGATCGCGTCGACGGCGTTCGTCTCGGCCGAGAGCTCGATGTCGATGTCGCTGATCGAGTTGACCGTGGAGCCCAGGCGGCGGCGCTCACGCGTGAGGCCCTGGCCGATGGCCACGATTGCCTCCAGACCGATCGGGTCGAGATGCAGCTCGAAGTCCTGCGTCAGCTTCTCGCCCGACAACACGATCCCGGCCCGCCCGGATCGGAACCCGATGACACCGGCAATCAGCACGTGTTGCTGTTGGTCGATCCGCGAGGCGGGGATGACGAGATGGTACGCGCCTTCCGTGTCGGTCAGCGTCGTCAGGTCGGTACCGTCGATGTATACGTTGACGGTGGCGAGAGGCTCGCCGTTCTCGTCGGTGACGTGCCCCGTGATGGTCATGGCATCCTGCGCCATCGAGGCGGTCGGAAGGAGGAGGATGAGGGCGGTCAAGGCGGCGCGAGCCACCATCACGTAGCGCGGAAGAGCAAGGAGCATGGCATCCCCTCCTGCAGAATGCGCCAGGGACCGCGCTGAGTTGTTCTGGGCTGCTAGACTGCTACGTCCCGTTCATCATTTGAGCCGAGAAAAGTATTCCCTATCTCTGCTCGCCCAAGGGGTCCGCTAATAGAGTGAGCGAGCCGTACGGTATCAACTATACCTACGCGTACGGATCAGCGACCAGGCGCTGGCTGCGGATAGGTGGAGACCATTGTCGCTCGCTTCCAAGAGCCCCCCTAAGACTCATGATGACAATTAATTACTGGTCTACCGTCCGATCTGGCGCCGGGAGGCGTCCGCATGTTTCCCGTTGGCGGGCAAAGTCTTGACGCCGAACGGAGCAGCGGTGTAGGCTGCGAGCCTGCCAACGGCGTGGCAGCATCTCACACACCCCTTCACAAAAGAGGCCTGTACCATGCGCTCAGCTGTACTCGTTGTTTGCGCGGCTATGCTCGCGATCCCGTCCGCCTTACTCGGGCAGGCGGATCCCGACGCGCAGGTCGCGGTCAAGGAAGGCGGGATGGCCTGGGCGGCGGCTTGGAACGCAGGCAACGCGGCCGGTATCGCCGCTCTCTACTCGGGTGACGCGAGGCTGCTTCCGCCAGGCGGCGGGGAGGTTCAGGGCAGGAAGGCCATCGAGGCCTATTGGCAGGCCCAGATAGACGCGGCGCCTGGCGTGAAGGTGGCGCTCGAGACGAAGGAGGTCCACAATCTCGGTGGCGTCGCGGTCGAGGTCGGCGCGTACATGAACACGGGGCCCGAGGGCGAGCACGCGGGACACGGGAAGTACCTGGTCGTCTGGATGCGTAAGGACGGCACCTGGCAGATGACCCGAGACATCTGGAACAGCAGTATGGGGCAGTAGCCCCACTCTTTCTGTCCACCGATCGGTCGATCCACCAAAGACGGAGGTCAGCATCATGCGCAACGCAGGGCTCATCCTATGCGCGGCCCTTCTCGCCTTTCCCGCCGCGGTTCTAGGGCAGGAGGGTGGAGCGCAGGCAGCAATCGAGGCCGGAGCGGTCGCGTGGGCCGAAGCCTGGAATGCCGGAGACGCGGCGGCGCTGGCCGCCATGTACGCCGACGAGGCCGTCGTGATGGCACCCGGCGCCGAGGCCATGCAGGGTCAGGAGGCGATCCTTGGGGGCTTTGGGGCTGCCCTCGACATGTCGGGCGGAAGCCAGATGGCGATCACGCCCGATGAGATCATCCCGGTCGGCGACGATCACGCGATCGAGACCGGAACGTTCGTCGAGACCGGAGCCGACGGATCCCACAAGGACCACGGGAAATACCTGGCGGTCTGGGCGAACGTGGACGGCAGCTGGAAGATCGTCCGCGACATCTGGAACAGCAGCATGTAGCCACAGCCGACGCGCTCGAGGGACAGCCCTTGCTCGGGCGTCCCTCGACGCGCCGTCAACGCACGAGCGCACGGTCCAGCCTACCGATACATGTCCTTTCGATGCCCGATCTTCAGTATGATGATGATCAGCGTCGTGCCGGAGACGCTGTAGATGACCCTGAAGTGGCCGACCCGAATTCGGTAGACGTCTTCGTATCCGGATAGCTTTCTCGAGCCTCGCGGGAACGGCTCGCCGGCCAGGGTGAGGATCGCCCGGACGACCCGCTCCTGGTCCGGGCGTTCCAGCCGCTTGAGTTGTTTCTCCGCCGTGCGGGCGATCTCGATCTCATAACGCGCCATCGAGCTTCAACTCCGCCAGCACGTCGGCGAGCGGTCGGGTCGGTTCGTGACGGATCGACTTGAGATCTTCCGCGTCTTCGAGCTCTTCCAGCCGATCCAGAATCGCCTCCTGGACGAAGTGGTTCATCACGACCCCCCGCGACCTGCAGTAATCCTCGAGGGCCCGCTTCAACTTGGCGTCAATCCGGGCGTTGATCTGAACCTTAGCCATCTTACCTCCGGTGGTAGCGAGCCATATCATAACCTAGCATATGATATGATCGGCAGCCACCGTAGCCCCTCGGGAACAGAGCGGCGGTCCAAGATTGACGGCGAACGGGGTCGATGCGACGACGGGGTGCCGCGCTCAGGAGATTCCTAAGGGCGCCGCGACACCGTTATTGTCGCCTCCCACACCCCCTGCTGCTCTTCGTCGCTGCCGGTCATTTCGTCGCCGACGATGTCCAAAGTGGCGGTGATTCGTGCCGGGCCCTCCCTCAGATGGCTGGGAAAGCCGAGATAGAAGAGGGTCAGCGTGCTGCCCGAGACTCGCCCGGTTCCCTGCCGGGTCGAGGGACCGCGGCGCCAGGCCGGATCGTCGTAGGTGATGTCGGCGGTCACCTCATCGCCGCTTTGCTCGAGCACGTACGTGAGAGTCCCCGTGGAACGGCGTCTCCAGGGTTGGGAGGTCCCGTCGAAGCTGCCGCGCCACGTGCCCGTCACGTCCACCTCGGCAGGCCGGAGCGTCGCGCACGACACGTCGAACGCTACCTCGGCCGAAGTTCCCCCGGTCACCGTGGCCTGCCGGGTCGACTCTCCCACGACGGCACAGTTGTCGGCTAGGTCGCGCAGCCGAACGGTGACGTCGCCGAGGGGGATGAAGCGAAAGGTGAGGGAATCTCTCGAGCCGATCGATCGCTCGTCCTCGCCCACCGTGACGAGATAGCCACTCGGGTCGAGGTCTTCCCCGCTGGACGTTGTGCGCACCCGCAAGGCTCCCGTAGTCGGCTTAGGTGCTGGTGGTGGGGGCAAACCGGCCAAGCGTGCCCTCGCCACGTCGACCCTCGGCTGCAGCTCCGGGTCGGCGTCTTTCCAGAGCTCGACGAAACGTGCGTAGTAGGTGGCGGCCTGATCCTGCTCTCCCCGCCCGTCGTATAGCTGCGCCAGCCGCTCCAGGCTTGGACCAAGGTAGGTGTGGTCGATTCCTGGCATATAGGCAGTCCCTCCGAGCCTTTGGCTGCTGGGCGTCTCCACGTAGCGTCGAAAGACCGCGATCGCCGAGTCCGTCTGACCGGCGGCGTCGTAGGCACGGGCAAGGCCGGGCAGCGCGCACACGTTGCACGCCCCCACATCGGACGTTCGAAACGCCGCCACGGCCTCCGAGTATCGACGCTCGGCCAATGCCAACTCGCCCCGTGCCCGGCCATGCTCGGCTGCGAGGGGACCCCGCAGCCGCGGCTCCACGGCGCTCTCGAATTCCGCGAGCAGCGCCCGGGCGGCCTGCGTCCGTCCGGCCTGTGCGTAGAGGGTGACGAGCGGCAGATAGGGGCGATCCAGCGAGTCCAGGCCGGAGATCGGAGTCCGTGCCAGCTCTGCGTCGATATCCGGCAGGATCCGTTGCGGCGCTCTCGTCAGGAATGCGTCGCGAGCTGCCTCCTCGATCGCCATGCGCGGGTCATCGGACGACAATCCGCTTCTCTGATACGCAGCCGTAGCCTCTCGCGCCGCCGCACGAGCGTCTGCCAACCGGCCCTGGACGGCGTACAGAGCCGAGATGAGCTGAGCGACTAGGGCCTCCCGAAGAGGGTCGTCGGGCCCGGCGGCCAACTCGGCCTGGAAGTGTCGTTCTGCGGCCTCGTAGTCCCCGAGCCCAGAGGCGGCGACGGCCGCCACGCGACGGAACACCCATGCCTCCGTGTACTCGCCCATGTCGACGCAGCGACGCAGGAGCCAATCCGCGTATCGCCGAGCCTCGTCCCGCTTGCCGAGATCGAGCAACGTCTCGGCTAGGGCCAAAGCGGGGCTCGAGCAGGTCCACACCGGGTACTCGCGAAGACTGGATTCGAGCACCTCCTCGGCGCGCTCGTATCGCCGCAAGTCCCGGTAGGCCAACGCCAACCACTGCCTGGCTGCCACGCTGAACCAGGCGAGAAAGTGGTTGTCGGGCGAGTACGGGACATCGGGGTAGCGGGCCAGATAGGCCTGGGTGGCCTCGATCGCCTTGGCGTATTCTCCCGTCACCCGACGGTAGTACGTGGCCTCGACGAGGTAGCGCTCGCGGTCGGTGAGCCGATTCCGAAGCTCGAAGGCTCGCGCGAAGGCCCTGACCTGTCGGCCGCGCTCTTGCCCGCTGTTGACAAGAGCGATCCCGAGCTTCCTCCATGCCTCGGCGAAGTCGCTGTCCAGGGCGACCGCCTCTTGCAGGTGGCGGATCATCAACGCGTCGTCTGCGCTGGTGACGCCCTCGAGGTACTTCTGCAGCGCCGCCACGGAGCTCGTCGTCAGTTCAGGAAGCGCCTGGGTTTGGCGCAGGGACGTAAGCGGCTCGCCGATGCGCTCGCGAAGTCCCTTCGAGAGACGGTCGATGGCGGACATCAGATCGTCCTCGCTCGCCGCCGTGGCCTGATTCCGGGCCAGAACTCGGGGCGGTCCCGATGATGGCATACCTGACCCCACCCGCGTCTCCGCAGGCGAGAGGAGTTGCGCGGTAAGCACAAAACCCTCTCCCAACCTCCGGATCTCTCCGTCGATCACGGCGGGGATGCCGCCACGAATCGCAACCTCTCGCGCCATCTCCGCGTCAAGCCGACCCCCCGCTGGCCTCTCCATCCTCCCCAGGATCGTCCCGACCCGGCCCGGGCCCGCGAGCCGCACGCTGGGCGACTGGGAGAAGTCGATGCGAAACGCCTCGGTCACTGTCCGGGCGAGGGCCGAGTCCTCGGGTGCGCTCGCAAAGCCCGCCAACACGATCTCGGATTGCGGCTCGAGTTGGTCCTTCGCGATCACGGTGCCGAAGGGCCCGATCCCCAGCGCTCGCAGCGCCAGGTACCCGGCAGTCGCCACGCCCAGCAGCGCGAATGCGGCAGCGGAGCCGAGTCCCGCGTTCTGCCAGCTGAAGCGCGGCTGATCGAGGCCGCGGAGCGCCGCTCGGCGCCTACCGCGGGCCATGCCGGTAACCATCAACAGCGCGAGCACCACCAGCAAGGCCACCAGAACGCCCCGCTCGAACCAGAACGGAAGGCCGATCGAATCTCCCAGCGGTCCAGACAGCGCGTAGATCGCCCCGCCGGCCACCGCCCAGGCCACGAGTACCTGCCACACCGAGCGGCGGTGCGCCTCGAGCAGCAGCCGTCCAAGCCTGGAAGGCCCGGCGCGTTCGAGGAGCCACCGGGCGCCGGATTCACGCGCCTCGGGCTTCTTGTCGAGAAGGCGCAGCACGAGCGTGTCCAGGTCGGCCGGGATCCGTTTCCGGAGCTTGGAGGGCTGGGTGGGCGTCTCGTGCCGGATGGCGTGGATGGTCACCCGGTCGCTGTCGCCCCGGAAGGGCCGCCGGCCCGTGAGCATCTCGTAGAGCACCACGCCGAGCGACCACAGGTCCGTGTGATAATCGACGGCCTCGTCCGCGCGGGTCTGCTCGGGCGACATGTAGGCCACGGTGCCGAGTCGTGTGCCGACGTCCGTGAGCGTCACGTCGGCCAGCTTGGCGAGACCGAAATCCAGCACCATGGCGGTGCCGTTTCGCGTGATCAGGATATTGCCCGGCTTGATGTCCCGGTGCACGATTCCGCGAGCGTGGGCCGCCCGTAGCCCCGCGCCGATCTGCCGGGCGTAGTCCAGGGCCTCCTCGATGGGCAGCGGCCCTTGCTCCAGCGCGCGGCTCAGCGTCTGGCCGCGGTAGTAGCCCATGGCGATGTACATCCGGCCGTCAGCGTCCTGGCCGATCTCGTGCAGCGCGCAGAGGTTCGGATGGTCGAGGGCAGCGGCCGCTCTGGCCTCGACAAGGAAGCGCTCCTTGGCGGCTTCATCGGCGCTCAAATGGGGTGGGAGGAACTTGAGGGCCACCTCTCGTTCGAGGCGCGTGTCGGTCGCCCGGTAGACCACGCCCATCCCGCCGGCCCCCAGCTTCTCCTCGAGCCGGTATTGAGCGAC
Source organism: Gemmatimonadales bacterium (assembly GCA_037385645.1). Taxonomy (GTDB): domain Bacteria; phylum Gemmatimonadota; class Gemmatimonadetes; order Palauibacterales; family Palauibacteraceae. Next base: position 11,383 of record JARRMU010000071.1, read on the forward strand.
CGTATCTCCGACCTCGAGTCCGGATCCTTCGGGCAAGCCGACCCGGTCGAGAGCTAGCTCGGGACCTGCCGCCTCGCCGACCAAGGCCGTAGGGGAGGCGACGGCCGCCAGCTCGGCGAAGAACGGCTCGGCCGCCGCCGCCGCCTCCAGTAGCGACGCGAGCTCGTCTCGCACGCCAGGATCATCCGAACAGG
>JARRMU010000072.1:0-14615 GCA_037385645.1 Gemmatimonadales bacterium
GGAGCGACGGCATGCGTTCATGAGTGTGAAGCGCAGCGCCGCCGGTAAGGGCTTGGCGGCGCTAGCAGTCGCAACGCTGCGTCACCCCCTGATTATCGGAATGAAAGGTGAACGCCCACATAGACCGTCCCCTCACTCGTGGACACGTAAGGAGTGGTGCGGAGGCCCACATTCTCTTCGCCGTGCAGACGCCCAACGAAATGCCCTGCGAAAAGGCCTGCCGCGGCCCCACCCACGACATCCGTCACCCAGTGCTTCTTTCCGACAACACGGCTGGCACCCACCATCGCAGCGACCGGATAAGCGACGAACGGGACCCAGGGTGCCTGGTGCTTCAACTCTCGTGAAAGTGTTGAGGCAATGGCGAACATGTGTGCCGTGTGACCGGACGGGAACGAGTAGTATTCGGTCGTGAAGGAGAACGGCTCGAACTCATCCGAGTCCGGGTCACCACCCGTTGGCCGACGCCTGCCGACGCCTACCTTGAAGGGAAACACGATGAGATCCGCGAGCACGAGGGCCTCGGCGGAGCGCAGACCGATCCGAGCGACCTGCTTATTGCCGATGAGCGTCCCAGTCAAGAACGTAATCCCACTCAAACCGTAGACGACAAAGCCGTTGCCCGCCAAGCTGCCCGCCGAATCAAATGCTCCCGGGAACCCGGTCGGCAGGCGTTCCGGGCTCAGTTCCTCGTCGAGTTTCTCGAGCGGATAGACCGCCGCAAGACTACCGAAGAAGAGGCCCGCATAAACGAGATCGGACGATCTAAACAGCGAGCTTTGCGAGAGATGCGCGGCCGCCAAGCTGTCCGGCTGTTGCGCGGCCGCCGGTGCGGCCACGCACAAACAGCCAACGGCGGCTACGAGCGGGACGCAGCGGGTTCGAGGACCGCGATGCCGCTGGAATCGCCACCGCCCGAGACCCCCGAGTGGAGGGCCGACGGGGCGAAGACTCGTCCTTTTCACAAAGATCACCGATTCCCCGCAACGTTGACCGCGGTCCGACGCGCCGTTGGAATACACCTATTGCAGCCAACCGCTCCACGCCGACCGGATCGTGAACGATGCCGCTAGGCTGCTTTCGCCGTCTTATCCCGCTTGATCACCCGCTCGACAGCCAGAACGGTCCGTTTCTGGCTCCGCCCTTGGGTGCGTGGCGGCCTTCCAGTGCTCTGCTCCGTTGCCCGCAATGACAGCGTTGCCGCCTTGAGGGTTAGAGCCGGCTTGTAGAATCCCGTGTATTTCGGCGTGATCATCGTTCTTATCTCCTACCTGGCTTATCCTCTTTGTCGTTCAGTTCTTCCACCCCTCATTTCATTAGTGCGCAAGAACCAACCAGGACCGGACAGAGGAGAGGCACCAGGAAGGAGCTGCGGTTACTCTTTCGTCCGGGCCGCCGGACATGGCGAGGAGGAGTGAATTCGACCACCCCATCTTGGACCCGTGAGGAGGAAAGCCCAGATGCAGAGCCTTGATGTGGCATCCACGATTGCGGAGATAGCTGTCGGCCTCGCCGGTTTTTCAGGCTTGGCTCTCGTGCTGGGCCGGCGCCAGGATCGCCTTACATCAGTAGAGAAATACCGTCTCATCCTCCTCTTGACACCCAGTCTCCTTGCCCTGTTTCTAGCGGTAGCGCCCTTGGCCTTGCTGGAGACTGGGATTAGACCGCTGGTGCTCTGGAGAGCGGCGAGCGGCGTTCAGGCCTTGATCTGCGTGGGGCTCGTCGTAGGCTTCGCTCCGTGGACCGGTCGCGTCATGCGAGAGGCCCCCGAGATCTTTCACTGGCCACAGTTTACACTTGTGGCCGGGGGGTATGTCGTGAATGGCCTCCTTCAGGGACTTCATGCAGCGGGCTTCTTCGGCTCACAGAATGCCGGCATATACCTTGTCGGTCTCGTGTTCCTGCTACTTCACGCGGGCCATCAATTCGTTCGAATACTGCTAGTCCGCCCTTCTCCAAGGATACCCTCGCGGTCGTGAACCGTCGCTGAGAGCGACGGAGAGCGGGTCTAGAGTTCCGCTGGACCTTGCCTGCCGCTCAACCGAGGGATGGCTCTCTGAAGGACCCGCGTGCTCCACCGCGCGGGTTGTGGCGCACCCACGTCAGAACCACCGCCTCACACGACGTCGGTACTCCTCGTACTCGTTGCCAAACACATCGGTGAGGATGCCTTCCTCCAAGCAAATGAACCTGCTCGAAATGAACCATCCGAACAGCCAGGGAACCAGCAACGGTGTCACGGTGCCCCACATGATGCCCGCCCCGAGCAAAGTGAGGACCATCCCGGCATACATCGGGTTCCGGCTTATGCGGAACGCGCCCTCGCAAACAAGCGCGGAGGGTCGGTCGAAGGGGCTTATGGCGGTTTGCGCCTTCTTGAACTGTGCATCTGCAAGGACCATCACGCCAACGCCAACCAGAACCGGGACTGATCCGCTCCAGTTCCACGGCGCGGTAAGGACCGAGGTTAGAGGAAGAGCAAAGTGGAGGGCTACTTGGAGCAGTAACGCCCCAAGGAAGAAGGCGGGCGGTAGCGGGCCTCTCCTCGACTCACTCATCGAATCCACTACAGATACTAGACTTTGGGCCAGCGAGACTCGGTGAACGCACGTCCGGAGGGTGTGCCGTCGTTCAACGGAGCGTTGCCGTCCCCCAGTAGTTGTAGCTGGCCGGGCGCCAGCCAGGAATGTACATGGTCTCCATGCGGGTAACCCGAAAACCGCCTTGCGCAATCAGATCGGGAATTGAGCGGTTGAGGTTGGGTTGCACCCACCACCCAGCCGCCTCCAGATGGGGTTGATGCGATTCTGCCAGCGCCGGATGCTCACCTCGGGGGCCGCACCGTGCTCACAGAAGACAAGTGTCCCCCCCGGCTTCAGTACTCGAGCCATGCCTCGCAGCGCAGGCTCAACGTCGGGGATCGTGCAGAGCGTGTACGTGATGAGAACCGTATCGACGCTGTCATCCTCGAGGGGAATCTCCCTATCGACTAATCTGATGAGCTCGACACTGAAAGGGACGGAGCGAGCCGCTTTTTCTGCCATCCCCCTCATCTCCGGAGAGGGATCCAGGCCCCAAAGCATCGTCACTTTCCCGTCGTCGTAGTACGGTAGGTTCAAGCCGGAACCGATGCCGACCTCAAGGACTCGTCCCTGAGCAAGGGGGACGACCTTCTCCCGTTGGCGCATGATGGGCTTAGTGCTGCAGGTAAGGTGCACGAGCTTAGGAAGTATGTGCTTGCTGTAAAGACCCATCTTCACACCCTCCTGCGACACATCGGAGGAGCACCAGCACGAAACCGACAAAGACGGTTACGTACGTCAGCGCGCGGATCAGGGCGAACACGGACACTATTCAGGCTATTCGAGCGCGTCCAGACGCGCGGGAGCTTGCTGGCGTATGGTCGGAGGACGAGATCAGGAGCGCGGAGGGGCCGCGCTGTGACGCGCGAGAGCGTTGTTTCGATGCTTGACCGCGGATGGTGAATCCGCCTGCGTTGGTGTCTGTACGTGCCTTGGTACCGGTACACGTACCCGCATCCTTCTGGCGCGTGTGGACGAGGGGCATTTACCAGATGCCATGCCTCCTTCGGTCCTTACTCTCCTAGGAGCCCAGCGAGGTCGACCCGGGGCGTGATGCCGCCTAACCCCGGAGTTCCGGGATCCATTCCCGGTCAGGCAATGGGGCGACCCAGGAGGGACCGCCCCATGAGCGTACGGAACCTCTGACCGGAGGGGTCGCAGGAATCCTAGAGGCCATCCTCCGGACTCGGTGCAAAGCCGGGCGGAGGTCCCCGAACATCGCCCTCGGCTGGCTGCCCCCTCATCGCGGAGATGAGCCAGTTGTCAGCCTCGCGGACAAGAACCCATGTCCCACGCGCCAACCGGGTAGGCAACTCTCGACCCTCAGAGTCCGAGCCTCCCGTCACACTGGAGATGTTGATCAACGCAACTGCAGGTGTGATCAGGCGGAGGGAGACAACCTCGAACGTACCTTTGCGCTCCGGTTCGATGGCGGCAAAATACTTTCCCCACCAATCTTGAATCACCTGCCGTCCCCGTGCGATCGGCAGGTTGCCCATGATCATGTCCGCGTCCTCCGTGAAGAAGGCGGCCACCGCGGCCGGATCATGGGTGTTCCAAACTGTCTCGTAGGTCTCGACGCGAGCGCGGAGGGCATCGGAAGCTTCGGGCGTCTGGGCTTCCAGTTCATTGTGAAGCCCGGCTGCGAGGATGCTCGATGTGAGGATTCCCGAAGCTACCGTCGCAGAGAACGCGTGCGCGCGTGGCCTGAGAGAGCGTGTCCGCATTCCATTGGCTCCTTTCAGGTATTCGTGCGGTCTCGACAACTCAATCTACGACGACGAGATCAGGGCGTGGGAGACGCTGTCATTGCTTGCTACGACCATGACCGGGATCACTTGTTCGAGCGTCTTGAAGGAGCACGACTCCCGGCTTCCTAGAACAGTGCGCGGCCCACCACCTCCTCTGCCACCACTCCGAAGACCCAGGACGCCACAGGGATGAGCAGGTAGAGGACGAACCGGGCGTAGGTGGTGGTGGTGAACGGCCACTCGGGGACGCCCTCGATGAGGCTACGATAGGCGACCAGGTCCGCCATCTCGCCGCTCCGTCGGCCAGCGTCCTGTTTCTCGATCGCTATGCGCTGCTTCCCGATCGCCTCGTTCACCTGGCGTAGCTCCGCCTCCTTGGAGAGGCGGATTCTCTGGTGCACCCCGCTCACGGGGGCGAGCAAGGTGAGAGTGGCCACGACCAGCGTCCCCATACCGTACCCGATCACCACGCGCCCCAACCCCGTCTCGAGCAGCATCAGGCTGGAGATGGACAGCAGACCGACCACCAAGAGGGCGTTCGTGAGCCCCTGCCGGGTGAACGGCCCGAGCGGCGACAGGTCGAGAAGGTCGATGCGGTTCAGCTTCCGCGCCAGACGGGAGAGCCGCAGCGAGACGGCGATGACGGCATAGCCGAGCCACCATATCCACACGTTCGCCGCCGGGGATAGGATGCGGTGCCAGACGACCTCCGGGCTCCAGGTCGAGGGCTTCCAGGGGGTCGGCGGGATCGGTGGGGTCAGGTATGGTACGAGGAACGACAGCGCCAGCCCGATCAGCCCCGTGATAAGGAGGCCCCGCCCGCGAAGTCGGACCGACGCCGCCAGAGCCTCGCACTCCTCACGCGTGCAGTCCAGCGCCCCCTGAAGCACGAGCACGGTCCGCCGGCCGCTCTGCAGGACGTAGAGAAACGCGGCCGGCAGGTATCCGACGAGCAGGCAGTGCACGATCGCCAACCGAAGGTCACGCAGGATGCCGCTAGAGACTCGGGCGAGCGGGTCGAATCCGTACTCGGCGACAAGGAGTTCCCATCGTCCGAGCGTCGTCTCCGTGACAAAAAGGATCGCGAGGCAGGTTCCGCTGATGCCGATTCCGAGCCAGAGGGGGGAGATCCGGTCGAGTCGCGTGCGAAACGTCATGGTGTCAGCTCTTGGCTACGGGTCAACGCAACTGTACGGTTCCCTCGCGCCCTGACCTCCAGAAGCCAGGCTTCGCAGCCCTCCATTCTCGCCAGCCGTGCATTGAAGCCCGCGTCAAGGTGCCCGAGCTGACCAGGACGAGCCCAGGAGCGTGAAGGGGCCGCTAGAAGCCTACGGCTAACGGAAGTCGTCCAATCTGACTAGCCGGGCACTCCACGGGCAGTATTGTCCGACACTGGAAAGCCACTCCGCCAGATTCTCTTCAACGAAGGAAGGTAGGCCGCTGCAAAGCTCGATCGTCGCTTCCGCCATCGAAGTCAGGTCGGGATCCAAGTGCCAGCTCCACGGGTCGTTGTGATTGGCGCGGCCGGAGCCTTCTCGAAGCGCGCCGTTCGGGATGCTGGCGTTGCTCTGTCCGTCCCGTAGCTCGAGAAGTTGCTGGATGGTGGTTTCGTTCGTGACCCAGACTCTAAACTGCTCGCCCTCCACGTCAAAAGACGCGAGCACGCCGCCATCGAGTCCGTTGTCGGGGCCAGACCCGTTGGCACCGCACGCCGGAAGCATCGCAAGTACGATTGCGGAGGCAAGACTGCGCGCAGGGCGAGTCCAGATGCAGGTGGACACATTCATTTCGAACAGGTACCTACGAACACGTTCGTTGTTGCGGCTGACGCTCGAGGCGCTGCGGGAGTAGCGACTGGGATGGGGCGATGATTCGGGTGCGGAAAAACAGGGGGGCGGCCTGAAGGAATCGCCCCCTGCCAGTCTCGCATGGATCCTGAATGGGCTTAGCGAGGAGATACTTCCAGGAAATCCCTGTACCAAGCGTAAACCCAATCGTTCGGCGGATCGCCAAGCCAACCGATCGCCATGCCAACGATCTCGTCGGGAGCCTTCTGAGAAAGTAATTCGTATTGCCTGAGGTCTCGGTACGCGGCGAGGTCGTCGCTGCGGCCAGTGCTCACAGTTCCCTGCCTGTACCACGCGTATACCCAATCGTTCGAAAGTGCGATCCCGATGCCGACGATGTCTCCCGGGGTCTTGCCGAGAGCAGGCGCGTATGGATAGCTGCCTAAGGCACCGAGGTCCGTCCGAGTGCCCTTGCTGACCGTGCCATCCAGGTACCATGTGTAGACGGTACCATCTGAGGCAATCGCCATATCCACGATATCGGCCGGGCTCTTGCCAGCCGGCGAGAAGTACTGGTCCCCCTCATCCGTCCCCAAATCGCAGTCTCCAGGGTGCAACCACGCCATGCTCACCGTTCCGTCGTCGTACCAGGTGTAGACTCGTTGTACGGGACCTGCTGGTTCCGGGGGGTTGTCCACCATGACCGTGTCGATCGCGATTCCGACGATCCCCGAGCGGCCGGAGCAATCGCAGTGGCCAGCATGAAAGATGTCTGTGCTCCCGCCAGCGCTGGAGCAGTAACTCGGACGCATTTGCCTCGTCAGCGCTGCTATGTCTGGCGGAGCCGCCGCCGGAAGGATCACGGCCCGATTGGGTCGCGAGGCCGTAGACTCGGGTGCGTACCAGGCAAAGACCCAGTCGCCGTGCCCAATCGCCATTTCCATGACTCTTGACGGAGTCTGACCCTGCGGCAGTGTGAAATCGTAGGGGGGCCGATGGGCGTCCAGATCCTCGTCTGTTCCGGCGCTCACCGTCCCATCGGCGTACCAGGCGTACGCCCAACCGTTGGAGGGCGCCTTCGCAAGCCCGACGATGTCCGCCGGGCTCTTGCCCGGAGGCAGCGTATACGGCTCTCCTGCGCTGCCCGAGCCAAGATCCCTGATCGAACCCGTACTCCTGGTTCCATCCCTGTACCACGCGGAGACATTCTCGCCTCCCGAGATCCCGATCCCGACGATGTCGCCCGGGCGCTGGCCGGGTGGCAGCCGGTAGGGGGACCGTTGACGCTCGCCGATCGGGTCACGGGAGCTCCCGTCCTCGCTCCGGAACGGCGTCTCGCTCAGCGTGCCATCGTCGTACCACATGACGAGCATGTCGTCCGACGGGGAGCACTCCGGCCGCGGTGGACACGGACTCGCGATCGCCATCCCCACGATTCCAGAGCCTTCCAGCAGCCAGGATCGAGCCGCCATACGCTCGTCGAGGTCCCTGCTCGTCCCGGCGCTGAGCTGATACTCAGCCGATGCATCCGGTGCGGGCGCCGAGGTGGCCGGCTCAGTCGCGGGCGCTGGTGGACTGGGCACCGAAGAGAGAGTCTTCATACAGAGGGCATACGCCGTTCCGACGTGCATCCACCCCGTCTGATTAGATGGTAGGGTATCCCTGTAGATTCTCACTTTCCAACCCTGCTTGGGTGCTCCTCTTATCGGAACTGAGTCTAGGACTCTGACGCGAGTGCCGTTTAGAGAGAAGCCTCCACCTACAACCACGGAGCCGGGCTCACATTCTGCCGTGGCCTCGGCCAAGTACGAAGCGTGCTCCATCCGAGCAAAGGCCAAGACGACATCGACTTCCTGGGCCTGGGCGGCCAGCGGAAGCACCAGAATCGGGAGAAAGACGAGACGTTTCATGCCACAACTCCATCCTGATTGACGATGGTACTTCCGTTAGCCAGCCGCGCAGCCGCTGATCCGATGACGGGGCTGGATTTCGCGGCTGACTTGCCTGCATTCCTCTGGCAGCTCAGTCGGCGAACGGTCAGGCAGGCGTCCTGGGAAGGGCGTCCGCTCGGCGCAGTCATGACCACCGAGCAGCTTACGAGGTTTCTACGGCCTCAATCTGAGCACGCTTGAGGTGAGATTCGACCGCCGCAAGTCGGGAGAACCTCTATTCTGCGGCGTATGGTCGGAGCACGTGGGCAGGAGCGTGCAGGGGCCAGATGCGAGTAGGGGCGGCCTGAAGGAACCGGTGTCCGGTCCGGTGGAACGGCTGCTGCGAGGCGCTCAGGCCGTCAGAAGGGTGAAGGCTATCACGAGCAGACCGTACAGCGATCATGCGCCTACGGATTTACTCCCACAAGTGACCAGCCCCCGGCCCGTGTACGGATCTGCAAAGCGAGCCCGTCATTAGGTCTTTGCAGGTTCGGCAGAAACACCACCATTACCATGCGGCCCTGGAGCTCGTCGAGGGCGCGAAAAATGCCTGGGAGGTCACGGCCATCCCACGGGTTCTCACCGAAAGCTCGGAATTGGTACCTGCCGAAATGGCCTCCGCAGTCTGGTCGCGAGGCGAGGTCAAGAATCACATCGGGAGGGGCTACTCCTCCAAGTAGGGACACCCCGCAAGCGTATCCCACGGCGTGGCTCTGTTCGGTCCCATAACCCCCACCCTCGTCGGCCTCACTCTCGCTTTCATCTGGTTGCATCTGAGGCCGGACCCGATCCTGCTGGCGCATTTCCCTCTCCTGTCCGGGCGCCGGAGTCCATGTCGCGAGAAGCAACAGACCGGCTGTCAGGAGCGCCCATCTCGTCATGCTGGCCTCCTCATGTCATAGCACGCCAAACGGCTGATTCGACTCGTCGCGCGTTCGTGTTAATGGAGCTCTCTAGGCGTGAAGCAAGCGGTCTAGTTCATGACGCACCGATTGTCCGAGGTGCAGGAGTATCCCTGATCGCAGTCAGAGGTGCTCATGCAGCGGCAAAGGCAGTAAGGAGTGCCATCCGGCAACGACCTACATTGGTATCCAAAGCAGCGCACGCTGCTGCCATCGGTGCCCTGGATGTGGCCTCCCCAATCTCCCTTCCGGTAGCCGGTTCCCTTGTACCCTGGGATCTCTCTCCCTGCTGCGCAAAAAACCTCGATCGTGTCGCAGACTTTCTTGTCGGGATCGCAGAAATATCCTCCAGGGCACTGCTGGTTGTTGGAGCAGGCCCGGAAAGACACAGTGACCGGGGTCGGCGGAGTACCAACCTCATTCCCATGCGCGTCCTTGGCGCTCATGGTCACCCAATACTTCTGTTCCGCGGGTAGTTCGGGCGGCAACTCCGGGACAAATGTGCCGAAGTGAATGGGGAAGAGCGTCGTTTCACCCGTTACCTCTAACGCTCCGTTTGCCAGTTTCGCGGACTCCGGCACGGATCGTCCTTCGGGATTCTGGTTCCACACCTGCCACTCAGCGAATGGAACTTCTAAGACACCTATGTCCCAGAGAAACATGACTTCCTGGTGGCTATGAATCGTCGCTTCTGTTCCCCAACCACCCGTCTGGCCGTAGGCTCTTACCCTTACAGTTGTCGTTAGGCGGGGCATCTGCTCTCGCAGCCCCAATTGGGCGTCTTGGGCAGCCGGTTGAGCGCGCTGCACTTGGCGCTCGACGGGTCCGGCCACTTCAGCGCGCGCTCTTCCGGTGTCTCTCTGGACGCCTCGCGCCTCAGGCAGGGCTAGGCCACATTCGACGGCAAACTTCGCTTCTACGGTCTCACCGGCGACCACGACGGCTTCTCGAGGGTTCTGTCCCCGGACGGTGCAGCCCTCAGGCACGTCTAGAAGAGTCACCGTATGAGAGCCCGCCGGCACTCGTCCGAAGACCGCAGACCCATTGACCCCAACCGGTTGACTCTGGAGGTCGAGAGACACGACATAGCGTGCCTCAGGGTCCGCTCCAGCCGTGGAAACGGTGACTTGGAGATCTCCCCTTTGAGCCTCCAGCGGGGGGGCAACCAGGACGAGCAGAACGGTAGCCAGTAGTGGAGTGGAGCGCCGAATAGTCATCGGGACCTCCCGTGTGGACAGCCTTGCCTGGCAAGCGCAGGCTATTTCAGCTACCGCTGCTGCATGCACACTCGAAGAAGCTGAACATCGCGTGCCCATCAGTTTCGGTGTCACGGCCATGCGGGCGTGCTTCAGGCGGAAGGTGCGGTCAGGCAGGCGTCCCATGCGGGCGTCTGCTCGGCGCAGTCATAGACCACCGAGCAGCAATGGTTTTAGCCTAAGAGGTAGATTGACCGCCGCAAGTCGGGAGAACCTCTATTCTGCCGCGTATGGTCGGCGCACGTGGACAGGAGCGCGAAATTCTCGCGCAGGCAGTCGAGGCCGCCGGCACATTCACGCCGATTCCGGTTCTTGCGATGATCCGTTGCGCACGAGGACGAACTTCCCCACCACCCCTCCCTTCCCGAGCAACTCGTGAGCATGTCTCGCCTCGACAAGAGGAAATCGCTGCGCGATCAGCGGTCTGATCTTCTGCTGCCCAAGGAGTTCGAACAGGGCGATCAAGTCCTGTCGAAACCAAGCCGGACGCAGCCGCTTGAGCCATTGGATGCTGTACAGGTGCATCCGTTTCCGGCCCGGAAGAATCAAGCCGCCGACCATGTACAACACGTAGGTTGGGACTCCGTGAAGGCGATTGCGACGGCCTGAACGACCTGAAGCCAATCGCCCCCCACTTAGCGAGCCAGTCAGGCCATAGATCACGACCTTCCCGCCGGGCCGCAGGGCCTGGCGGGAGCGCCACATGTGTTTCCCGCCCATGCCGTCAAAGACGACGTCTACGCCATCGCCCGTTTGGTCGTGAATCTCCTTCACGAAGTCCTGATGCCGATAATCGATGGGGATGCCGCCCAGCTCGGAAACGACCGACGCCCCTCGCGATGAGCAGGTGCCGTAGAGCTCCAGCTCGGCCAGTCGCCCGAGCTGCATCAGCGCCGTGCCGACCCCGCCTGAGGCGCCGTGAATCAACGCACGCTGGCCTGCCCTGACCTTGGCGGAGCGATGCATCATCTGGTACGCCGTGATGCAGTTCAGCACCAGGCTGACAGCCTCCGCGGGGTCCAACCCAGGTGGGACCGGAACCAGTTCGCGTTGCCGCAGGCAGACGAACTCCGCGTACGCGCCGCTGATCGGCAGCGCGGCGACCACCTGGCCCGGTTCGATTCCAGAGACGCCGGCGCCGAGTTCGTCCACCACACCGACCAGATCCCAGCCCGGCGTGAAGGGGAGCGAGGGCGTCTCGGGATGAATGCCCTCGCGCATCATCACGTCGGGCAAGGCGACACCCGCCGCCAGCACTTCCACCCGCACTTCACCCGGCTTCGGCTCGGGGCACTCTTCTTCAAGCACCCGAAGCTCATCGGGCCCACCGTAATGATTGACGACGATGCGCGGGTGTCTCATGGAAGCGGTTAGTGCGTGATCGAAACAATAAACCGCAAACCGGCTCCCGGCGCCGGCCCAGCGCTCACCCGCAGTCGATTCAGCGGTACTTCCTGCCAGCGCTCTGAGCGGATGAAGGTTCCGACAAGCGCGCCCAACCCGAAGCCCGGCACGCCTCCGACCGCCGTCGCCAGGGCGATGCATTCGCCCACTGATACAGCGTCCTGGTTGGCCGACCGGTCGCAGATGCTCGTGGATCCGCCGCTGCTCAACGCCACGTACGCGACCGTCCCCCCCACGACGAATCCGATCGCGGCTCCCGCCAGCCAGTGGGATCTGGTCCCGGCGCTGACCTCGACGCGGCTCACGGATTCCAGGGGATGCGCCGATCTCGAGTCGCCCTCTTCGATTACGATCGTGTCCCCGGTCAGGCTTGCCAGCCGCCCGTCACTGCGGCAGGCACGCCCGGAAGATTCCAAAGACCCCCCGAGGGCGAGCTCGCACGGGTATGTCAAACGAATGCGGCTGCCCGCCTCGAGCACGGGCGACGGCTCCTGGGCCGCCAGCCGACCGAAGGACGCGAGGAGGAGGATCGGAACGAGGGAACGCATGATGAACATGAACGCGTTCGGCCGCGCTACGGGACGCTGCCGGCCTGGTAGCGCAACGCGGCGAGCGTGACTGCCCATGCCCTACGGGCACACAGCCCAGAAAGGTGGACCACGCGTACCTCCGGCTGTTGACATCCAGCGACTTGTAAGGTGGAGACTACAGGGCAGGAAGACGGACGGGAGAGTTCGTCTCTCGTCAGAGATCGAGCCCGCCTGACGAAATATCTACATCATTTCGGCGGGATTGTGAAGTGGCTGGCTGCGCCGGGGCGCGGGAGCCGAGCACCGGCCACCGCAAGTTGGCAGAACCGCCGCTTGGCGGCGTATGGTCGGAGGACGAGATCAGGAGCGCGGAGGGGCCGCGCTGTGACGCGCGAGAGCGTTGTTTCGATGCTTGACCCGTCTGAAGTATGCGACTAGCCCCGCATGAGTCTGAACCGAGAGGTCGCGATGCAAGTCTTTCCGGTGGCTGAAAAGCGATTCTTCCTGCGACTCGCAAACGGGGAGGAAGTCAAGGGGACTCTCTGTCGTTTTGCCGATGAGCATGGAATAGGTGCTGGCGTTCTGCGCGGCCTGGGTGCAGCCGACAGTGCTGAACTGGACTTTTACCACCTGACTGAGCAGCGGCACGAAGCCGTGATGGTCGAGGAGCCGACCGAGATCGCCGCTCTGCTAGGAAACCTAGGCCGAGATGAGAGTGGCCAGGCAGTCGCCCATATCCACGCGACACTGGGCCGACGTGACGGTTCCACGGTTGGTGGTCACGTTGACCGCCTAGTCGTGGGTGCTACGCTGGAGATTGACCTGGAGGTGTTGCCGGGCAGCCTTAACCGCAAGCTCGATCTCACGGTCGGCCTCCGTTTGCAGGACTCCTACGAGCCCTGATTCCGCACGTTTATGGCGAGCCATCGCTGCCTCCCGCTTGTCGTGAAGCGTTCGTGCGGCTTGGATCAGTCCCACCTGCGCTCACTTGGAGGACGGATCAGGAGCGTGGAGGGGCCAGCAAGGTGTCGGGCGGTTCCTTTGAGTCAGCCTCGTCCTCTAAGAGGCAGATAAACTTGAGCACTAGGCCTGGTGCCAGGCTCGGCAACGCGCGCCCCCACGGCCCCCGTTGCTCATCTGGCGATGCCACTCCTAGCAGCCACGTTCTCGCAGGGCGGTCTGGCGAGACCTGCTCATACCCTGGCCTGCCATTCTCATCAACAACGGGACGGAATTGTGCGTCCGTCGCATCTTGGAAGGCGTAAACCAGGACGGTGGGTCGAACTTCGAACAGTAGCGCCTTGTTCCTGACCCGTGCAGGAACTATGAGGATCAAGAGACCTTTGAGCGTTCGATCGATTCGGATGGGGCTCACCTCGCCCAGGTATTCATAGATCTGCACCTCAAGGCGGGTATGGTTTGTAATGTCTAGCGTCCATGCGGTGCAGAGAGCCTCCGTCGTGTCGGCCACTGTCGTGTCGGCCTCTTGTGGCTGTGCTGTGGCCGAGGCAGAGGAAAGCGTCAGGAAAGCCAGCGGGAGTCCAAGGCGGCGCATCATGGCGGCCTCCAGCTTGTCACGTCGAAGCGTGCTCCTCCTAAATGACTAATGGGAGATCCTTACCATATCGAGGTCAGAACTGCTTGCCACCCTGCGGCTGAGGTAGCACATCTGGCTTCTTCTGCTCGATGAGCGATTCCATGAAGTCCTGCCGATCGGCCAGCAGCTGTGTCCGTTGGTCTAAGGCTTCCACAAGCTGACGTATCTCCCGTTGGCCCAGTTCCAGCCCCTCGAGCCGATCCCGATCCGGGGAGCTCTCTTGTCGCAACTTGATCCACTCCTCGAGCACCCTGCCGAGACGACGGCTCAGGGGAAAGAGGAGGATGATCAATCCGATGACGAACGTTAGGCTGACCGCAGCGATTGCGTCGACCATGCCTGGAGACATCTTGGTCCTCGTCGTGTCGCGGGGGCGTTGGTGGGAAAGACGGCGAAACCGGCCCTCCCAAGCGAGCCTACGGCGATCTCATCCGTCTGGTTTCGTTACCCAGCCTAAGCAACGCAGCGAAAGGTATCTACTGTGCGGTATTGTACGGTTCGGGCCCTCTAAATGGACGAGATCGGAATCACAACAGAGCCGATCGGCCAAAGTGCTTGCCATGAACGGATTACAACTATGACCGGGGTGGGGATCGCTGTCGAAGACGCTCCGAGGGCGCGCTGCGCCCAAGGAGCCACCTACGACCTACGGATTTGAAGACGGCCTCGAAACACCCCAAAACCCCGGATATTCAGGGCCATTCCTGGCTTTTCCCCCGGAAGTTCCGGAGTCCGTTCGGGTGCAGGATAAACCAAGCGGCGGCCTCGAAGGAACCGCCCGGACTAGCACAGATGCCACTTATCCTCGCACCGCGAGAATCTCGTCAAGCCGGCGCTGAGCGGCCACTACCCTAGGTTGAAGCTCCGGATCGGCC
>JARRMU010000073.1:0-11074 GCA_037385645.1 Gemmatimonadales bacterium
CCCGAGACGTGATGGCAGTCGCACCGGTTGGCGGCAATCTCTTCGCACTGGAGCTCAGCCTCGGCGTCTCCGTCTTCCTGGGCCGTTAGCAGCACCAATAGCAGTCGGGGGGGCAAGGCTAGGTAGCCTTCAGCCGGCCGCGATCCGAATCGAGGAGCGTGTCGCTCCTGGCTGAGTGTCGCGGCTACCGGAGCGTCGTCCTGGTCAGACGGTCAAGGAGACCCATGCCGGACCCTACTTCCCTCCGAACAGGGTCGCGAGGCTCGCTCGGAGGCTAATCCAGGCTATCCAGCCGACGAGCAGGGGGGCTACGTACCGCAGGAGGAACACCGCCAGCGGGATGACACGCTGGAACAGGGGAGAAGCCCCCAAGCGGAGCTCCTCCCCGGGAGCCCTCATGACCCACCCCGCGAGGATGGCCACTCCAAGCACTCCGAGGACCGTGAATAGCTCGGCAACCAGCTGATCCATAACGCCGAGCGTCGCGATTGAGAGAGCCGGCGCCACTCCGACGAGTCCCGCCGCGCTGCCGGCGAGCAGCGTGGCGTGTCGGCGAACGAGCCTCGTTTCGTCCATGAGCACGGCGGACACGACCTCCAGGAGCGATACGGCCGACGTGATCGCCGCGACGACCAACGTCGAGAAAAAGACCGCGCCGACCATCCTCCCCACGTTTCCCATCCGGAGGAACGCTTCGGGCAGCGAGATAAACAGGGCCCCCACCGCGCTCTCCCCGACTTCCTCCGACAATCCGAGCGCGAACACGATCGGAAACACGACCAGGCCGGCGATAAACGCGACCGAGAAGTCCGAGAGGGCGATCACCGCCGCCTCCCGGTTCAGATTCTCATCCCGCGAATAGTAGGACGCGTACGTGATCATGATTCCCATCCCCACGCTGATCGAGTAGAAGGCCTGCGCAGCGGCACCCTGCAGGACAGCGGGATCGAGGACCTCCGCGAGCGACGGGGCGAGGTAGAATCGGTACCCGGCCGCGGCGTCCGGCAGGGTCGAGGCCCAGATCGCCAAACCGGCGAGCAGCAGGAAGAGCGTCGGCATCATGAACAGGCTCGCCCGCTCGATGCCCCGGCGGACGCCGAAGAGCACGATGCCTATCGTGAGCGTGATCGACACGAGGTGGAATCCGATGGCAGGGCCGCCGGTCGATACCCGCCCGAAGCGGTCGCCCGCTCCGGGGGCGAAGCCGCTTACGGCCGCGTCCAGGGCGTAGCGGATAGCCCAGCCGGTGATCACAGAAAGGTAGGCCAGGATCAGAAGGCTGGTGACCACGAACAGGAATCCAAGAGGCACCCAGGCCCGGCCGCCGATGCGCCGCAACGCCCCCACCGGGGAAAGGCGGGTCCGCCGTCCGATGGCAAACTCCGCCAGCATGATGGGAACACCGATCATGAACGTCATGATCAGGTAAACGACGACGAACGCGGCACCACCGCCCTCTGCCGCCTGGTAGGGGAAGCGCCATATGTTTCCGAGGCCTACCGCGGATCCGACCGCGGCCAGCACGAAGCCCAGTCGAGTGCCGAAGACCTCGCGGCCCTCTCCCGCCTCGGAAGTTCCGGCGTTTTCGCTCAAGCCGAGTGGCCCAGGTCACGGGCGAAGGCGTCCACCTGCGGCCGAGTCGGCAGCGATGGCTGAGCGCCCTCTCGCGTCGTGCTGAGCGCGGCCGCTCGATTGGCGAAGTCAGCCGCAGCCTCCAGCCGAGCGCCTTCAGCGAGCGCCACCGCCAGCGCACCGTTGAACGCATCGCCGGCGGCCGTGGTGTCGACGGCGGCGACCGGAGGGGCGGGCCGAACGGCGCTCGTCCCCTCCTCTTCGAGGAGGGCGCCCTCGGCGCCGAGCGTCACGATCACCCGGCGCACGCCGGCCGCACGCAGCTGTCGTGCGGCCAGCCGAGCCGCCTCGATTCCCGAACCTCCAACCCCGGCAAGGGCGATTGCCTCGCCGGTGTTCGGCGTCAGAACCGACACGTCCCGGAGAACCCGAACGTCGATCGGAGCCGCGGGCGCGGGGTTCAGGATGACGGGCACGCCCGCGGCCTGCGCGCGGCTCACGGCACAGGCCACCGTCGGCATCGGCGTCTCCAGCTGCATAAGCAGGATGTCGGCGGCCTCGATCGCCTCGGCTGCGCGGTCCACATCCTCCGGTCCGAGCAGGGCGTTGGCGCCCGGCGCCACGGCGATGGCGTTTTCGCCTTCGTCGCTTACGACGATCAGAGCCACGCCGCTCGGGGCATCCGGATCCTCGACCACGAAGCTCGTGTCGATCCCCTCGCTCTGCAGGTTCGACAGCGAGGCCTGTCCGAACTCATCCAGGCCCACTCTCGCGACCAGAGTGACCTGTGCGCCAAGACGGGCAGCGGCCACAGCCTGATTCGCGCCCTTGCCTCCGGCAGCGCTGAAGAAGGACGTGCCCAAGACGGTCTGGCCTGCTGCTGGAAGAGCGGGCGCCCTCACGACGAGGTCCGTGTTCGAGCTTCCGATCACCGCAATGCGAGGCGGCATCAACCGTCCCTCAACGACCGGAAGAGCATCGCCTTCCACGCCGGCACGTCGATCTCCCAGCAAACGACCACGTTCGGCCTCGCGAGGTGGCCCCATACCTTCTCGTTGTGCGGGTAATCGTGGATCTCCAAGGCGTCGACCACCGTCATGCCGCGGGTGAGCTCACTCTCGGTTTCTAGCAGCACGCGGTGCGCGCTGCGTCGCGTGCAGACCGAGGGATCCAGGGCTATCGCCATGGCAATGGGGTCGGGAAGGCCGAGACCGGGGTCTCCCGATTGGCGGCGATTGGCCTCCAGCGCTACGGCGTTGCAGTCGATCGCGAAGAGGGCGAGGGGGTTGTCGAAGCTGCGCACGTGCGCCATGTCGGCGTCGTCGAGGTTGGCTTCGTGGCGGCAAAGCTCCCATCCGACCATCTCGATCGGCAGTCCCGACTCGAAGACGATCCGCGCCGCATCCGGGTCCACCCACAGGTTGAACTCGGCTGCGGGAGTCACGTTGCCGACGGTGCAGGCCGCTCCGCCCATCACGACGCAGCGTCCCACGAGGGAGGCGAGATCGGGTGCGATCTCGAGCGCCCGCGCGAGGTTGGTCAAAGGGCCGAGCGTCACGAGCAGCAGGCCAGGGTTCTCCCGCGCGGTGCGTACGATCGCTTCCACGGCGCCTTCCGCGGCGGCACCCCGTCGCGGCGGAGGATAACCCCGATCGCCAAGGCCGTCCCCGCCGTGGAAGAACTGAGCGGTTACCAGCGAGCGCCTCAGCGGCTCGGCCGAGCCTCTGTGGACGGGAGCGTCCGAGCCGCACAGCTCCAGGGTGTAGAGGGCGTTCCGGACGCCCTGGTCCACGGGAACGTTGCCCGCCACGATCGTCACGGCCTTGATCTGCACGTCCGGCCACCGGGCGGCCATGATGAGGGCCACCGCATCATCCGAGGCGGTGTCGGTGTCGATCAACATGGCTCGTGGCACGGTCGGTCTCCGTACGCGGGTGCCGAGCTCAGACGTTCTCCACGGTGGCCGCGGTGCGAGAAGATTATTCTGGGCCCGCCGGTCGCTCAGTATAGCGCGGCCCGCCAAGAGCGGCGATTTGGTGCTCCGCGGCTCAAAGGCGCGACCTTCGGGGTAGGGGGGGCCATGGATACCAGGACGAGGATCTCGATCGTTCTCAGCCGTGCGGTGAGCGCCGCGTGTCTCGTGTTCATCCTCTCGTCATGCGGGAGTGACAGCCCGGTCGATCCGATCCCGAACCCGGGGGACTTCAACCGGACCATGCGGTCCGGCGGCCGCGACCGGGTGTACGACGTTCACGTGCCTTCAACTGTGAATCCGGCCCAGCCGTCACCGCTCGTGATCCTCCTGCACGGCGTCCCGCGGCTCAGCGGCATGGCCGTCATCACGGGGTTTGATGAGGTGGCCGACCGGTTCGGATACATCGTCGCCTACCCCCGCGCGTTTCAGACTCTGGACTGGAACGTCGGGTGCGAGCTCTGCTCCAGCGCTGCAATCGACGATGTCGACGACGTGGGGTTCATCCGCGACCTGATCGAAGATCTGGCGGCCCAGGTGGCCATCGACCGCTCACGCGTCTACGTCGCGGGGTTCTCGCAGGGCGCTCTCATGACGCACTTTCTGGGCTGCGAGCTGGCCGACGAGATCGCGGCGTTCGGCAGCGTCGCCGCCACGATGATCGACGAGGTCGAGCAGGGCTGCTCTCCTTCCCGCCCTGCTCCCTGGCTTTTCATCCAGGGGACGGATGATGCGGAGTTTCCCTGGGAAGGCAGGGTCGGCGAGCTCTCGACCACGATCTCCGCCCGGGCGACCATCGCCACCTGGACCGGCCTGAACGGGTGCTCGGCGGACCCCGCCGTCACCGAGCTTCCCGACATGGAGGACGACGGCACGACGGTCACGCTGGAGGAGTATCGAGGCTGTTCGGGCGGAGCGGAGCTGGATTTCTACGTCGTGAACGGCGGCGGACACACGTGGCCAGGCGCCCCCGTGGAGTTCGTGGCCACCAAGAGCCTGGAGATCGACGCGAGCGAGCTTCTAGCCGAGTTCTTCTCGCGCCACTAGCCCGCGGCCCTCAAGATGGCACGGCGCGCGGTCACGCCGGCCATGGCCACGCGGTATTCGGCGGAGGCGTGTGCGTCGCTCATCGGGTTCTCGATCGTCTCGCCCACTCGCCTGCACGCGTCCCGCAGGAAATCCTCGTCAAGCGATTCGCCCGTGAGGTGCTCTTCGAGCGCGCGCAGCCGAACCGGGCCGGACCCGACACCGGTGAGCGCGACGCGCGCGCTGGCGATCGTGTCGCCGTCCATCTCCACCACGGCGGCGGCTCCCACCAGGGCGAAGCCCGAAGCAGCCTGCCTCAGCTTTTCGTAGGCCCCGCCGCCGCTCGCCTTCCGGAAGCGGATCTCGCGCAGCATCTCCGAAGGGAGGAGTGCGGTCGTCCACAGGCCGTGGAAGAAGTCGGCCGCGGCGATCGCCCGGTCCCCCTCCTCGCTACGGGCCACGAGGGTGCAGTCGAGGGCGAGCGCTGCGGCCGGGAGGTCGGCCGCCGGGTCGGCGTGTGACAGACTGCCGCCGATCGTTCCCAGGTTTCGTACCTGGAGGTCCCCCACCGAGGCGGCGGCTTCCGCGAGGCAGCGGGCGGCGCCGGCCCCGATGAGATCCGAGGCGACGAGGTCCGCGTACGTGGTGAGGGCGCCGATCGCGATCTCACCATCAGCCTCGCGCACATAACTCAGCTCCGAGAGGTTCCGGAGATCCACGACGAGATCCGGTCGGTCTAGTCGAAGCTTGAGGGTGGGGAGGAGGCTCTGTCCCCCCGCGAGCATTCTGACGTTCCCACCGCCTGCAAGGAGGGCGAGCGCCTCCTCCAGGGACTCCGGAGCGGCGTAGTCGAATTCAGCGGGCAGCATGGCGTCTCCCTCCTCCGGGACGGAAGGCGTTCACTCGGAAGCTCCTGAGCTCAGCGCCCGCCATATCTTTTCCGGCCGGGCCGGCATCTCCAGATGACGGACCCCATACGGCGACAGAGCGTCCACGATCGCGTTGATGACGCAGGGTGTGGCTCCGATCGTTCCCGCCTCCCCGACCCCCTTGGCGCCGAGCGGGTTCACGGGGGTCGGCGTGGTCATGCGGTGGAGCTCGTAGTCGGGGAGATAGCTGGCCTTGGGGAGCGCGTAGTCCATCAGGCTGCCGGTCACGAGCTGGCCGTTTTGGTCGTATACGACCTCCTCGAACAGGGCTTGCGCGATGCCCTGGGCGATTCCGCCATGGAGCTGGCCGTCGACGATCATCGGGTTGATGACGTGGCCGCAGTCGTCGACACCCACATACCGGCGGAGGGTCGGTTCACCGGTCTCCGGGTCGATATCCACCACGCACAGATGGGCGCCGAACGGGAAGGTGAAGTTCGGGGGCTCGAAGAAATGCGTGGCGGCCAAGCCCGGTTCCACTCCTTCGGGCAGGTCGGTGGCTAGGTATGCCGCCCCGATCACGTCTTCCAGGGTCACGAACCTGTCGGGCGCTCCCTTGATCGCGAGCCGGTCGCCCGCGTACTCGATGTCCTCTTCGTGCGCCTCGAGCAGGTGGGCGGCGAACTTCTTCGCCTTGGCCCTGATGCTGTCCAAAGCCAGCGAGAGCGCCGTGCCGCCGACGGCCAGGCCTCGTGAGCCGAACGTCCCGATCCCTTCCGGAACATAATCGGTGTCGCCGTGAGCGATCTCGACCGCTTCGATCGGAACTCCAAGCCGGTCGGCCACGATTTGAGCAAACGTCGTTTCCTGACCCTGTCCGTGCGGGCTCACTCCCGTTTTCACGACCACCGCACCGGTTCGCCGCACCTCGACCGTACAGGCTTCCCAGCCGCCGGCCGGCAGCGCGGCGGATGGGCCGATGCCGCAGATCTCCACGTAGGTGGAAAGGCCGATGCCCATCACCTCGCCCCGCGCACGCCTTTCCTCCTGCTCCCGACGCAGTCCCGCGTAGTCGGCGACTTCGAGCAGGCGATCCAGCGCGGTTTGGTAGTCGCCGCTGTCGTAAACGAGCTCCGTGGCGGTGGTGGCCGGGAAATCTTCCGCCGCGATGAAGTTCCGTCGCCGTACCTCGGCCGGATCCAGACCCAACTCGGCGGCGATATGATCCATCACGCGCTCGATGAGGAAGGTGGCCTCCGGCCGGCCGGCCCCCCTGTAGGCGTCCGTGGGCGTCTTGTTCGTGAACACGCCGCTCAAGTGCACCTCGAGATTCGGAAGCCGATAACAGCCTGGAAGCATGAGGACGGTGAGGGTCGGTACCACCGGGGTCAGGAGCTGATGGTAGGCTCCGAGATCCTGCCGCATTCGGACGCGCATCCCGAGAAGGCGGCCTTCGCTATCGACGCCCACCTCGACGTCGTTCAGCTGGTCCCTTCCGTGGGTCGTGGCAAGGAAGCCTTCGGAACGGTCCGCCGTCCACTTCACCGGCCGACCGAGCGTCCTGGCAAGGTGTGCCGCGAGAAACTCCTCGGCGTACACGTTGAGCTTGCTTCCGAAGCCGCCGCCGACCTCCGGTGCGATGACCCGGATGCTGTGCTCGGGAAGGCCGAGTCCGACGGCGAGTTGGGTTCGGAGGAGGTGCGGGATCTGAGTGGTGGACCAGAGCGTCAGTTTTCCGAAGCCGCCATCGAACTGGGCAACGACGGAGCGTGGCTCGAGAGCCACCGGAATCTGCCGCTGGTTCATCAACCGCACTCGAAGCACGACGTCGGCGTTCAGGAGAGCCTCGTCCACATCGCCCGCCAGGAACGGAAACTCGTAGGCGATATTCGAGCCCTCCTCCTCATGCACGAGCGGCGCTCCCTCCTCAGTCGCCGCCTCCACATCCACGACGGCCTCTAGGCTCTCGTATGCGACGTGCACCCGCTCCGCCGCGTCGCGAGCACGAGAGGGATCCAGCGCGACCACGGCGGCCACCGCATCGCCCACGTAACGGACCTTGTCGATCGAGAGCGCCCGATGGGGAGGCTGCTTCAACTCCTCCAGCGTGTGTGCGACCGGGAGTCCGGCCACCGCGCCCTCCAGATCCGCCCCGACCACGACGGCCACCACGCCATCCATCCCTTCTGCCTCGGAGACGTCGATCTCCGTGATCCGGGCGTGGGCGTGCGGGCTGCGGACGAGAACCATGGAGAGCATGCCCGGGAGCTTGACATCGTCCGTGTAGGTCGAGCTTCCGGTGATGAGACGCGGGTCCTCTTTCCGGCGGATTCTGGCGCCGATCTGTTTCGGGACGGTCGTTCCCATCATCGCCCCCTCATCTCGGCCGCGGCGCTACGCACGGCGCGCACGATGTTCTGGTAGCCAGTACAGCGGCAGAGATTGCCCTCGAGACCGTGGCGGATCTCATCCTCGCTCGGCTCCGGGTTCTCCTCGAGCAGCTGATGCGCGGTCATGATCATTCCCGGGGTGCAGAATCCGCACTGCAGGCCGTGCTCGTTCCAGAACGCCTCCTGCAACGGGTGCAACTGCTCCGACCCGGCCCCTTCCGCCAACCCCTCGATGGTCGTCACCTCGCGTCCCTCCGCCTGAACGGCCAGGAGCGTGCACGACTTCACCGCTCGCCCATCCAGCAGAACGGTGCAGGCTCCACACAGGCTGGTCTCGCAGCCGATGTGCGTACCGGTGAGATCGAGGTCGTCGCGTAGCAGGTGTGCGAGCAGGAGGCGGGGCTCCACCTCGAGGGAGTGTTCGCGGCCGTTCACCCTGAGACGAATCGTTCGCGTCATATGTACCTCCGGCTCAAACTGGCTCCTCGCGCGGTCTCCTCGTGCCCGCGCAAACGACCCGAAGGCGCGGAGTGGCTCTGAGGAGCGAAGGAGGCAAGCTAGCGCGGGGGATTCCCCGCCTCAAGGCGGCCACGCCGAGCCGTCGGCCGCTATGAAAACCTCGCGTAGGACGACAAGTTTTGCACTTTCCAACGCTTGCCCTCCACTGCCGCCCAAAGGGTCACCAAGCAGTGGAAGTTCCATACAACACAACGCGTTAGGGCTTCCGATACGGGTCGGCACACCGCCCGAAACCACCTGGCACGTTCCCTCCACTACTGCCCGGGCAGCAGAGGATCCACTTCCACCGAATGGCCATTGGGCCGGGAGGCACCATGTTGGAACTGTTCACGGCGCTATGGAAAGACGAGACCGGTCAGGATCTCGCCGAGTACGCCTTGCTGCTCGCCTTCATCGCGATCGCGGTCGTGCTGACGCTGCCCCTCCTCGGGTCGGCTATCGATCAGATCTTCGACAACATTCGCGGTGAGCTCGAGGCGGCTCCTGGCGGCAGCGGCGGTTCCTAGGCCGAGCCGGACAGAGGCTCGTGGCAGCCGAGGGCTTGCCTCGACTGCCCAAGCCGACGCGGGGAGCCGGGATCGGTCTTGTACCGGTTCCGGCTCTTTTCGCCTCGACCATGAGATGAGATGCGTTGAGCCGCCCGTTCGCACCGTGTGCGAATGTCCACCCGGCGGCCAACCGAATCGACTTCAGGGAAGGCGCCCCAGATGATCGATGTGCTGCTGACGATTGGGCTGATCGCTACGTGTGCGATCGCGGCTTGGTGCGACCTCCGGACCGGCCGCATCCCCAACGTCTTGACTCTGAGCGGCCTGGCGGCAGCGCTGGTTCTTCGCGCGGCTGGCGGGTTCGATCTGCTGGGCGGAGGCCTGGCCGGAGCAGCGGTCGCGCTGGGATTATCCCTTCCTGTTTTTCTTCTCGGCGGCTTTGGGGGTGGCGACGTGAAGCTACTGGTCGCCGTCGGTGCTGTTCTCGCTCCATCACGACTCTTCGTAGCGCTCGCCGTGATGGCCATCGTGGGCGGAATGATCGCCTCGGTGGCCGTACTCAGACAGCGGGCGCTCGGCAGGACCCTCGCGAACGTGTGGCGGATCGTCAAGACGGCGATACTCGCGGTGCTCTTCCGCACCGTCCCGCGGAGCCCCCTGCCTACAGTGCGCACACCCGGTGCGATCACGACCCCCTACGGGTTGGCGATCGCCGCCGGCGCAATCGTGGGGGTATTGCTGTGATCCGGTCACACTTCCGCTTCGGGCGAGCCCGTCACAGCCGAAGCGACAACGGTCAGTCACTCGCGGAGTTCGCGCTCATTCTTCCGATCCTGCTGGCCCTGCTCGTCGGGATCATCGAGTTCGCGAACGCGTGGAGGACCTATCAGGTGATCACGAACGTCGGCAGGGAGGGCGCGCGCGTCGCCGTTCTGCCGACCGTCAGCACGGACTCGGTGCAGAAGGTCGTCGAGAACGGCCTGAATCAGGCCGGCCTGGACGCCAGCACCGCGACGATCTCGCTGGGGCTCTGCAACGGCGGAGCCTGCACCGGTACTCCGGACACCGTGCGGATCGACTACCCCTTCCAGTTCAAGTTTGTCGGCCCGGTCATCGCGCTTGCCTGCACCGGTTGCGGCGGCGCGCCCGGATCCGTGGTGCTCTCCACGATCTCAACCATGCGCAACGAATAGGCACGGGGCACAATGAAAAGAAAGAACATGACGCTGGTGCTCGGTCTGGCCCTCATATGCGGCGGCCTGGCTGCATACCTCTCGTTCACCTACCTGCGGTCCTCCGGCGCATCCGGCGTGGCCGTGGCGTCGGAGCCGGCGTCCTCTCGGGTCATCGTCGCCTCGCGTGACATGCAGATCGGACGGGTCATCACGCCGGCCGACATCAAGCAGGTGGATTGGCCGTCCGGCAACATGCCGCTCGGCTACTCGAGCTCGCCGTCCGAGGTCGTGGGCCGCGGGCTTCTCACGCCGGTTCGCGCCAACGAGCCACTGCTCACGAACAAGTTGGCCCTCAAGGAGGCAGGAGGCGGCCTCACGATCACGATTCCCGAGGGCAAGCGCGCGATGAGCGTGAAGGTGGACGAGGTGATCGGTGTCGCAGGCTTCGTCCTTCCCGGCACCCGTGTGGATGTCCTCGTCACGGTCGATCAGCTGGCCAAGTACGAAGAACCCACCACGAAGCTCATTCTGCAGAACATCACGGTTCTCGCCGCCGGTCAGACGGTGCAGGAGAACGAGCAGGGCGAGCCGCAGACGGTCACGGTCGTGACCCTGGTCGTCACGCCCGACGAGGGCGAGAAGCTCGCTCTCTCCGCCTCGAAGGGTCGGATCCAGCTGGCCCTCCGCAACGGTCTGGACCTCGACACGGTCGAGACGCAGGGAATCCGATCCAGGAGCCTGATTGCCACGCAGCGGCCGGTCTCGACCGGACCGCGACGTCCTTCCGGGATTCAGGTCCGGGTGTTTCGTGGACCTGAGACTTCCACCTCGACGGTCGAGGGAGGAGGAGGTTGATGAGGCTCAATGTGTCGTTTTTCGACAGGTCGATGAGCGTCAGGCGGCTCCTACCCGCGCTGATCGCTGCCATCGCATTGCTTGCTCAGCCGCGGAGTGTGTTGGCGCAGCAGGTAGAGCCGACGACGGTGTTGCGGGTGCCGGTGGGCAATTCGTCGGTGGTGATGCACGGAGCGGTATTGGACCGGGTGTCGATCGGGAATCCGGA
>JARRMU010000074.1:0-21649 GCA_037385645.1 Gemmatimonadales bacterium
TGCTGGTCGGAGCCGGCAGGTTGTCGTGCTTCGTCGGCGGGCTGGCAGCCGTTCGCGGCCACCACGAGGGCCGCCATCAGCCCCAGCGGCAGTCGTCGGAAAGCAGACCAGAATCGGCTGTGTCCTCTCATTGGGGTCCCCCTATCGGTCTATGATTGCTGGTCCTCGAGGAAACTGATGACCGCGTCGGCGATGGCCTCGGACTGTTCCGGTAGCATCGCGTGACCCACGTGCGGAAAGGCCACTAGCCGCACGTCTGGGCGGCGCCTGACAAGGTTGAGGCATCCTGCGCCGGTGCAATCTTGTCGTCCAACCCCTGGATTACCAGGGCCGGCGCCGTGCGGCCGACGTTGATCGGCTTGAAATCGGTCTGTTCGTCGGCTCGCGAGCCGACGACACCGGCAGGAATAATCGCCTCGACTCGCCCGACACCGTACGCCCAGAAGCGTGTCTCGTCACGTCGTCTATTCCTCAACGCATCGTGCGGTGGTAATCCCTACCTACACGTATCGCCAGGAGAGCCGACTCGCAGCGGATCCTCGGGTCTCTGCCCGCGAAGGATGAGCCACAGCCCCACGAAGACCAGAAACGGTGCCAGCGGGACCATGATTCCTATCAGGGTACGGTCGTCGCTGGCTTGTTGTTCGTAGTCGAGCAGGCGCCGGCCGTCCTGCTCGGCCTGCCAGACCCGTTCACCGCCCAGACCCCTGATGACCGGCGCGACCCAGAGCACGATCTCCGTACCGATCGCGATCTCGTCCGGATCGGTCTGACCGAGATTGTAGTGGCGTGAGTCCCCACCGCGACGGACCTGCACGACGGTGTGTCGGCAATCGCCGACCGAGCGTCGGCAGAACCTGATGGGGTCGCGCCGGACATCTTCGACGACGTTTATGCGCCGCTCCAGCTCTTCGAAATCGGGTATCGGCACCAGCCAGTAGGCGATTGGTCGGCGGCGATCGCCACGGCAGTGTTCTACGCCTCAAATCGCCAGCCAGTAGGTGATCTTGAGAGCGAAGAAGTTCTGGCCCGGCGCCGAGATCGAGTCGAACAGGTTGCCGAAGTTCGCGGAATCCGGATCCTGGACCGAGAGGTCGTCGCCCCGGTTCAGCTGCCAGATGAAGAAGAGGGTGCTACCGGGCAGGTATTCCCAGCGGACGACGAAGTTGGTGCGAAAGGAGAGCGCCACGTAGTCGCCGTCGTCGAAGCTGAACACGTCGTCCCCGTCACGGACCACGATGGTAGCGGGCTCCCCTGGCTCTTCGGGCGGAATCTCCTCGATCTCCGTGCCCGCGGTCCCATAGATCAGTAGGTCACGACTCCGAGCCGCCAACAGCTCCCCGTAGTCGAAGTAGTCGCCGGTTTCTACGAACGGTTCGCCGTAGAACTCCAAGCTCAGCGCCGGCGTGATGGCGTAGTTCAGCCGCGTCTGGAGCGAGATGGTCTTGCGGTCGGTGGTCGCGAAGACGTAACGCTGGCCGTAGGTCGCCGGCCTCCCACCCTCGAAGGTGTCGACGTACTGTCTCGTGCTGATGAGCCGCCGCCATCGTGGATCGAGGGAGAGCTGCATGGACTCGGTGGGCTGCAGGTTCAGGCCCAGCTCGGCGACCCAGCCCGAACCGCCCAGTTCGTCACGGACGTAGAGCCCGAACACTCCGAACCGTGACCGCTTGCGGCGGTCGCTGTGCACCGAAGCGGCGACGTTCCATTCGGAGCCCTTGCCCATGGAGGGGCCGCCGCGGGTCAGGTTGTCGTCCTGTGCCCGCGTGAAGAGCTCGGTGCCCAGGAAGGCGCTCCAGAAGCTCTTGAACGTGACGTTGCTCTCGAGATCCAGGAAGGTGTACTGCCGATCCCAGCCGAAATTCCACGCGGCGGCCGAAGCCGCGGAGAGCGAGTACTCGTGGTACCAGGAACCGGGCACGGTCTCTCGGTAGCGGAGGGCGCCGACGGCGCGTATCCGGTCGGCTTTTGTCAGACGCCCGATGTCGTTGATCTCGAAGCCGGGGCTCTGGAAGCTCCCCTCCACCTCCCACAACCAGTGCTCGCCGTTCTCCCGTTCGAAGTTGATCTCACCCGCGTAGCCGGAGAGCGAGGTGCGCGTCGAATCGAGCGTCACGTAGTCGGCGTCCGGCCGCTGGTAGTAGCGGGCGCTGGATTCCTGCACCTCCACCACCGCCGCGGTGTCGCCACCCACATGGCTGAAGCCAGCGTAGCCGCCGAGCTCGTACTCGCCGCCCTTGAGGCGAAAGTTCCAGTCCGCGCCGCCGCTGAACGCGTTTCGGGCGAGGGTCTCCCCAAGCAGATCCTCGGTCGACGGACCGACATCCCGTCCCACGCCCGTCAGGGTGAGCCCCACCGTGGAGACGGAGGCCCCCAGCTCCTGCTGGAGACGGACCACCCCCCAGCCGGTCAGCGGCTCGATCCGAAACTCCTCGGTCTCGGCCGTGACCGTGTCGAACACCGAGGCGTACTCGTTCGCCGTCAGCGCCCCGAGCGCGCCCACCGAGAGCCCGGAGTTGAGGCGCCCCGTCAGCTTCGCGGCCCCCAGAATCGTCGTCAGGTCCGCCGCATCCACGAAGTCGCCTCCGACCAAATCGAGCAGGTCCTCCCCACCACCGGGAGGCGCTCCGATCCGCCGGGAGAAGTAATAGCGCGGTCCCCTGCCCTGTAGGAGCTGGTCACCCTCGATGAAGAACGGCCTGCGTTCCGGGAAGAAGACTTCGAATTGCGAGAGGTTCACCACGGCGGGGTCGGCCTCGACTTGGCCGAAGTCGGGGTTCACGGTGGCATCAAGGGTGAGGTTCGGCCCGAGGCCCGCCTTCAGGTCCAGCCCGAAGCGTGGCTCCAGCTTGCTGCCATCGTCGAACGGGTTCGCCTCCTCCACCAGCTCGCTGCTCGTAAACGTAGCGTCAGTGGATACGTATGGGACGAGCTCCACCGGCCTGCGGGCGGCGACGGCCTGGATGCCCGTCAGATCTCCGAACCAGGAGGACCAACCCGACTCGTCCCTGGGCACGGGGACCCAGAAGATGTCCTCGTTCTTGGCCGGGATGAAGCGGTTGATGTTGATCCCCCACGTCTGTTCGTCGCCCGACTGGAAGCGGAGCTGCGAGAAGGGGATCGCCATCTCGGCCGTCCACCCCTCGTCGTCGATCTGACTCTTGGCCTGCCAGACCGGATCGAAGGAGCGGTCGCGCGAGAACTCGCGATCATTGGGGTGATACCAGTCCAGCCGCACGCCGGCCGCTGTAACCGCGAAGCTGTAGGCGGTACGCCGATCCTTGTAGCCGTCGATCGAGACGATGAGGCGCTCGGAGTTCCCGTCGTCGTCCCGCCGCGTCATCACGGCCCGGATGTCCTCCGGATTCTCGCTGTACATCCGAGCACCGACGTAGAGGTGCTTGCCGTCGTAGGCGAAGGCCACCTCGGTGCGCTCGGTGGGCGCAGCACCCTCCACCGGCTCCTTCTGGACGAAGTCGGAGGTGAAGGCAGCAGCTTGCCACACCTCGTCGTCCAGTCGCCCATCGATCTTGATCGACGCTTCGGGCGGGATCCGGTAGGCCTGCGCCGTCTTGCTCACGCATCCCTCGCCCTCGGTTCTCCGGCAGGGACGAGAGGCGGCCGAGTCGCCAGCGATCTCCTCCCTGATCGTGTCGGAGCGTGTGCTCGGAGGCATCCCGGGGTTCGTGTCCGCATCGGCGGCCTGGGCGTGGAGATCGGATGGGGTCGAAAGGGTCGAGAAGAGCGTGAACAAGACGGCGCACGCCACCCACACGCCGGCCCACGGCCGGCCCCCAAACCGCCCCTGGCTCGACCAGACTGATGCCGCCCTAACCGGCCGTCGTGCCACCCGTCCCGTCCGCGTTGGCATGTGCTACCGCTGGACCCGCGGGTCTCTTCTACCCCGGATTCGCGTCCGTGAAGCAGGCAGATTCATATCGATCGGGCCAACAACGTGGTGGTTCGATCCCATCACCCGCTCCTCGCGACCAGACAACGGTACGCGACCGGTATCGCGACCAACACGAACAGGGTGGACGAGAGAAGGCCGCCGATGGTCGCCAGGGCCAGCGCGTTCCAGATGTTGGCGTCCTGAGAGGCGGTGAAGAGCACCAACGGAAGCAGACCGAAGGCCGTCGTAGACGTGGTCATGAGTATCGGTCGCACGCGCTCCAGCGTTCCCTGCAGTATCGCCGCTCGCGTCGCCATCGACTTCCTCAGCTCGCCGATATGATAGACGACGAGTATCGCGTTGTTCACGACGATCCCCGACATCATGATCGTTCCGATGTAGGCGGTTCGCGTGAAGGTGGCGTTCGTGTAGAAGAAGATCAGGAAGACACCGATCAGGGCCAGCGGCAAGGTCAGCAAGACCACGAGAGGCGCGGTGAGCGACTCGAACAGCCCCGCGGTCAGCATGTAGATGAGCAGAACGGCCAAACCAAGGGCCAGGTAGACCTGCTGGCGCTCCTCCTCGGGCCACCTCCACTCGTCCTGAATCTCGAACCGATATCCGGGCGGAAGCTCCGTCGATTCGACCACCCGGTCCTGGATCAGGTCGCCGAGCTTCGGCGGACCCCGGTACTCCCAGGTTACCGTCCGCTCGTACTGCTGGTCTTTCCTTCGGATGTTCGCCATGACGTTCCGCGCACCCACCTCGGCCACGTCCGCAAGCCGCACCTCCCCTCCACCGCGGGTAGGGACCCTGAGGTCCTTCAGGTCACGGATGTCGAGCTCCCGGTATCCCGCCAACTTGACGGCGTACCTTACCTCTTCACCCTCAAGGCGGATCCGGTCCGCCGAGAGCACCCCGCGGGCGCTTGCCGAAACATAACCGAGAAGCTCCTCCACGGTCAGGTCGAACGACGCCAGGGAAGCTCGGTCCGGCACGACGACCAGCTCCGTCTCTCGATCTCGCTCGAACCAGCCACCGCTTGCGTTCGGATTCGGATCGCGGACCCTGGGGAATCGGCCGATACGGGCGGCGACGTCCTCTGCTATCTCTTTTACGGTTAGGTAGTTGAACCCTAACACCTGAAGCGCGTACGTAGGAGCGGAGCCTCCGCCGCCGTAGAAGCTCGGACCGAAGCCGAGAATCTGAACCTCGGCG
Organism: Gemmatimonadales bacterium; assembly: GCA_037385645.1. GTDB lineage: Bacteria > Gemmatimonadota > Gemmatimonadetes > Palauibacterales > Palauibacteraceae. Next base: position 5,111 of record JARRMU010000074.1, read on the forward strand.
CCGGAGAATCCGAAGCTGTAGGCCGCCAGCTGGTCCTTGACCGCGGCCGGCACGCCCGTTCGCTCCAGCTCCGGCGGAAAGGTGACGCGAATCCGGGCGTACCCCGGTCGAACGAGCGCCTCGTACCGCGTCACCTCCGGAAGTGTCGCGAGGCGGCCCTCGAACGACCGCGCCAGCTCATCGGTTCGTTCCAGCTCGGCCCCACGCGGAAAGCGGATGTTGACGACGATGTAGGTGTCCTGACCGAAGCTGGAGGACCAGAGTAGGCCGCGGTCCACGTGCTGCTCGAACAGCCAGAAGCTCCCGGCCAGGCAGCTGAGGCTGATGAGACCCACGAGCACGGGGTGGTCGAGCGCCCGGGAGAGGAGGGCTCGGTAGGCTCGAACGTAGGCCGGTTCGAGCCCCGGGCGCTCCGAGCCTGCCGCGTGCCTCTCTGCCCTCTCCGCCCGTGCCGCCGTCCGCCGTCCGAAGCTCCGCCGGGCGGTCATCGCCGGCACGAACGAGAAGGCGACGAAGAGGCTGGCGAGAACAGAGAATCCCACGGCATAGGCGAGGGGCAAATAGTAGATCCTCAGATCTCCCTGGAGGAGCAGGAAGGGGGCCAGCACGATCCCCGTGGTCCCGGTCGCCGCCAGAACGGGTAGGAGTACCTGCCGCGCTCCCTCCAGCGAGGCATCCACCCGGCCCCGTCCCTGGTCCATGTGGCGCTCGACGTTCTCGAGCACGACGATGCCGTTGTCGACCACGAGGCCGAAGCCCCACGCCAGCCCGGCCAGGGTCAGCACGTTCAGGGAGAAGCCACCCATGTAGAGGAGATTCACGGCGATCAACACGCTGAAGCCGATCGTCGCGAACACGATCGTCACCGCCCGCGCGGAGCGCAGGAAACCCATGAGAACGAGGAAGATGACGAGTGCGGCTGCCATCGCCCGAAGCCGCAGGTCCGTCAGCTGCTCCCGGATCTCCTTGCTCTGATCCGAGTCGAGATCGAGCGTGATGCCGGCCGGCATCGTCCCTTCGATCTTCCCGATCTGCGCCTTCACCGCCTTCGCCACGTTGACGGCGTTGGAGCGGGGTGCCCGGGTGATGACGAGCCAAACGGCCGGTTGGCCATCGATGCGGGTGTACTCGTAGGGATCGGCTTGCCCATCTCGCACTCGCCCGAGATCCGATAGCCGCACCGGCCCTTCCGGGCGGGTGGCCACGATGAGCTGGCCGAGCTCCCTCGCGTTCGTCGGCCGCGACCGGATGGCCAGGGCGACTCGCATGCCGTCCAGCTCGACGGAGCCCGGGGCCCTGAGCTCCGACGAACGGGCGATGAGACTCTGCACCTCGCCCAACGTGAGGCCCAACGAGCGCATGCGCTCCGCGTCCAACTCGATCGACACTTCTCGCTCTTCGCCGCCGTATAGCCAGACGGCATCGATTCCTTCCATCCCCAGCAGGCGAGGCCGTACCTCCTCGCTCGCCACCCTCGTGAGGAATCCGGCGTCGTACGGGCCCGTTAGGCGGTACGAGAGAAACGGTCGACCCTCTTCGGCGAACTCAGCGGGCACGTACGGCTCGACCACGGTGGTGGCGCCCTCCGGCAGCTCGTCGCGAAGCGCTGCCACGCGTTCGCTCAGCTCCAGGCGGGCGAATTTCATTCGGGTCTCTCGGCCGAATTCGATGTCTATCTCGGCCGTCGAACCCGTGCCGAAGAGGTCGATTCTCGAGACCGACTCCACGGATCGGACGCCGCGAACCTGCCTTGCCTCCGCCTCGATCCGCGCTGTGACCAACGATTCGAGCGCTTCGGGAGAGGCGCCGGGCCACTCCGCCCGCACCCTCAGGCGCGGATAGGAGACGTCCGGCAGAAGTTCGAGTGGGATCAGTCGAAACGCGAACAGACCCAGGAGCAGGAGCGCCAGGTAGATCGCCGCCGTCGCCACGGGGCGCCGGATCGCCATTCCGATCATGGCATCGTGGCCGTTCTTGCCCCGAAGCCGGCGTCGGGCGCGGCCTCAACCGTCTCGTCGCCCACCCCTTCACCGCCAGCCGCCACGAGCGAATAGACCACCGGCACCACGATGAGCGTCAGGAATGTCGCCGAGACGAGGCCGCCGATGACGACGATCGCGAGCGGCGAGCGCAGATCGGCGCCGGCGCCCCAACCGAGGGCGAGCGGAATCAGCCCGAGCACCGTCGTCGCGGTCGTCATCACGATCGGCCTCAGGCGCAGCCGTCCGGCCTCGGTGATCGCGTCCCGCAACGCGAGTCCCCCTCGTCTTCGGTGGTTGATGAAATCGACCTTGACGATCGCGTCGTTCACGACGATTCCGATCAGAATGACCAGCCCGATGCCGGTCATCAGGTTGATCCCGCTTCCCGTGAGCCAGAGGGCGGGCACGGCACCCACGGCCGCGAGCGGAACGGCCACCAGGACGACCACCGGCTGCAAGAGAGACTCGAACTGGGCGGCGAGGATGAGGTAGACCAGGAAGAGGGCAAGCCCGAAGGCGAAGAAGAGAGAGCGGAAGCTGGTTCGCATCTCCTCGTTCTCCCCCCCGACAGCCAGGGTGGTCCTCGGTGGTCGAGGCATTCCCTCGAGTCGCGCCTCGGCATGGCCGACCGCCTCGGTCAGTCCGGCGCCCGCCACCTCCGCTTGCACCTGCACCGTTCGGCTCTGGTCTTCGCGGAGGATCTCGACAGGACCGTAGCCCTGGCGAACACTTACCACCTCGCCCAGGGGCACATCGCTCAGCCGCAGGGCGAGCACGTCGGATAGCCGCTGCCTCGCCTCTTCGGGCAGCTGAACCCTGATCTCGAGCTTCTCGGAGAACTCCGTGAACGGCTCGGAGGTGGGCAGCCCACGCAGATAGGATTCGATCGTGCTCGCGACATCGTAGACGCTGAGGCCGTATCTGGCGGCGCGGTCCCTGTCGACCTCTATCTCCAGCTCCGGCTGACCCAGCTGCATGCCGACGCGGACATCTCGGAGCTGGGGCAACCCCATGAGTCGAGCCTTGGTCGACTCCGCCACCGCGATCAGATCGACCAGCTCATCTCCCTGAATCCGCACCGCCAGGTCGGCTTCATCCAGGTCCAGCGTCCGGCCCAACGCGGTAGACCGCCCCGTCTCGATCGCGACCGCTCCCGGATCGATGCCTGTGCGCGCGAGGCGTGACCGGAAGTCCGACACGACCCGTGGCGTGGGCTCGCCCTTCGAGCGCAGGCGTACTTCGAGGACCGCGTTGTTCAGGCCGGCCAGCTCGTCTTCCGCCGGCTCGCCGCGTCGGGCGCGGCCGACGCGGGTGAAGACGCCGTCGACCGCCTCCAGGTCGAGCAGCACCCCCTCCAGAGTGGCGGCCGCTTCGTCGGTGGCCTCGATCGGCGTACCCACGGGCAGGTTCAACGCGACGCGGAACTGGCGCTCGTCCACATCGGGCATCAGATCGCGGGGCAGCACCGTGGCCAGAGAGATGGCTGCGGCGAAAGCGGCCACCGCCAAGCCGATGACGACGGCACGATGGCACAGCGCCCAGGCGAGAGCCCTGTCGTAGCGATCAGCGAACGCGCGAAAGCGGCGGTCGAAGGCCGCGAGCGGCGGCTGAGCGAGACGAGAGGTCGCGCGGCTGGCGGCTCCCGTGACGTCCCTCCACGTGAGGCGGACGGACTCCATCGCGAAGCGCAGGGCGCGCAGCAACGTGTGAGTCCTGGCCTCCTCGCTCGCCGGTCGAGCGTGCCGGCCGGCCGCGCCTGGGTCACCAACTCCCGGGTGGCCAGAGCCCACATCGCCAACGGCCGCACCGCGAGCCAGATCGCCCGCGCCCGCCCCCTCTCGCGCCGTCCCGAACCGGGCCGCCAGCACGGGGAGCAGGGTCAAGGCCACGAGCAGAGAGGCCAGGAGCGAGAAGGCGACGGCCAGCGAAAGATCGCCGAAAAGTGCGCCCGCGACTCCCCGCACGTAGAGCACCGGCCCGAAGACGGCAATGGTCGTGAGCGTCGAAGCCGTGATCGCGCCGGCCACCTCCCTGCTGCCTTCGGCCGCGGAGAGCGCAGCTTCATCGCGCGGCTCCGCCGGCTCGCCGGACTCCAAAACCGGCGCGGTCGCCCTACCCTCGCTGCGGTGGCGGAAGACGTTCTCCAGGACGACGATCGAGTTGTCGACAAGCATCCCCACTCCCAGAGCGAGGCCGCCCAGGGACATCACGTTGAGGCTGACGTCGAACAGATAGCAGAGGAAAAACGCCGCCAGGATGGAAATCGGGATCGCCAGGCCCACAGCCACGGGATACCGGGGATCCCTCAGAAAGAGAAACAGCACCAGGAAGGCGAGAAGGCCTCCGACGATCAACGCCTGCACGACGTTGGAGATCGCCTCTCGAATGAACTCCGCCTGACTCGTCGCGATCTCGAAGCTGAGCGATGGGAACTCCGCCCGCAGCTCGTTGAGCACCGTCTCGACACGTTCGGCCACCCTGACGGTGTTGGAGCCGGACTCCTTGAAGATCTGCAATCCTACCGCGGGCACGCCATTGTACCGCGCCGCCGTTTGACGCTCCGAATATCCCTCCCGCACCTCGGCCACGTCGGACAATCGCACCGGCGTTCCGCCGGTCGGCCGAGCCACGACGACATCTCGAAGCTGGTCCACCTCCGTGAACTGACCGAGGGTGCGAAGACTGTACCGGAATCTGCCGCGCCTCACACTCCCGCCGGGCGCCTGGTAGTTGGCCCGGTCGAGAGCCCCGGTAACCTGGGCGACGGTCACTCCGTGCAACGTCAGCCGCGCCGGGTCCAGAAGCACCTGGATCTCGCGCTCTCGCCCGCCGCTGATCGAGGCCAAAGCCACGCCATTCTGCTGCTCGAGGCGCCTGGCGAAGACGTCCCTGCTCAGCTCCAACAGCTCGGCGGGTCCCTCTCCCGATACCGCGAGGGTCAGGATCGGATCGCTGCCCGGATCGGAGCGGACTATGACGGGACGATCCACGCTGCGAGGAAGCACATCCCGGAGGTCGTCGAGGCGTTCGCGCACGTCCAGCGCGGCGAACTCCATGTCCGTGCCCCAGTAGAACTGGAGCGTCACGAGTGACTGTCCCTCGCGGGAGCGCGACGTCACTCGCTTGACGCCGGGAACCTGGCTGACCTCCTGCTCCACCGGCTCCGTAATGAAGCGCTCCACCTCCGGAGGCGCCGCATCGCTGTACGTGGTCCACACCGAGAGCGTGGGAAACGCCACGTCCGGGAGTAGGTCGATCGGAAGACGGGCGAACGAAAGGACACCCAGCACGGCGACGCCCAAATAGACCATCGCTGTAGCGATCGGACGTCGAATGCTCTTGTCCGGGAGACTCACAAGAGAATCGGACTAGGGCCGCGCGCCAGGCGGCGCATCGGCCGGGCTCACGGGTCCAGGAGCGCTCTGTGGTTCTCCAGGTGGACCCTGGCGTCATGGGTTAGCGTCGTGTGGCCATCCACGAGCACGATCGAACCGGGCTCCAGGCTATCTCGGTCCCGCTCGGGCGTGACCTCCACGAAGTCATCGTTCTCGAGGCCGGTGCGGACGTACACCCACTTGGCCAGACCCGTGGCGCCGCCAGGCTCGTCCGGATGCAGAAGGAAGACCACGTCCCGCTTGTCACGCTCTACGATCGCATCCCGTGCCACGAAGAGGCGGTCCGGGAATCGACGCCCCGCGATCTCCACTTCGGCGAACATGCCGGGTAGCACCTTTGCCTGGGGGTTTCGCAGACGCACCGTGACCCGGGCGGTTCCCGTCTCCCGGTTGACCAGTGGGTTGACGGTCACGACCCGTCCTTCGAAAGGCTCCTCAGGGAGGGCGGCGAACCGGAGGGCGGCTGTCTACAGGTTGATCCGAGAGCGAGTCGTGCGCCGGTGCCAGGCGAGCTCGATCCTCCGCGGAAGTGACACGACGTGATGAAACCCCGACATCTCGTAACGCCGCCGCCTCCGCTCCCGGCAACCCGCTCCTGAGCTTCGCGAGACGTTCTCGCTTCGTGCGAAGCTGCGCGTCCTCCAGCCGATCGTCTCCGAGGATCAGCCCCTCGAACTCGGCGTGCGCGTACGCGAGGTCCGCCTCGGCTCGCCGCATCCGAAGCTCGTACTCCGCCGGGTCGATCTGGACCAACAACTGTCCCTTCGAAACCCGCGCGCCCTCCTGCACGGGAATGGAGATCACGGGGCCCGACACCTCTGCCTGCAGGGGCGCCGATCGCAGCGGTGCTGCCCTCCCCTGCGCCTCGACCCAGAGGACGAAGGTATCTCGGCGGACCATTGCACCTTCTACCGGCAGGGCGATCTCCGTCGGGAACGCCTCGACGGCGGAAGCGCCGAGCGCCTCGTTCGGCGAAGCGACGAGCGCCGCTTCCTCGCCGGCCCCATCGCTGGCGCCCGCTTCGTTCAGACGCCACAGCACGCCGGCCAGGAGAACCAGTGGTGCTCCGACCACGAGTAACGTTACGAGATGTCGGGGTTTCATCACGTCGTGTCACTTCCGCGGAGGATCGAGCTCGCCTGGCACCGGCGCACGACTCGCTCTCGGATCAACCTGTAGACAGCCGCCCTCCGGTTCGCAAGAGGAAGATCCAAGGAAGCTGCAGGCTCGCGTCCCGCGCCTCGACCTGCCAGACGCCTCTCGCGGATCGTTCTTCCTTTCGCACGGCAAGGTAGAACGGTGCCCGAAGCGTGGACCAGCGGGTGTCGATCGGTTGGTGATAGGAGGACGCATCCGCCGTTTCCAGGATCTCGGGGCCTCCGCCGATCGGCACGCCGAAGAGGCCGCCGAGAAAGGACGAGACGAGGATCGCCGGCCAGACCAGTCGCGCGGCAGATCCCGCTCCGACGGTCGGGCCTTCCACGCCTGCGAGCCGCCTCGCATCCGAGATCATCCAGACGAGGAGCAGGACGGCGAGTACGGAGAGGGAGATTCCCGCGGCATCGATCCAGCTCATGGTGTTCGCTCCTTTCGGGGTCGCCAGGCGACCAGTACGGGATAGGGGCTCTCATGGAGGGCATAGATGAGCCCGTTGGCGTATACGGCGTGCGTTGGCCGGAGAGGCAGGCGCAGGCTCTCCAGATACGTGCCGTCATCCGTGGAATAGACGTCCATGACCTGATGGCGGTCGGACGAGGTGCCCCCGAAAAAGACGTAGATACGACTGCGAGATACCGAGACGGTCTCGGCGGCGAAGGTCACGCCGCTAAGCCAAGACGTACGCTCCCTCCGACCGAGGTCGAATCGACCGCTCTGCTCGACTCGGGGAAACTCCACCCGTTCGATATACCGTCCTCGATATCCGAGCCAGCTGGTGGAGCGAAAGGCGAAGAAGCCATCGCCGAGCCCGTAGGCGCCCACCCATTCTCCTTCCGTCGGATCGTGGCCGACGACCAGCTGGGAGGCCAGAGGATGCCGGCGCTCGTGTTCCGGAGATGGGAACGACACGCGCTCGAGGACCTCGCCGCTGCGCGACAGCCGAACGATCGGTCGCTGGGCCTCGAGCGTCAGGAGGAGTACCCCGCCGTCCTCCTCCGGAACGAGGCTATCCGCGGTTCGGCCCACGGCGGCGAGCGGGATCCGGCCGTCGGAGGTCCCGTGCTCGCCGATCGTGACCACCCGGCCGTTCCCCACATCCAGCACCCAAGTCCTCCTCCGACGATCCATTCGGATGTCGCGGGGATGGTCGAACTCGTCGGGTCCTCCGCCACGGCGACCGAAGCTCCACAGAAGATGGCCACGACGATCGAATCGAAGGACCCGACCCGCTGCCCGGTCGAGGACCGATACGCCGGCATCGTCGGCGGCGAGCCGGGTCGGCAGGTGGAGCAGCGTGTCCTCGGGGCCGCCCACGACGAACGCCGTGTCCCAGGCGACGGCCGCCCAGCGACGGCCTCCGGGCTCGGCGCGTCGGTCCGGCTCGGCAACATCCCGATCGGGCACGCGACTGTCCGACAGGCACAGCGCCGCCAGGGCGACGCCGCACCCCATCGCGATCCTGGCTGCCTTCATCCGGTCGCCACCGCCACCCGTCGCGCATACTGTTCTATGAGCCGTCCGGCTTCCCGCTGCACGGTCGCGTCCATGACGGGAGGAAGGATCAGGAGGGGCCGGCCGGCCGCGTCGAGCAGGACGCTCGCAGGCGTCCGTCTCTGTCCCGCCCTGGCAAGCAGCCGCTCCGCGACGTGACCGAGGTCATATCGTACCGGAAACATCGGCCGGAGCTCGCCGAGAATGGAGTCTCGCGCCGAGGGCGTGGGCGGGAAGCCGATGGCGACTCCGAGCACATCCACGTGGCCTCGCTCGGCCAGGCGGTTCCAACGCTCCACCAGCCCCCCGTACCGGCGACAGTCCTCCGGCTGAAACAGCCATACCAGCGTTGGGCGCTCCACGTCGATGGCGGCATGGGGAGCCGAGAGGGCCCGATACTCGCCGAAGCGCACCGCGGACAGGGCCGCGAGGAGCGCGGCCGCCGAGAACAGCAGGCGCGCTCCTGTGAGGCGGGGGCCGCTCAGCTGCAGCGTCTGGGCTCCCAGCCGTTGTAGTCCTGACCCCACTGGCAGCCACCACCGCCCGGCTCTTCATGCCAAGCGTCGCTTCCTTCGCCGCCCGACCCAGACGCGGGGAAGTACTTGTACGTGGTCGTGCACGGTGTGTAGAAGAGCATCTCCACGCAGGACTCGTTCTCCCAGCACACCTTTCCGGTGTTCGTGCCGTTGCAGGTCGCCGCCGCCGCCTCGGGCTGGCCCGGTACGGCGAGATAGAGGCCCGCCGCTGCCAGGAAGGACAGGGCGCTCGCATAGAGCCGCGAGCGATTCCGGTTGCACATGATGCTCACTCCTTGTCGAGGAAACGAAGATTCGACGAAGAGTGCGACCGACTCCTCAATCCGACGTCAAGGCGAGAGGGCCGCGGGAGGGCGGCCTGGGCTCAGGCGGGAAGGTGGTAGAAGGCGAGCGCCAGAACGACGTAGACGGCGATGAGCTGCACGCCCTCCATCCAGTGGGTCTGGCCGTCGTCGGAGACCTGGCCGATGATCAGCACCGAGAGCGCCACGGCCAACACCTCCATGGCCGTGAAGTGGAGGTCCATGGGCGCCGGGCCGATCGCGTAGCTCAGGAAGACGAGCAGCGGCGCCACGAAGAGCGCGACCTGGATCGAGGAACCGATCGCGATGTGAACGGACAGGTCCATCTTGTTCTTCAGGGCCATCAGCACGGCCGTCGAGTGCTCGGCCGCGTTGCCGACCAGGGCGATCACGATGACGCCCAGAAAGACCTCCGTCATGCCGAGCGCTTCTCCGGCCTCGTGCACCCCGCCCACGAGCAGCTCGCTCATCCACGCCACCAGCGCCGCGGCACCCACGAGTACCAGGACAGCCTTCCCCTTCGACCAGTGCGATCCGACCGCCGCCTCGACGGCCCCGTCGATCTCGGGCTCCACGTCCGAGGCCGCGACGCCGGTATACAGCTGGCTGTGCGTCTTGAGCGTGAAGACGAGGCTGAGGATGTAGGTCGCCATGAGGACGACCGAGATCTCCAGGCTCAGGGTTCGCTCGACGCCGGCCGAGGTGCCCGAGGCGATGCCGTGGAAGATCGACGGGACGACGAGCCCCACGGCACTGAGAAGCAGGAGCGTGGCCCCCATGCTGGCGGCGGTTCGGTTGAACGTCTGGGTGTGGAACTTGAGGCCGCCGAGGAAAGCACTGAGGCCGAAGACGATGAGCGTGTTGCCGATGATCGAGCCCGTGATCGACGCCTTGACGAGGTCGTGGAGCCCCGCGTTCAGCGCGATGAGCGCGATGATGAGCTCGGCCGCGTTCCCGAACGTCGCGTTCAACAGGCCGCTCACCCCCGCTCCGTAGTGCTCGGCCAGCTTCTCGGTGGCCAAGCCGAGGACCCCCGCCAGCGGGATGATAGCCAGGGCGGACGTGATGAAGATCGCGGTCCCGCCGGCATGGACGCCGTACTCCAGAACAAGCGAGATCGGAAGGAAGATCAGAAGTAGATGGAGGATGTTGTGACCGCCCAGGCGCGCCGTCACGGCAGAGCCCCTGAGGGCTGCGAGACGGAGCCTTGTTGCCTTGGATATATGAGAGGCGCCGTCCGGATTCGAACCGGAGTACGGGGCTTTGCAGGCCCCTGCCTAACCACTCGGCCACGGCGCCACACGCCGTCAAGACTAATGCGTCGGAGCGGCGAGAAAAAGTGTGATGGACAGCTTGTCTGCTTCCCGTCGCTTCGCCTATACTGCCGCCGTCTCTCCCCCGTTCCCTTCGAGAGGAGCCAGGGTTGCCCGTCAGCTTCCGAAAGAGATCCGATGCCGGCTCCGGAGCGATGCGGTCATCGCTCGGGCTCGCGAGCCTCACGCTCCTCGCCGCGCTCCTCATGCTACCGGGAGCAGCGGAGTCCCAAGTACCCGCGGTCCAGGACGCGCGGCTCCCTCGGGGTGGAGAGTTCTGGTTCGAGCTCACGCCTTCGCTCAGCTTCTGGAGCAGCCAGTTCGCGCTCGACTCGGAGCTCGGGACCGATGGAGCCAAGGAGCCGCTAACCTCCGACTTCGCCGGCCCGCTGACCGACCGGCTCTACCCCAACGCTCTGCCCTTCCTCGCCAGCATAAACGCCGACGCCGACGCGCTCGGTTACGACCCGCTCACGCCCGACGACCTTTCGTTCGGAAGTCTGGACTACCAGGAGATTTCCAACCGGTACGTCGCCCTCCCGTTGGGACTCGAGATCGGGATTCTGGATCGACTCTCTCTCGACGTCATGGTACCGCTCGTTCAAACTCGCTCCGAGTCCTTCTTCGGTTACGACACGACATCGGCGACCGTCACCGCCGGCATGAGCGCGGTCCCGGATCCGGTCGCCTTTTTCGGCGACATCGAGGCTGCGGAGACGCAGTTGGCGGAGCTGATCGACGGGGGGACGCTCACGCCCGAGGAGACGGCCCAGGCGGTCGCCCTGCTCGCCAGCACGGCGACATACGGCGATGCCCTCGCGCGACGGGTGATGGAGAACCTTTTCGTTCCCGTCGGATCCACCACGGCCGGCACGCAGATGCTGGCCGCCTACGACGAGCTCGTGGCGGGGTACACGACGTTCGGGCTCACTTTGCCGGCGTTCGATCTTCCGGCCGGCGCGACGGCATCCGATCTGGCAGCGCTGTTCGCGAGCCCGCAGCTGGATGCGGACGCGCCTGGGACCGTGGGGCGCGGCTACTCGGTCGGCGAGTTGGAGGTCGGGCTGCGGCTCGGCCTCATCGATACCTTCACTCCGATCACCGCGTTCGAGGAGCCGAAGCCCGTTCCGCGCCAGCCCGAGGAGGGCGGATAGGGCGAGCAGGCGGTGCCGCCCGAGGCGGAAGAAGACGCGGGGGCGGAGCCGCGACGTCCCGTGGAGTACAGCGAGACCGTACGCCGGCTGGCCCGACGTCCGCCGACCGTCCAGTTCCGCACCACCATCGGCGCCAAGTACCGGTTTCCGCTCGGCAACGTGAACGGCGCCCCCTACCTCGACCCATCCAACTTTCTCGCCATCCCGATCGGCGACGGGACGACCGACATCGAGATCGCCGTATTTCAGGACATCCGCGTGGGACCGCGGTTCCTCTTCCTGGCGAGTGGATACTTCGGATTCCAGATGGAGGACGAGGTCGACCTGCGCGTGAACCCGCCCGATCAGCCGTTCGGCCTGGCGTCCACCCTGGGCACGCTGCAGCGCAAGCTGGGCAATTACATCGCCGCTCGCCTGGCTCCCCAGTTCAACATCAACAACGCGCTGTCGATCGGCGCCGAGTACAGCTACTGGAGCAAGGGGAGCGATGAGTACCAGCTTCTCGCCGGCTCGGAACCCACCGCGGAGCCGTTGGAGCTGGAGACGTCCCAAACCCGCCAAATGCTCGGCTTCGGGATCTTCTACCGCACACAGGATCTGTGGGAAGTCGGTCGGACGAGCCTGCCGGTGGAGGTCTCACTCGTCTACCAGACCTCGATCGCCGGCTCCGGGGGACAGACGCCCGCCGGCGACCAGGTGATCGTCTACCTCAGGCTACCGTTCAAGGTTTTCTAGGCGTCGGATTCCTCCCCGGCCTCCCCCACATCCGGGGGTCGGACGTCACCCCATCTGAGCTTCCTGCGCAGCACGGAGAAGAACGTCTGACCGGGAAAGCGGATCAAGCGCACCGGATGGGCGGACCGCTTCGCGATGACACGGTCTCCATCGTGGAGTCGACTGCCGACCTGCCCGTCGACCGTGAGCACCACCTCTTCGGCGTCCGTGTCGATTTCGACCGTGATGCACGCCGTGGCGGGCAGCACGACCGGCCGGACCGCCATCGTGTGCGGGCAGATCGGCGTGGCGATGATCGCATCGAGACCCGGTACGAGGATCGGTCCTCCCGCCGAGAGGCTGTACGCCGTCGAGCCCGTCGCGGTCGAGATGATGAGCCCGTCCGCACTGTACTGACCCAGCTCGTCGTCGTCGGCCCAGACCCGCAGTTGCACGAGCCGAGCGAAGCCGCTTTTGTGAACGACGGCGTCGTTCAGCGCGTAGAACCCGTCCTTGCCGGTCTCCCCGCCGCCCGCTCGACCGGAGGGGGCCGCCCCGGCTTTTCGCTGCAGGCTCACATCGAGGGCCAACCGCACATCCAGCTCGTAGTCCCCCTTCGCAACCCGCTGCACGGCCGCCTCGAGTTCACCCAGGGGAATCGAGGTCAGGAAGCCGAGGCGGCCCACGTTGCAGCCGAGGATCGGCACGCCGGCCGGGCCGGCCAACCGGGCGCCGCGGAGCAGCGTGCCGTCGCCGCCCAGGGTCAACAGGCAGCCGATCTCGGGCCAGGCCGCGTCCAGCTCGCCCGCATATGGAACGTCGTCGGCCGCCTCGAGCAGATCGCCGTGGAGGTACAGGCTGATCTCGGCGCCCTTGGCGACTCGGCCGAGGCGGGCCAGGAGATCGGCCAGGTACGGGTACTCGGGGTTGCCCAGCACGCCGAGCTTCATGACCCGACGCCCGCCGATGCGACCACGAGCCGCTCAGTCGGCATCCGCGTTCTCCTCGTCCGTTGCGTCAACGGCCAACTCTACGGTGTCCACCTGTGCGGAGGATGCGTCGATCAGCTCCTCGATGCGACCCCTGACATCCTCGAGCAGCCGATTTGCCCGCCGCACGTGTCGGACGCCGTCCTCGAACAGACGCAGGGCTTCATCCAGATCCAATTCCTCGCGGTCCAGGGCGCCCACGATGCGCTCCAGCTCCGCCATCGTGGCCTCGAAATCCAGCTCTTGGCTCATGTCGACGACTCTCCTCCGTGTTCGGCCCCCGCCGCCGTGCCGCCCGTGGCCTCGACCCTTGCCGCGACCTCGCCGTCCACGACGCGAAGGCGGAACGCATCGCCCGGCTCGAACATCTCCAGTCGGCGGAGAACGCTGCCCTCGGCGTCCATCGGAACCGCGTAGCCGCGCTCCAACGTGGAGAGCGGACTGAGCGCCTCGAGTCGTCCGCCCAACCGGTCGAGCCAAGAGCCGCAGCGTTCCACGAAGCGGATGACGCCGTCGCCCATGCGCTCGGAAGCACGGGACGCTCGCTCTTCGGCCCTACGGGCCCGAGAGCGGAGGGCGGCGGCCAGCGCCGCGGATCCACGCTGCACGGCGACTCTCAAATCGGCGGCATCGGGCACCACCAGCTCCCCCGCAACCGACGGCGTGGGGGCTCTCAGATCAGCCACGAGATCCACGATCGTCACGTCGACCTCGTGACCGACGGCCGTAACGATCGGCACCGGGCAGCCCGCTACGGCGCGGGCGACAACCTCCTCGTTGAAACACCAGAGGTCCTCCACGGAGCCGCCACCCCGCGTGAGCACGACGACATCCACCTCCGGATGCCTGCAGACGGCGTCCAGCGCTGCGCAGATCTCTTGCACGGCCCCCTCCCCTTGAACCCGGCACGCGGAGAGGAGGATGTGGGTCCAGGGAGCCCGGCGCCGGATCACCGACACCACGTCGTGGAACGCCGCTCCTTCCCTGGAGGTCACGATGCCGACGCGGCGCGGCAGCGCGGGCAAACGGCGGCGGCGGGCCGGATCCGTAAGCCCTTCGGCTTCGAGGCGGCGGCGCGTACGCTCGAACGCCAGCCTCCACAGCCCCTCTCCCTTCGCCTCCAGCTTCTGGACGACCAGCTGGTACTGCCCTCGGGTTTCGTAGAGGGATAGGCTGCCGTACGCGCATACCTCCATGCCTTCTTCCGGATCTGTCGGGAGCCGGGTGGCGTCACTGCGCCAGATCACGCACGAGATCTGTGCCGATTCGTCTCGGAGGCTGAAGTAGCAATGGCCGGAGCTCGCGCGGCGCCAATTGGCTACTTCCCCGACCACCCAGAGCGGAGCGAAGGAGGATTCGAGCACCTCACGCACGGCGGCGTTCACGTCGGAGACGGACAGGGCCGTTTCCGCCGAGCGCCCCGGAGCCACGATCTCCCCGCCCCGACCGTCCGGCTCGAACGCCCCAGCCGGGAGCTCCCGGTCCGGAAGATCCTGCCTCGGCGGCTCCGCGGCATCCAACGGCTGCTCGACACGCTCCGAAGCGAGCCCGCCGGCCCCGAAGAGCGAGCCCTGCGAGACCTCGCTCATGGTGGGTCCGGCCGCCGCGATGGCGCGCTTACGCGGCGAATTGCCCGGCAGCCTTGATCGTGTTCTTGAGCAGCATCGCGATCGTCATCGGACCGACCCCTCCCGGCACGGGCGTGATCCAGGAGGCCACTTCCCGCACCCCCTCGAAGTCCACGTCGCCGACGAGGCGATACCCCTTTTCGCGTGTCGGGTCGTCCACTCGATTGACTCCGACATCGATGACCACGGCACCCGGCTTCACCATGTCCGGCGTGACGAAGTCGGCGCGACCGATCGCCACGATCAAGATGTCTCCCAGACGTCCGACCTCACCCATGTCACGGGTCCGACTGTGAGCGAGCGTGACCGTCGCGTTCGCCCACGGCTGTTTCTGGGAGAGGATCTCGGCCACCGGGCGCCCGACGATGTTGGATCGTCCCATGACGACGACGTGCTTGCCCTGCGGATCGC
This sequence comes from Gemmatimonadales bacterium, assembly GCA_037385645.1. Taxonomy (GTDB): domain Bacteria; phylum Gemmatimonadota; class Gemmatimonadetes; order Palauibacterales; family Palauibacteraceae. Next base: position 20,184 of record JARRMU010000074.1, read on the forward strand.
AGTCGATTCGCTTCAGCAGCTCCTGGATCCCGGCCGGGGTTGCCGGCCGAAACGCGTCCGGGTCGCCACTCGCCATCCGGCCGACGTTGACGGGATGAAACCCGTCGACGTCTTTCTCTGGCCTGACCCGCAGCATCACCTCGGCCTCGTCGAGGGAATCCGGCAGGGGAAGCTGAACGAGGATCCCGTGAATCTTCGGGTCCTCATTGAGCTGCTCCACTCTCTCCACGAGCTCGCTCTGCGAGATGCCGGCGGGCAGATGCATATCGGGCGCGTAGATGCCCGCTTCCTCGCAGGCGCGCTTCTTCATGCGAACGTAGACCTGCGAGGCGGGGTCATCGCCGACCAAGACGGCCGCCAGCCCTGGACGCGTGCCGCGCTCGGTCAGCTCGAGCGCGCTCTCCGCCACCTCGGCCCGGATCTCCGACGCGATTCGCTTTCCGTCTATCAGTTCGGCTGTCATGCGCAGGCCTCGTTCTTGTGGGCGGCGGGCCGGACCGCAGGCTGGGTCAGCGAGCGAAGTCCACGGCCCTCGTCTCCCGGACCACGACGACTTTGATCTGACCCGGGTATTGAAGCTCCTCTTCGATGCCGCCGGAGATCGCATCCGCCGCGGTGACCAGGAAGGTCTCCGCGAACAGCGCCGGCTCCTCGTCGTGGTGGGCCTTGATGGCGTTGAGCACCGGCTCCTTCTCGCCGCAGCGCTTGCAGAGCTCGTAGCCGAGCTCCACGTGGCTGCCTTCGTGCTCGTGGGTGAGCGCCTTGCCGATATCGTGCAGCAGCCCCATCCGCCGGGTCATCTGGCCATCGAGGCCGAGCTCCGCGGCCATGCTCGACGCCAGCAGAGCCACCTCGCGCGCGTGCTGGAGCTGGTTCTGTCCGTAGCTGGTGCGGTAGCGCAGCACGCCCAACCGTTCGACGAGTTCGGAGTGGAGATCGTGAATCCCCAGCTCGTAGAGCACCTCTTCCGCCGCCTCCGTCATAGCGGTCTGGACATCCTCGCGAGCTTTTTCGACGACCTCCTCGATCCGGCCGGGGTGGATGCGCCCATCCGCCACCAGCCGTTCCAGCGCCAGGCGCGCAACCTCCCGCCGTATCGGATCGAAGCTGGAGAGGATGACGGCTTCCGGCGTGTCGTCCACGACGACGTCGACGCCGGTGATGGCCTCGAAGGAGCGGATGTTTCGTCCCTCCCGGCCGATGATCCGTCCCTTCATGTCATCGCTGGGCAGCGCGACGACGGAGACGGTCGTCTCCGAGGAATGGTCGACGGCCAGCTTCTCGATGGCCATCGAGATGATCTTCTTGGCCTCCCGCTCCGCCTCCCGCCGGGCGCGCTCCTTGAGATCACGCACCCGACGCGCCGTCTCGGCACGGGCCTGATCCTCGAGCCGCCTGATCAACTGCTTTCGCGCCTCGTCCCGGGTGATGCCGGACAGCCTCTCGAGCTCGTTGTCCAGCTCGCC
>JARRMU010000075.1:0-11012 GCA_037385645.1 Gemmatimonadales bacterium
CTCGTGCGCCCGGAAGGCGAGGCCTTCGGCCTCACGGAGGAGGGTAGGCGTTCGGCCGTCAGGGTGCTGCGGACCCACCGCCTGTGGGAGCACTACCTCGCCCACCGCACCGGGACGGAACCCGCTAGCTGGCACTCGTCGGCCGACCGGATGGAGCACCAGCTGACCGAGGAGGAGACCGAAGAGCTCGATCTCCGCCTCGGCAGACCCCGCTTCGATCCGCACGGCGATCCGATCCCCAGCCGGGAGGGCGAGCTGCCGCCGCCTGCGGGCACGCCTCTCACTCGACTGGAGGAGGGCCGCAGCGCGGAGGTAATCCACCTCGAGGATGAGCCTCCCGAGATCTTCGAGACCCTCGTAGCTCAGGGCTTCGCGCCGGGTTCCGACGTCCAGGTCCTGGGGACGGACGCCGAAGGCTTGCGGCTGCGCATCGCCGGGCGCGAGCAGGTTCTGGACACCGTGGCGGCAGCGAACGTGACGGTGGAGCCGCTTCCCGCCGGGGTGTCCGCCGGCGAGCCGGCCAGAACCCTGGCTGATGCCGAGCTTGGAGAAGCGGTGACCGTGAGTCGGATCTCGCCGACCTGTCAGGGACCGAACCGAAGACGCCTTCTGGACCTGGGTGTGGTTCCCGGTACCGAGATCACCGCCGAGCTGTCGAGCTCCGGTGGCGATCCCGTGGCGTACCGCATCCGTGGCGCTCTCATCGCTTTTCGCCGAGACCAGGCGGCCTCGATCGAGATCGAGCCCGGATCGATGGGGTCGCCAGGCGAGCCGGAGCCCGCAGGACGATGAGCTTTGCGGCCGAGCCCTGCCGAGGCTGCGATGTCAGGGCCGAGAGTCTCGTGCGCTTGGGCATCAGCCCGGACCGGTGGGATTACCTCATCGCGCTGGCCGGGAACCCGAACACGGGGAAGAGCACGGTCTTCAACGAGCTCACCGGCCTGAGGCAGCATACCGGTAACTGGCCGGGCAAGACCGTTGTCCGGGCTGAGGGGGTGTATGCGCGCGACGACAAGCGGGTGAAGGTCGTGGATCTCCCCGGCACCTACTCGCTTCAGGCGGGCAGCGCCGACGAGGAGGTGGCGCGGGACTTCGTTCTATTCGGCCGCCCCGATGTCACGGTCGTCGTCGTGGATGCGACGCAGCTCGAGCGCAACCTGAACCTCGTCCTCCAGATCCTGGAGATCACGGACCGTGTGGTCGTCTGCCTCAACCTCATGGACGAGGCTCGCCGGCACGGCATCGCGGTCGATCCCGACCGACTGGCGGATGAGCTGGGGGTGCCCGTGGTGCCGACGGTGGCTCGCCGAGGGGAGGGAATCCCCGAGCTGCTCGAGGCGATAGACGGCGTGGCGAGTGGATCGATCGGGACCGAGCCGCACCGGATCGAGCGGCACGCCGAGCAGGTGGAACGGGTGATCGAACGGCTCGTTCCGATGATCGAGCGAGTCTACCCGAACCTGCCTAACGCACGCTGGGTGGCGCTCAGGCTGCTCAACGCGGACGAGTCCGTGGAGGAGGCCTTCCTCACCGGAGACGTCGGCCGGATCGTCGGTGCCGGTGGCGCGGACGCAGAGACCGGCGACGTCGTATCGCCCGACGCGGTGCCGGTGCTGGCTTCGTCCGCGTCCTCGGCGGCAGCCCGCCGCGCGGTGCTGGAGCGAGCTTCCGCGCTCAGGTGGGAGCTTCCCCGGGACTTTCACGACAGCATCGTGGAGACGCTGTTCGCGACCGCCGAGGGAATCGCCAAAGCGAGCGAGAAGCGGGGTCTGCGGCGCGTAAAATTCGATCTGGACCGGAGGCTGGATCGTGCGCTGACGAGCCGCTGGCTCGGCTTTCCCATCATGCTCCTGATCCTGGCGGCTGTATTCTGGATCACCATCGTCGGGGCGAACTACCCATCGGCGTTGCTCAGCGTCCTGCTGATCGAGAACGGCCACCCGTGGCTTCTCGGCCTCGCAGAGACCGTGAGTCTGCCGGGATGGGCCAGCGGCATCCTGATCGACGGCGTCTACCTGGCCACCGCCTGGGTGGTCGCCGTGATGCTCCCGCCGATGGCAATCTTCTTCCCGCTGTTCACCCTGCTCGAGGACTTCGGATACCTGCCGCGGGTCGCTTTCAACCTGGATGGCATGTTCCGAAGGGTCGGCGCCCACGGTAAACAGTCCCTCACGATGTGCATGGGCTTCGGATGCAACGCGGCGGGGGTCGTGGCGACGCGGGTCGTCGACAGTCCACGCGAAAGGTTGATCGCGATCATCACCAACAACTTCTCCCTCTGCAACGGCCGCTGGCCGACGCAGATCCTGATCGCGACGATCTTCATCGGCGCCCTCGTTCCCGCCCACCTGGCGGGTCTCGTTTCGGCGGCTGCGGTCGTCACGGTCGCCCTGCTCGGCATCGCGGCCATGTTCCTGGCCTCCTGGCTCCTGTCGCGCACCCTTTTGCGGGGGGAGGCGACGACGTTCAGCCTGGAGCTCCCACCCTATCGGCCTCCTCGAATCCTTCAGACGCTCTACACGTCGGTCATCGATCGGACGTTGATCGTCCTCTGGCGAGCCGTGCTGTTCGCGGCGCCGGCGGGCGCCGTTATCTGGCTGGTGGCCAACGTGACGGTCGGGGGGATGCCGCTGGCGGAGCACTTCATCTCGTGGCTGAACCCACTCGGCCTGCTGATCGGGCTGAACGGCGTGGTGCTGCTCGCCTACGTGGTGGCGATCCCGGCCAACGAGATCGTGATTCCGACGGTTCTCATGCTCACGGTGCTCTCGGTGGGAATCGCGGGGGCCGGGGCCGGCGCGGGCGTGATGTTCGAGCCGGAATCCGCGTTCGCCATGGGCGAGCTGCTCAGGGCCGGCGGCTGGACGCTGCTGACGGCCGTGAACCTCATGCTGTTCAGCCTGCTCCACAACCCGTGCTCGACCACCCTGTACACGATTTATCGGGAAACCCGCAGCGCCAAGTGGACGACCGTCTCGGCCCTCTTGCCGCTGGCGATGGGCTTCGTGGTCTGCTTTGCCGTCGCCCGGATCTGGCAGCTGTTCAGCTAGCACGCTGCCTCGAATCGTGATCGCGACCGGGCGGCCAAAGCTGAGACCTACCGCCTTCGACCCTCCCCTTACTGCAGCTCGTAACCGTTATCGCGTAAAGGAGTTGTCCGATGGACCTTCAGGAGTTGTTTAGGCAAGGCCAGGCTGCTCTTCGTGTGGACCTGTTCGACATCGCGGGGACGCCTGTGACGGTCTCCACGCTGATCAGCGTGTTTCTGATCATCATCGTGACGTTTCTCTTCTCGAAGGGAATCCGCCACGCGATGGAGCGCCTGATCAAGCGCAAGGACGTGCTCGACGCGGGCAATATCGCGGTCGCGTCGCGTTTGGTGCACTATGTGGTGCTGGCCTTCGGGCTTACGATCGCCTTGCAGACGATGGGAATCAACTTGACCGCCCTATTCGCGGCCGGGGCGATCTTCGCGGTGGCGATCGGCTTCGCGATGCAGAACCTGACCGCCAACTTCGTCTCCGGCCTGATCCTGCTGGTGGAGAGGTCTGTGAAGCCCGGTGACATAGTGGAGGTGAACGACCAGATCGTGATGATCAAGAAGATGGGAATCCGGGCCGCCATCGGCCGAAGCCTCAACGAGGAGGACCTGATCATCCCGAGTTCGGAGCTGGTGCAGTCCACGGTCAGGAACTACACGCTGCGAGACTCGGTGACGCGGCTCCGCGTTCCGGTGGGCGTGACGTACGGCTCGGATATGGCGCTGGTGAGGCGCACCCTGGAAAAGGTGGCGACCGACATGCCGTGGCGGTCGAAGAAGCACGAACCCGTCATCCTCATGTGGGAGTTCGGGGACTCCTCCGTCAACTTCGAGGTGTCGGTGTGGACGGAAGATCCCTGGGCCAGGCAGAGGCACAGATCCGCCCTGCACGAGGCCATTTGGTGGGCCTTCAAGGAGGCGGGCATCACGATCGCCTTCCCGCAGCTGGACGTGCACTTCGACGAGCCGGTCGTTCAGTCGCTGCGGGGCCTGAAGAGCGCGAGCTAGGAGGAGCGGATGAAGCTGGTACCCGGAGGCAGGCGCACGACGCGTCGCTCCCATCTCGACCCCGGCGTCTACTCGGCACCGGGCACGGCGCCGGGCACGCTCACCTTCAACCCGGACGCGGCGCGGCCGTCGATCTCGCTGATCGCCTACGGTCCCGATGGTTTCGTGGAGCGGGAGATCGGGGATCCGGAGGAGATCCGTCAGGAGCGGGGCGCGTGGCCGGTCATCTGGGTCAACGTCGACGGCGTGGAGCACGGCGAGGTGCTGAGCCAGATCGCCGACATCTTTCAGCTGCACATGCTGGCCATGGAGGACGTCGTCAACATCGGGCAGCGCGCCAAGGTCGAGCCGTACGACGAAGACCTGTTCATCGTCGTACGGAGTCCGATGGGCGAGCCGCCGAGCACGGAGCAGCTCTCCATCTTTGTCGGACCGGGATACGTCCTTACGCTCCAGGAGAAGCCGGGCGATGTGTTCGACGGGGTGAGGGAGCGGATCCGGACCGGCAGGCTGCGGATACGGAGCTCCGAGCCGGACTACCTGGCGTATGCCCTGCTGGATGCCGTGATCGACTCCTACTTCCCGGTGCTCGATTCGCTCACGGAGAAGCTCGAGGACTTGGAGGAGCGAGTGCTGGACTCGCCGGATCAGTCGCTCGTCACCGACATCCACCGAGTCCGCCGAACGCTGGTCGGCCTGCGGAGGGCGGTCGGGCCGCATCGCGAGGCGCTGAACACGCTACTTCGGGACACGCGGTACATTCGGGCGGAGACGGCCGTGTTCCTGCGCGATTCCTACGACCATGCGATCCGCATTCTGGACCTGCTGGACTCGCAGCGGGAGATCGCCAGCGATCTGATGTCGACCTATCTGTCGGCCCTGAGCAACCGGATGAACGAGGTCATGAAGGTGCTGACGATCGTGGCCACTGTCTTCATCCCGCTCGGCTTCGTGGCAGGGCTGTACGGGATGAACTTCAACCCGGACGTCTCGCCCTGGAACATGCCGGAGCTGAACTGGTTCTTCGGCTACCCATTCGCGCTCGGGCTGATGGCGGCGGTCGCTGCCGCGTTCCTCGGCCTCGTCTGGCATAAAGGATGGTTCCGGTAGGCCTCGAGACGAATCGGAGGGCGACATGAAGATCGACCTCGGCTCGGCGACCGCGGTGCTGGAGCGAACGCCTGGGGCGTTGCGCGTGCTTCTGACGGGCGTGCCCGAACCGCTCGAGCGCGGAAACGAGGGCGGCGAGAGCTGGAGCCCCTACGACGTCCTCGGCCATCTGATTCATGGCGAGCGAACGGACTGGATCCCTCGGATGCGGATCATCCTGGAAAGTGGCAAGAGCCGGACGTTCGAGCCGTTCGACCGCTTCGCGCAGTTCGAGGAGTCGAGCGGCAGGAGCCTGGAGGATCTACTCGACGATTTCGAGGCGTTGCGTGCGGAGAGCCTGGCCGCGCTCGCCGCCTTCGGCCTCCGGCCCCCGGATTTCGAGAAGACCGGACGTCACCCCGAGCTCGGGGCGGTGACGCTCGGCGAGCTGCTGGCGACCTGGGTCGTGCACGACCTGGGGCATATCGCGCAGATCGCCCGCGTGATGGCCAGACAGCTCGAAGGCGAAGTCGGGCCGTGGCGGGCGTATTTGCCTATCTTGGCTGCCAGGCCGATCGGCTAGCCAGACGGAAGAGGCACGGTCATGCTACTCCGAGCGACGATCATCTGGTTTCTCCTCGCCTTCCTGGCTGTTCTGAACGGGACGGTGCGCGAGGTGTTCATCACGCCCGCCGTCGGCGAGCAGGCTGGCCACGCGAGCAGCACCGTGGTCTTCTGCATCGTGATCGTAGCCGTGGCAGTCGTCAGCCTCGGTTGGATCGGTCCGTCCTCGCGCCGCGACGCCCTGACCGTAGGGATCGTGTGGGTACTCCTCGCCATCGCGTTCGAGTTCATGGCCGGTCACTACCTGTTCGGCAACTCCTGGGAGATGCTGCTCGCCGATTACAACATCCTTCGGGGTCGGATCTGGCTGCTCGTGCCGTTCACGAGCCTGCTGGCGCCGATATGGGCGTACCGTATCCGCCGACTCTGACCGTGCTTGCGGGGAGCCTTCCCGCTGACGGGGTCTGCGGGAGATTCCACCACATATCGTCGCGAAACCCGCCCTACAGACCTATCCGACAGCCCCCTCTAGCTTTGTAGCAGGTTGCCGGAGCCGTTCCGAGGACCCGCGTCACACTGGCGCGCGGCGACGGGGTCTTGGCGGTCCGGCGGCCCGGCGGTCTGCGCGGGAAAACCAAGGAGATCCTCTCGATGGTCGAGATTCGAATACACGGGCGTGGAGGGCAGGGCGGGGTGACGCTGGCGAAGATCATCGCCACCTCCCGTTTTCTCCAAGGTCAATCGGTGCAGGCCTTCGGGCTCTACGCGGCGGAGAGGTCCGGCGCGCCCTTACAGGCGTTTTGCCGCTACGATGACCAGGCGATCGCGAACCGGAACCTCATCTACGCGCCGGATCACGTGATCGTCCTCGATCCGACCCTCATCGGCCCGGCCGTCGCCGATGGCCTCGAGCCGGGCGGCTGGATCCTGATCAACACGGATGAGCGGCCGGAGAGCTTCGCAGACCGATATCCCCAGAACCGGGTGGCGACCGTCGACGCCACGTCGATCGCGCGAGACAACAAGCTGGGGACGCGTAGCGTGCCGATCGTGAACACGGCGCTCGCGGGCGCCGTCGGCTCTGTGCTCGGGATTCCGCTCGCGGAGATCCACGCCGCCCTGGAACACCTGGGCTTCGGGGGCGGAAACGAGACGGCGGCCGCGGAGGCGTACGAGCGCGTGCGCTGCGCGGAGCTGCCCATGCCCGGCGCTACGCTACCGGCGGATGAGGCGGATGCGAAGGCAGCCGGCGGGGCGGCCTCGCCGTTCGTGGCCACCGAACGAGGACCCAGCTTCGTGGACGGCGCCGGCGGTGGGCTGCCGGGGATCAAGACCGGCCAATGGGCCACGGAGCAGCCGAAGCGGCAACAGTACGTCCCGCCGTGCAATCACGTCTGCCCGGCGGGCAACGACGTGCAGGGCTTTCTGCACGCACTGGCCCGCGATGACACGGATGGCGCCCTGGAGATCCTGCTGCGGACCACGCCGTTTCCCTCGACCTGCGGACGGGTCTGCCCGGCGCCGTGCATGGATGCCTGCAACCGCATAGAGCTGGACGGCGCCGTGAACGTCCGCCAGCTCGAGCGCTTCGCGGGAGATCAGGGGGAGGCCACGGTCGAGCCGCTCGCGACCCGGGGAGAGAGGGTCGCCGTCGTCGGCTCCGGGCCGGCTGGACTCTCGGCCGCATATCAGCTTGCCCGGTTGGGCTACGGCGTGACGATCTACGAATCGGGTCCGGAGATCGGCGGGCTCCTCCGAACCGGGATTCCACAATTCAGGCTTCCCGAGGAGGTGTTGGACCGGGAGATAGACCGCGTCCTCGGCCTCGGGGTCCGAGTGGTCACCGATCATCCGATCGATCGCCCCACTCTCCTCGACCTGGCGCGCGGCGTCGACGCCGTGCTCGTGGCGACGGGACTGCAGGAGCTGCGCGCGCTGCGGTTGGGGGTCGGGGACAGCGAGGCGGTGGAGCAGGGGATCGACTTCCTCGATCGCACGCACCGAAACGAGGTACGGGTGGATGGGGAGGACGTGGTCGTCGTGGGCGGGGGGAACACGGCCATGGACGCCGCACGGTCGGCGCTCAGGCTGGGCGCCAGGAGCGTACGGGTCGTCTATCGGCGGACGCGGCGTGAGATGCCGGCGATCCGCGAAGAGATCGACGAGGCACTGGAGGAGGGAGTGCCGATCGACTTCCTCACGCAACCGATCGTGCTCCGGCCCGACGAGTCCGGCGGGAGCAACGGCGCACGGGGCGTTGGCGGGGCCGATGGAGCGGGCGGGTCGGAGCGGGCCCGACGAAAGGTCTATCACCTTGTCTGCCGTCGCATGGAGCTGGGGGAGCCGGACGAGTCGGGACGGAGGCGGCCCGTGGAGATCCAGGGCTCCGACTTCGAGATCCCCTGCCATCGCGTCATCCTCGCGCTGGGGCAGTCACCCGACATGAGCGTCTTTCCCGAGGGCACCGAGGTGCGCGAGGGCGAGAGGCTGCTCGGCCTGCTCGAAAAGCCCGTCTTCGCGGTCGGAGATCTGGCTACGAAAGACGGAACCGTGGCGGGCGCCATCGGAAGCGGGCGGCGGTCGGCCTTCCAAATGCACACGGCACTCAGCGGCGAGCATCTGACCATTACGGAGCACGCGGCGGCACGGCGGGACGTCGACGTCTGGCACGACGAGGTGATTCGAGCCGACGCCATGCGGCTTCACCTGTTCGAGCGGCTGGCCGTCTCCGAGGGCGATGCGGTCGCGCCGGAGCTGCGTCGATCCACGTTCGACGAGATCCATTCAGGTCTGACGGACGCGGGCGAGGCGGCCCGCTGCCTCTCCTGCGGCGTATGCAATGAGTGCGATCTGTGCGTCACCTACTGTCCGGAGGGGGTGCTCAAGCGGGTCGGCCACGAGCTCGTGTTCGACTACGCCTACTGCAAGGGCTGCGGCGTCTGCGTCACGGAGTGCCCGCGAAACGTGATCCTGATGAGCCACCTGTGAGTCATCGTTAGGAGCATCCATGCCTGCAGAACTGGTTACGGGCAACCACGCGGCCGGATACGCCCTCAGCGTAGCCGCCGAGGCCAATCGGAACGCGCGCGGCGCGACGTGCGGGATCTACCCGATCACGCCTCAGACGGAGATCGTCGAGTACGTCGCGAAGTTCCCGTTCTCGAAGACTCGCGTGGTTCCGGTCGAGAGCGAGCACAGCGCGATGGGCGTGTCGATCGGCGCTTCGCTGGCGGGCGCGAGGGCGTTCACGGCCAGCTCTTCGAACGGGATCGCCTACATGGTCGAGAACATCATGGTGGCGGGCTTCTATCGACTGCCGATCGTCATGGTGGCGGTCAACCGGACCTTGGGGCCGCCCTGGAACATCTGGGCGGATCAGGGCGACACCCTCATGCTGCGGGACTTTCCCTGGATTCAGTTCTACTGCGAGGACAACCAGGAGGTGCTGGACACGACGCTGCTCGCGTTCCGGCTGGCGGAAGAACGCCGGATTCTGCTGCCCGCCCTGGTGGCGCTGGACGCGTTCATCCTCTCGCACACGCAGATGGGGACCGAGCTGCCGGAGCAGGAAGAGGTGGATCGCTACCTGCCGGATCTCGACCTTCCGCACCGCCTGCGGCACGAGGATCCGAAGACGCTCGGCGGCCTGGTATGGCCCAACGTCGCGATGTCACAGAGGCTGGAGATCGACGAGGCGATGGAGCGCGTGCCCGAAGCTTTCGAAGAGTGCCGTTACGCCTTCATCGAAGGGATGGGCCGGGATCCCGGGAATGCCATTCAGACCTTCTTCACGGATGACGCGGAGGAGGTGCTCGTCGTGTCCGGCACGATCGCCACGACGGTGCGGGAGGTCGTGCGCCGCCGCCGCGACGAGGGTGAGAAGATCGGCATGATCAAGATCAAGATGTTTCGTCCGTTCCCGGAAGCGGCCGTCAGGGAGGCCTGCGGAAGCGCGAACAAGGTGGCGGTGCTGGACCGCAACTACGCCGCCGGCGTGGGCGGCATCTTCTGGCAGGAGTTGCGATCGGTCTTCCAGGGAGACGGCGACGGACTGTTGATCCAGGGCTACCTGACGGGTTTGTGCGGGGGCGACGTGACCCCCTCCATGATCGATGACGTCGTCGCCGATCTCCGCGAGCGGGAGGAAATGGGCAAGCCGGTCTGGATGGGAATCGGCAACGGAAATGGAGCGGGTCGATGACTGCCGCATCGGGACGCAGATCCGAGGACAGCGAGCTCGGACGAGAAGGCCGGGAGCTCAGCCGTGAGGAGGAGATCGGCCTGGGGAAGCTCGAGGGGTTCGTGACGACGCCCATCCCATGCACCGAGGAGTGCCTGCTCCGCGCCGGCAACACGAACTGCGGCGGCTGCGGCATGAGCGTGGGTCTCACCATGCTCGGTCGCGCCCTGGCCGATGTCGGCGATACCTGCACCCTCGCCATCCCGGCCTGCTGCGGCGCCGTAACGGCGGGAGCTTTCCCGACGACGAGCTACGGCGTGCCCACGGTATGCACGACCTTCGCTTCGGCGGCTGCGGTCGCCGCCGGCCTGGCCGCCATCCGGGACCTGAACGAGGAATCCGGTCAGGTGATCTGCTGGGCAGGCGATGGCGGCACGTATGACATCGGGATCGCCACGCTCTCTGCCGCGGCCGAGCGCGACGACAACATCATGTATATTTGTTATGACAACGAGATCTACGGAAACACGGGCGGCCAGCGCTCGTCGGCTACGCCCCCAGGCGCACGTACGTCGACGACGCCGGAGGGCAAGAGCGAAGACAAGAAGGACATCCTGGCGATCATGGCGGCGCACAGGATCCCGTACGCGGCGACCCTGTCGATCGCGCACCCGGAGGACTTCAGCCGCAAGCTCAAGACGGCGTTCTCGATCCGCGGGACGCGCTTCCTGCTCATGCACTCGCCCTGCCCGACGGGCTGGAAGTCGGAGCCTGCCGAATCGGTGGAGCTGGTCCGCATTGCCGTGGCGAGTGGCCTGTTTCCGCTCTACGAGGTGTGGGGCGGCCACGCCTACCGGATCAACGTGGAGCCGGATTGGACCGATCCGGCGATGTACTTCCAGCACCAACGCCGCTTCAGGGTTGACGAGATCGATCTGGAGACGACCCGCCGGGTCTGTCGAGAGCGCTTCGAGCGGCTGCGGGTGCTGGCCGAGGAGTTTCCCTACAAGGAGGCGGTCGCCGCCGGCTGACCCACACCGGTTGGCTACTCCCATACGTTTCGGGTTTGCCTGCGGTCCTGGCCAACGGGGTGCAGGAAGCGCCACACGTCGGGCGCAACGCCCGGATGGT
>JARRMU010000076.1:0-21510 GCA_037385645.1 Gemmatimonadales bacterium
GTCCACGCGGAACGGCCGGAACACGAGCAGCATCACGCCCGCGGCGAAGTGTGAGAGGGTGCCCTGAAGCGCGAGCCCGACGGCCAGACCCGCCGCGCCCAGCACCGCCACGAGCGACGCCGTCGGGATGCCGAACAAACCCAGCACCGCGACGACCACGAAGGCCATGGTCAGCCAGTACGCGATGCCGGAGAGGAACGGCGACAGCGTCGCATCCGTCTGACGACGCTCGAGTCCGGCACGCACCGCGGCCCTGATCCGGGCCGCCACCCAGCGGCCGATCAGCAGGACCGCGACGGCTCCGACAACGCGCACTCCCCACGTCGTCACGATGCTCATCGCGAGCGCACCGAGTCCGCTCAAATCGAAGTCTCCCATCATCATCTCCTTGGTGTTCGGGTATCAGGTGTATTTGGAGCCATCTGATCGGCAGGCTGGAAGGGTCGGTCAAATCTCTTCCAGCAGCTTCCGGATGGCAGCCTGACGGTATCCGAAGATCCTGCCCAACTGCAACCTGATCGCCGGCCAGGCCAGCTCGCCGAGAGGCCAGAACGGAAGACGGAAGCGTACCTCATCCTCGATCCGGGTGGACCCGTCCGCCTCGGGATGGAAGCGGTGCGTGTGCACCCATTGCCCGTAGGGCCCCTTCAGCTGCTCGTCGACGAAGCTGAAGGGCGGATCCCAACCTGCGATCAGCGTGCGCCACCGCATCGGCACGGCGACGAGCCGGATCTCGTAGTCGATCAGCACCCCTTCCTTCATCTCGATCGGCAGAGGGCTGAGGATGCGGAACCTCAGCTCTGGAGGGGTGATCTTCTCTAGGTTGGCGGCTTCCGAAAAGAAGGCAAAGACCCGCTCGAGCGGCAGGTCGAGCCGCATCGACGCCTCGAGGAGGTGCGCGTCCTGCCCGCCAAGCCCCTCGGCACGCCGGATGCGCACGGCTTCGTCCGGCGCTGCCCGACGTGGACCGGCGCCGACCGTGCTCAAGCTTTCGCCCGCTTCGGAAACCAGGGAAAGAAGGCGCTCGTCTCACGCTGATAACGCCGGTAGTCTTCTCCGCGACTCTTCAGGGCCTGCTGCTCGGTCGGAGGGATTCCGGTGACCCGGAGGATGAAAAAGAGCATGAGGGTGGGGGCGGTCCACGTGGCGAGCCACCATGGCGAACCCCATGCCATCACCACCCACGCCAACCAGAAGATCCATTCGAAGAAGTAGTTCGGGTGTCTCGAGTAACGCCACAGACCCTCTCGGCATGTCCTCCCCTGGTTGGCGGGATCATGGCGGAAGCGCTGCAGCTGCCGATCAGCCGCTGACTCTCCGGCGATCGAGACGAAGACGATGGCCAGGCCCGCGAGGTCCCAGACCCTCAGAGAGCCGGCGGGATGGAGCATCACGAGCATGAACTGGATCGAGAGAAGGGCCGCCAGAAAGGCCTGAATCTGAAAAAAGAAGAAGAGGCGCGCCTGCGCTTGGCGGCCCCACCGGGCCCGCAGCGTGCCGTAGCGAGCGTCCTCGCCCCTCGGCAACACGCGGTCGGACAGGATGTACAACGAGAGCCGTAGTGACCACCCGGCCGCCAAGAAAGCCGCCAGCCAGCGCCGTGCCGGAAGACCCTCTCCGAGACCCGCCGCGTAGAGCAGGGCGAGGAAACCAAGCCCCGCGGTCCAGCCCAGATCCACGACCCCCGCATCGCCTGTCTGGCGCTGGACAACCCAGAGCGCGCCCATCGCGAGCGCGAGAATGGCCCACCCGGTCAAGAGGAGCGAGAGTGGTACCATGGCGTCGCTAGTCGGCCTTGCCCTGCGGTCGGACGGCCGCGGCGCCACCCGCCGGCAGTGTCGCCGTCCCGTTCGCGGCGAGCGCCAGGCTCAGGACCATTGCGGAGGTCGCCACGGTCAGTCCCGGCGAGCTCGCGCCCCTCATCCGTTCAATCTCCAGATCTCGAAGTTGAGCGCCGCCGCGAAGGTCACCCATGCGAAGTAGGGAAGAAGCAGGATTGTCGTCCAGGGGACCAGCCGCGCGAACAGGTACGTGGTCCACCCGACGAAGAGCCACAGCAGCGCGATGTCGATAAGGGCCGCGCCGGGCGAATGGAGGCCAAAGAACAGCCAAGACCATAGCCCGTTCAGCAGCAGCTGAACCAGGAAGACGCCGAGCGCCCATTTGACTCCGGGAACGCCGATGCCGAGGCGCCAAGCGCCGTACGCGGCAACTCCCATTGCCAGGTACAGAACCGTCCACACCGGGGCGAACAGCCAGTCCGGTGGGGTGAACGACGGCTTGACGAGCGTCGGATACCAGACCACCACGCCCTCACTGGTCAGGAGTCCGGACACGAGCCCCACCGTCAACGGAAGGAGCAGCGCAATTCCGGCCCGGATCGACTCTCGCATTGGACGCCCATAGGGTGGTGACTAGTTAATGTATATTGTTTGTCGACTTCTTGTAAAACTACGGTGAGGCGCTGACGGTGGCTACGCGCCCAGCTTGTATGCGATGCCGGCGATGAATGCGGCCAGGAAGGCGCCCCAGGATATGTCCACGATCGCCACGATCGGTGAGAAGCCCTTCAGCGTGGCGAGGTTGGTCAGGTCGTACGTCGCGTAGGAAATCGCCCCGAATAAGGCGCCGAACACGATGGCGCGGCCCCACGAGTCTCGTTCCAGTGCCGGGATCACCGCGAAGATCAGGACGCCTGCGACGAAGAGCAGATAGAAGATGAGAGCGGGCGCCCACCGGACGTCCGGCCTCAGAAGCGGTCCCAGCTGCCTGCGGTAAAAGCCGCGGGCTATGACGCCCAGCCACAGCAGATCGACAACCAGGAAGACGCCGAGCGACGAGGCATACAACTTCAGGATCTTCGCGAGGTTCATTCGCCCGCTCTAGACCGTGGCACCAGTCGCGGCGATGATCCACCACAGACCCACGCCGAGACTCGCCAGGCCGGTCGCTAGCCCTACACCGCGCGCCACGCTGACCGTGGAGGAAACCCGGCGGGCGGCGACGGCAGCCAGGAAAGCGTAAAGCCCCATCGCGAGAATGGTCCCGACCCCGAACGCCGCCAGGTAACCGATCGCGGGCCAGAAGCCGGCAAACAGAGTGACAGGGATCAACGCCACGATGGGGGCTGTTCCCGCCAGGCCGTGCACCGCGCCCACGAGAGTCGAGAGGTGCCCGTGGCGTGACACGTCGTGCTCGTGCCTCGACTCATCGTGCCCGCGCCCCAATCCATTGGGCGATGGCCCATGTGCATGGTCGTGCGGGTGGTGGTGGTCGTGAGAATGCGAGTGCGGATGGCGGTCCGGGGCGTGGGCATGGAGATGGGCGTGTCCGCCGTGATCTTGCGGCCGGTGGACGTGCAGGCGACGTGAGGCTCGCACGCTCCATATCCCGAGCGCCACGAGCATGACGCCGACGCCGAGCTCGGCCCAGGTCTCCAGGCTCTCTGGCACCGAAACGCCCGTCCACGCGAGCGCCGCGCCGATCAGGAGCACGACGAGCGCGTGACCGAGGCCCCAGCGGACCCCGAACAGAGCTGCGCTCCCGGCCTGCGGGGAGCGACCGACGAATGCCGTGACGGCGACCATGTGATCCACCTCCAGGGCATGCGATGCCCCAAGGGTGAAGGCCGCCACGTAGGCGGCGAGCCACTCGCCCAGATGCCTATCTCCTTTGTCGCGCCCCGGTCGCGCGATCGCTCGCGGTGGTCCGCCCGCCTCCGTCCGTCGTCTCAGATCTCCTGCCCGGCGAGAAAGAGCCATGTCTCGAGCACGGTATCGGGATTGAGAGACATGCTCTCGATCCCCTCGCTCAGCAGCCACTCGGCGAGATCGGGGTGGTCCGAGGGGCCCTGGCCACATATGCCAATGTACTTGCCAGCCTTCCTGCAGGCCCTGATAGCCTCCGAGAGCATCGCCTTCACTGCGTCGTCGCGCTCGTCGAAGATACCCGCGATGATCGCGGAATCACGGTCCAGGCCGAGCGTGAGCTGTGTGAGGTCGTTCGACCCGATCGACATCCCGTCGAAGTGCTCGAGGAAAGCCTCCGCGAGGATGGCGTTCGAGGGAACCTCGCACATCATAATGACCACGAGGTCGTTCATCCCGCGCTCGAGCCCGTTCTCGGCCAACAGCGCCACGACTTTCCGACCTTCCTCGACGGTGCGGACGAAGGGCACCATCACCCATACGTTCGTGAGACCCATATCGTCCCGCACACGCTTCAGTGCCCGGCACTCGAGCTCGAAGCAGGGACGGAAGTTGTCGTCCACGTATCGGGAAGCCCCCCGGAACCCGAGCATCGGGTTCTCCTCGTGCGGCTCGTAACGGTCCCCGCCGATCAGGTTGGCGTACTCGTTCGACTTGAAATCGGACAATCGAACGATGACCGGCTCGGGGGCGAACGCGGCGGCGATCGTGGCGATCCCTTCGGCAAGCTTCGCCACGTAGAAATCGACGGGATCGGAGTAGCCGGACATCTGAAGGTCGATCGTCTCCTTCAGGTCTTCGGGCAGGTGATCGTACTCGAGCAGCGCCTGCGGGTGGACGCCGATCATCTTGTTGATGATGAACTCCAGGCGTGCGAGACCGACCCCGCTGTTCGGGATTGCGGCAAAATCGAACGCGCGGTCCGGGTTTCCGACGTTCATCATGATCTTGACCGGAATCTCGGGAAGGGCATCGAGCTCGATCAGCGTCGTGTCATAGCCGAGCAGACCGGCGTACACGAACCCCTCGTCCCCCTCCGCGCAGGAGACAGTGACGTCCTGGCCACCCTCGATCGTGTCCGTGGCATCCCCGCACCCGACAACGGCCGGAATGCCCAGCTCGCGTGCCACGATCGCGGCATGACAGGTACGCCCGCCCCGGTTCGTCACGATCGCCGACGAGATCTTCATCACGGGCTCCCAATCGGGATCGGTCATGTCGGTCACCAGGACATCTCCGCGTTGAACCACGCCGATCTGCGTGACCGACTCGACGACTCGGGCCGGTCCGCTCCCGATCTTGTGACCTATGCTACGCCCCTTCGTGATGACGCGGCCGTTTTGCTCGAGCGTGAACCGCTCGATCAGCCGCCCGCTGCGGCTCTGGACGGTCTCGGGCCGTGCCTGGACGATCCTCAGCCCTCCATCGACGCCGTCTTTCGCCCACTCGATGTCCATCGGACAGCCGTAGTGCTTCTCGATCCTCATGGCCTGCCGGCCCAGCTCCTCCACCTCCGCATCGGAGAGGCAGAACCGCCGTCGCTCTTCCGCCGGCACCTCCACGGTGGTCACCGGGGACGCTCCGCCCTCCTCGGCGTAGACCATCTTGATGGCCTTCGTTCCGAGCGTACGGCGCAGGATCGCGCTGCGCCCAGCCGCGAGCGCAGGCTTGTACAAGTAGAATTCGTCGGGATTTACGGATCCCTGCACGAGAGTCTCGCCGAGCCCGTACCCGGCCGTGATAAAGACCACGTCGCGGAAGCCCGAGTCCGTGTCCAGCGTGAACATGACGCCGCTCGAGCCGAGGTCGGCACGCACCATCTCCTGGATTCCCACCGAGAGAGCCACCTGTCCGTGGTCGAACCCGTGGTGGGTGCGGTAGGCGATGGCCCGGTCGGTAAACAGGGAGGCGTAGACGGCTTGCACTCCCTCTACCACAGCATCCACGCCCTGGATGTTGAGCAGCGTGTCCTGCTGGCCGGCGAAGGAGGCCTCCGGAAGGTCTTCGGCCGTCGCCGAAGAACGAACGGCCACCGCCACCTCTGCCCCGTTGCCGAGCAAGGCGTAGGCCGCCTCGATCTCCGCTCGCAGCGTGTCGGGAAATGGAGCCGCTTCGATCCAGCCGCGGAGGTCGGCTCCGGTGCTCCGGAGCGCGCCGACGTCGTCCACATCCAGCCGCTCGAGTGCCCCGTAGATCCGCTTATCGAGGCCATCGTTTGCCAGAAAGTCGCGATAGGCCAGCGCCGTGATCGCGAAGCCGCCAGGGACGTCGATCCCTTCCTCGGACAGCGCGCCGATCATCTCCCCGAGAGAGGCGTTCTTGCCTCCGACCGTTTCGATGTCGTCCCTACCGACGGATTCGAAGGGGACGATGTACTCGCTCATCGCCGCTTCCCTTGTTCGGTGTGTATATAGGTAGAAGAATCACCGCTGGGCCGGCGCGCGCTTGGGCCGCCGGCACGCGTCAGCGGATCCCTCGAGGTGTCGCGAAGCTCATGAGCTCACGAACGGTCTTCTTCATCTCCGACCAGACCGGCGTGACGTCGGAAACGCTCGGCAACAGCCTGATGACCCAGTTCGACGGTCTGCAGGTCCAGAGGATCACCCTACCATTCCTGGAAAGCGCCGACAAGGCGCGGGAAGCCGTGCAGACGATTAATGCGATAGCCCGGAGCGATGGGCGAAAACCGATCGTCTTCAGCACGCTCGTGCAGGACGAGCTCCGCGACATCGTGACGGGGGCCGACGCCTTCGTCCTCGATTTTTTCGAAACGTTCCTCGAGCCGCTGGAGCGCGAGCTCGGCCAGCCGTCCGCCCATGCCACCGGACGCGCCCACGGGATGGCGGATACGCAGATCTACGATCGGCGAATCGAAGCGACCAACTTCGCCCTCTCCTGCGACGACGGCAGCCGGATCGAGAACTACGCTCAGGCCGACCTCATCCTCGTCGGCGTGTCCAGATCCGGGAAGACCCCCACCTCACTCTACCTGGCGCTGCAATACGGGATCTTCGTCGCCAACTTCCCACTGACGGAGGACGAGTTCGAAGGAGAGGGCCTGACGTCCGCTCTGGCAGCATACCGGGACAAGCTGTTCGTTGGATACCACGGCCCGCTCGGTAGAGGAGATCGCAAGTTGGATTCTGAGAGAGACGGGCCTCAAGCGAACGTCGCCCTCATAGCTCCACGCGGAAGCCCGCGGCCCGAGTCGTTGCAACCTCTTCCCGGTTCCACACGTCCATAGGAGTAAGCGAAGGACGTCGGTGCGGCGGCCTACGCGGCATGGGCAGCGCCTGGAGCGGCCTGTCGCCGCACCGTGTGACGATGCCAGCGAAGGGAAGATGCGTGGAGTCATTCCTGAAGGATCTCCGGTTCGCGATTCGCACTCTGCTCAAGCGCCCGGGCTTCACGATCGTGGCCGCTCTGGTCATCGCGCTAGGTATCGGGGCGAACACGGCGATATTCAGCGTCGTGAACGCCGTGCTTCTCGCGCCGCTGCCGGTGACCGAGCCCGATGATCTCGTCGTTCCCGACGTCATCGCCCCGTCCGGCTTCTCCATCTCGCTTTCCATCCCGAACTTCCGCGACTGGAGCGCGAGGAGCCGTACGTTCGAGTCATGGGGTGCGAACGCCGGACGCTGGCGGACCCTCACGGGCGGCGATCGTCCGGAGGTGATTCGTATCCGGCTGGTGCTTGGCGACTTCTTCCAGACGCTGGGAGTCTCGGCGGCACTCGGACGGACCTTTACGGGGGCTGAGACGTGGGAGGGCGCGGAGCCGGTGGCCGTCGTGACCCACCGCTTTTGGGAGCGGCGCCTCGGAGCCGACCCGAACGTCATCGGGGCGTCGATCACCTTGGATGGGCAGCCGTATTCCATCATCGGGGTGATGGCGCCGGAGTTCGTGTTTCCGAGCGCTGACACCGAGGTCTTCCTTCCGATGGGCTTCTTCTCCGATCAGATGTGCTGGGAGGAGCGGGGGTGCTCCCAGGGGACGTGGGCGATCGCCCGGCTCGCCGCCGGCTCGACGCTCGCGATGGCGCAAGAGGAAATGGATCGGGTGACCCGCGAGATTACCGAAGAGGAGGGCGATCAACAGGCGGTGACGCGCCTCGAGTCGCTCAAGCAGGCGTACGTCGGGGATGTGCGCACGCAGATCTGGATCCTCATGGGGGCCGTCGTCTTCGTGCTCCTCATCGCCTGTGCGAACGTGGCGTCGCTCCTGCTCGCCCGAGGGGAGAGCCGGCGGCAAGAGATCGCCTTGCGCATGGCCATCGGAGCCGGGCGCGGAAGGATCGTCCGCCAACTGCTCACGGAGAGCACTGTGCTAGCGCTCGCGGGCGGCCTCCTGGGCGTGGCGCTCGCCTTCCTCGCCGTACGGTTCATGATCCCGAGGCTGCCGGACGCGATCCCGTCCGTGATGTCCGAGCGGGTGGGCATGGACATCAACGTCCTCGTTTTCACGCTCGGTATCGCGCTCGTCACCGGGGTTCTCTTCGGGCTAGCACCCGCGCTGCGGGGATCGCGACACGATCTCGGTCACGAGCTCAAGGAGGGGGGACGGAGCGGGACGGCCGGGAAAGGCCGACAGCGGCTGCGCTCGGCGCTGGTGGTCGGCGAGGTAGCGCTCGCCCTCGTCCTGCTGATCGGCGCCGGGCTGATGATCCAGAGCCTCGCGGAGCTTCAGCGGGTGGACAAGGGGTTCGACGACACGAGCGTGTTCACCGCCCGCGTCTCGCTACCGGTGTCGGAGTACACCGAGAAGGAGCAGGCCTGGGACTTCTTCGACCGGCTGCACGAGAGACTGATCGCCCTACCGGGCGCCGAAGCCGTCTCCCTATCCAACATCGTGCCCCTGCAGGGCAACTCGTGGGAGCAGGCCATCGTACCGGAGGGGGTGCCGTTTGATCAGGAGCACCGGGAGTCGGTTCTGTTCCACATGGTCAAGCCTGGCCACTTCGAGGCGCTCGGAATCGAACTGGTGAGGGGACGGGCGTTCACGGACGCGGACCGCGACGACAGCCCGCTGGTGTGCGTGATCGACGAGACGATGGCCGAGAAGTTCTGGCCGGGTGAGGACGCGATCGGAAAGCGCGTCGCGTTCGAGATCACCGAGGACTCGGACTTTGACAACCCGGTCCTCATCTACCGAACGGTGGTGGGCGTCGCACGCAACGTCCGCCACTACGAGCTCGAGAATCCCTCGCGGGTCCAGATCTACGTGCCTTTCAACCAGAGTGGCCGGGCCTGGTCGAACCAGATGTTCGTGATCATCAAGACGCGCGACGACCCGTTGCAGCTGACCCGTCTGGTTCGCGAGGAGGTGAGCTCGCTCCACCCCGATGTGCCACTCCACTCCGTGCAGACGCTGGAGGACTACGTTCGAGAGGCGATGGCCGGAACGCGCTCGACGGGCTCCCTGCTGGCCCTGTTCAGCGCCGTGGCCCTCCTGCTCTCGGGCATAGGGATCTTCGGCGTCATGTCGTTCTCCGTCGTCCAGCGGGTTCGCGAGATCGGGATCCGGATGGCCCTGGGCGCGAGCTCGTCGCAGGTGCTGCGCATGATCTCCCGTCACGGCCTGATTCTGGGCAGCCTCGGCATAGGGCTGGGCCTTCTGACGGCTCTGGCGCTGACGCGCCTGCTTGCCGGCCTACTCTACCAGGTCGACCCGATCGACCCGGTGACCTATGCGGGGTTTGCCGTCTTTCTCCTGGCGATCGCGCTGCTCGCCTCCTACCTGCCGGCCAGACGTGCCACGCGCGTGGATCCAGCGGTCGTGCTGCGAGAGGAGTAGGCTCCGAGACGCTGAGGGGGCGGGACGCTGCGGCGGCCTGCCACTGACCAGCGACTTCCGGCAATTTACTAAATGTTGTTGACAATATCGTAGGTTAAGTTAATATTTAATGTCGTTTACGATGTCTGGTCAACTTGCCCTCCTCGAGGGCCGCAATGATGGAAGCCCAGAACGGATATCGGCGCACCTGGCTCGAGGCCGCCAACGATCTCGTGGGTAGCACGCAGATCTTCGCCTCGACGATCGATGCGCTGATCCAGGGACGGCTTGCCGAAGGCGGCGACCCTCTCCTGACGCTCGGCCAGCTAAAGCTCCTGCAAATCGTCGATCTCGTTGAGGCGCCCACCCTCAGCGACGTAGCCCGTCTGCTCGATGTGAGTCCGGCCGCGGCAAGCAAGGCCGTGGACCGGCTGGTCGGGCGGAACCTGCTCCACCGAAACCCCGCGGAGATGGATCGCCGAGCGCTTCACCTCTCGCTCACGGATGAAGGCAAATGCCTCCTCGAAGAGTACGCGGAGCTCAAGAAGGGCATGTTCAGTGAGCTGTTCGAGGGACGCCCCAAGAGCGAGTTGCGTCAAATAGCGGACTTTCTGGACCGACTCTCCGTGCAGTTGATAGCCTGGAGCAACGACCCGCCCGAGAAATGCATGCGCTGCGGCATCTATTTCCGCCGCAAGTGCGTCCTGCGCGAGCGCTTTCCGCACGCATGCCCGTATCACGCGAGCTGGAGACGGGCGAACTCGTCGGAGGTGGACGGCCCCATGTAGGAGCGAGCACCGACAGACCCCGGGAGGGGTTGAACGATGAGGCCGAACATCCGAACCGAGGCTGACCGCAGCCCCGAATTCGCCCGCTGGATCACCAGCCTGCCCGGTGCGGAGAAGATTCAAGAGTGCATGCACTGCGGCCTGTGCAGTGCGAGCTGCCCCCTCTTCGCCTACATGGATTACAGCCCCCGCCAGCTCATGCACCTCGGGCGGGAAGGCTTCGAGGCCGACGTCCTCGGAAGCTTCACCATCTGGCTCTGTACGAGCTGCTACCAGTGTACGGTGGAGTGTCCACGGCAGATTCCCGTCACCGAGATCATGTACGCCCTCAAGCGCCGGGCAATAGAGGAGGGGGTGTACACCGAGCACCTGCCCATTCCGATACTGGCGCGCGAGTTCCAGCGAATGGTCGCCGGCGGGATCTGGTCCGCACGGGACGATTCTCGCTTCGTAAGGAGACCATCCGGGGTCGACGGGATCTAGCCCGGATGCTGGAGGCGGTCGGCAGTGACGCGGGGGTGCTGTCATGAAGAAGCTGGCCTACTACCCCGGCTGTTCACTGAAAGGGACAGGTCGCGCCTACGACGAGTCCCTGCGCGCGGTCTTCGAGGTGCTGGGCGAGCCGCTCGAGGAACTAGATGACTGGAACTGCTGTGGCGCCACCTCCTACATGTCGATCGACAAGCGAGAGGCCTACGCGCTGGCCAGCCGGAACCTCGCCCTCGCCGAGCGGGAGAAAGCGGACCTGCTCACGCCGTGTAACGCCTGCTATCTGGTGCTCGAAAAGACGCGGCGCCACCTGGCCGACTCGGCCGAGATGGGCCACCGCGTCCGCCGGGCGCTTGACGCCGTCGGGCTCAGCTACGAGGGCGATGTCCGGATCCGGCACCCGCTCGAGGTGCTGACCCGAGACGTCGGCGAAGAACGGATCAAGGAGGCCGTCAAGGAGCCCCTGAAAGGTCTCAAGGTGGCTCCCTACTACGGCTGCCAGATCGTACGGCCCTATGCGACCTTCGACGACCAGTACCATCCGCAGACGATGGACCGGCTGTTGAAGGCGACGGGGGCGAAGGTCGTCCCCTACCCGTTCAAGACGCGTTGCTGCGGCGCGAGCCAGACGGGAACGCTGCCGGAAGTCGGGCTGCACCTGGTCTACCGGCTCTTGAACGAGGCAGAGGCCCGCGGCGCGGACGTCCTGGCCGTGATCTGTCCGCTCTGTCAGTTCAACCTGGACGCCTACCAGAGCCAGGTGCGCCGGGAGTACGACCTCGAACCGATCCCGATTCTCTACTTCTCGCAGATCCTCGGGCTGGCGCTCGGTATCCCGGCCAAGAAGCTCGGCATCGATCGCTGCGTGGTGAGCGCGAACCGCGTCCTGGAAAGGAGAGCGGCCCATGCTGCGTGAAGACGGCTTTGGCTCAGGATCGACCAGGGATCGTGCTGTCGACGGCGCGACCGTCAACGGCGATGCGCCCCTCACGAACGGGAATCCGCCGATTCGGATCGGCGTCTATGTCTGCCACTGCGGAACCAACATCGCGCGCACCGTCGACGTGGAACAGGTGACGGAGAAAGCCGGCGAGCTACCGAATGTGACCGTCGCCCGGGACTACAAGTACATGTGCTCCGATCCGGGGCAGGAGATGATCAAGGAGGACATCGAGGAGCTCGGTCTGAACCGGATCGTGGTTGCCTCCTGCTCACCCAACCTCCACGAGGAGACCTTCCGCGGCGCAACCGCCGCGGGGGGACTGAACCCTTTCTTCTTCCAAATGGTCAACATCCGCGAGCACGCCTCGTGGGTGCACGAGGACCGCGAGTCGGCGACGGAAAAAGCGATCGATCTCGTTCGGGCGGCGGTGCAGCGCGTGCGCCACCATAGGGCGTTGGAGACCCGCCGCGTGCCGATCCGGCCGGAGGTCCTGGTGGTCGGCGGCGGGATCGCCGGCATCACGGCCGCCCTCACTCTGGCCCACGCCGGCAAGCACGTCTATCTGGTCGAGCGCGAGGCCTCGATCGGCGGCCACATGGCACAGTTCGACAAGACGTTTCCGACGCTCGACTGCGCGGCCTGCATCCTCACGCCGAAGATGACCCAGGTGAAGGCCCACCCGAACATCACGCTGATGACGATGACCGACGTGGTCAAGGTGGAAGGTTTCGTAGGAAGTTACGAGGTCACCGTCAAGCACCGACCACGCTACATCGACGTGTCGCTCTGCGTGGGCTGCCAGCAGTGCATCGACGCCTGCGTCTACAAGCGCGGCAAGTTCGAGGACGAGTTCGACGTCGGCCTTTCCAAACGGAAGCCGATCTACCTGCCGAACGCGCAGGCCGTCCCGCAGGTCGTCCTGATCGATCCCGAGCAGTGCATCCAGTTCAGCTCGGGCAAGTGCAAGCAGACCTGCCTCGAAGCCTGCGACCGGGACGCGATACTCTTCGATCAGGAGGAGCGGGTCGAGACCCTCGAAGTCGGTGCTATCATCATGGCCACCGGCTTCCAGACCTTCGATGCTCGACGCTCTCCGCACTACGGCTACGGGATCTACCCGAACGTATATACGGCGCTTGAGGTGGAACGCCTGGTCAATGCCTCGGGACCGACGGGCGGGGAGGTCGTGCTGCGCGACGGCGAGAAGCCCACGTCTGTGGGGATCGTGCACTGCGTGGGCAGCCGAGACCAGAAGACCAACCCGTGGTGCTCCAAGGTGTGCTGCATGTACTCGCTGAAGCTGGCGCACCTGATCAAGGAAAAGACCGACGCCGAGGTCTACAACTTCTACATCGACATACGCACGCCGGGGAAGGGCTTCGAGGAGTTCTACCAGCGGGTCGCCGCCGAGGGGACCCACCTGATCCGTGGCAAGGTCGCCTCCGTCTATCAGCAGGCCGACGGGGATGGCGAGCTCCTTGTGGACGTGGAGGACACGCTTGCCGGCATGGTGCGGCGTATACCGGTCGACATGCTCATCCTGGCTGTGGGCCTGGAGCCTCGGGCGGACGCGGAAGAGGTCCGGCGAACCTTCAACATCACTTGCTCCGGCGACGGCTGGTTCATGGAGCGTCACCCGAAGCTGGCGCCGGTCGAGACGTTTACGGACGGCGTGTACCTGGCAGGGTGCTGTCAGGGGCCCAAGGATATCCCCGAGACTGTCGCCCAGGCCGGCGCCGCCGCGGGCCAGGCGCTGGCGCTTATCGACCGGGCCTATATCGAGTTGGAGCCCAACACGGCCCACGTGATCGCCGAGGATTGCTCGGGCTGCAAGACCTGCATCCCGCTCTGTCCCTACCAGGCGATCCTCCACGACGACGCGGAAAACCGGGCGGAGATCAACGAGGTGCTGTGCAAGGGCTGCGGCGTGTGCGTCGCCGCCTGCCCCTCTGGATCTATCGTCCAGAACCTCTTCGAGGACATGGAGATCTACGAAGAGATCGAGGGGGTGTTGGCCTATGCGTGAGAAAGCGGATAACACGGGACCGACGTCCCACGAGGAGTTCGAGCCGCGAATCGTGGCGCTGTTCTGCAATTGGTGCACCTATATGGCGGCCGACCTGGCTGGCACCTCGAGGATGGGGTACGCCCCGAACGTCCGGGTGGTGCGGGTCATGTGCTCGGGGCGCATCGACCCGCAGTTCATCATGCACGCGTTCGCGCGCGGCGCGGACGGCGTGCTGATCGGCGGTTGCCATCCTGGTGACTGCCACTACCAGGAAGGCAACTACAAGGCCCTGCGCCGGTTCCGTCTGCTGCGCCGTGTGATCGAGAGCCTCGGTATCGAGAGGGAGCGCCTGCGCCTCGAGTGGATCTCGGCCTCGGAGGCCGATCGGCTCCGAAGGGTCGCGGACGAGATGGCTGCCGACATTCGAGCCCTGGGTCCGCTGCAACTGAGCATCCCGGCAGAGGATTTCGCGAGCGCCGAGGGCGCGGGCGCGGAGCTTACGAGCCCCCGTATCGCCTGGCAGACGGCGGCGAAGGAGGTCGCGATCCCATGACAAAGCCCGAACCCAAGCCCAAGGTCGCGTTCTACTGGTGCGCCTCGTGCGGCGGCTGCGAGGAGGCGGTCGTCGACCTTGCGGAAGGCATTCTGGACATCGTCGGTGCCGTCGACATCGTGATGTGGCCCGTCGCCATGGACTTCAAGCGGGCAGACATCGAGACCATGCCTGACGAGTCGATTCTGGCGTCGTTCATCAACGGAGCGATCCGAACGACCGAGCAGGAGGAGATGGCGTCGCTGCTGCGCCGCAAGTCGAAGCTCGTGATCGCCTTCGGAGCCTGCTCGCAGCTGGGAGGCATTCCGGGCCTGGCGAACCTGCACGACCGGGAGGGCATCTACCGCGCGGCGTACCTGGAGTCACCCAGTACGGAGAACCCCAGGGGCACACTCCCGAGGCCGAGCAGCCAGCAGAACGGGCACGAACTGAGCCTTCCGGGCTTTTTCGAGACCGTTCGGGCGCTCGACCAGGTGATCGATGTCGACTACGCGATTCCAGGCTGCGCGCCGCACCCGCAGGTGATCCAGTCGGCCGTGGCGACGCTGCTCTCCGGAGAGCTGCCGCCCAAGGGAACCGTGCTGGCTCCGGACCAGGCGCTGTGCGAGGAGTGCCCCCGGAGGGAGTCGAAGCCGCTCGACCTCTCGATCAGCGAGTTCAGCCGACCGCACGAGATCCTCATCGACGAGGAGATGTGTCTGCTCGCCCAGGGCCTGGTGTGCCTGGGACCGGCCACGCGCGCCGGCTGTGGCGCCGCCTGCGTGAGCGGAAACATGCCCTGCTCGGGGTGCTCCGGTCCCACGAGCCGCGTGCTGGATCATGGCGGCAAGGCGATATCCGGAATCGCCTCTCTCATCGGGGCCGACGACGAGGAAGGAATCGACCGGATCCTGGAAGGCATTCCGGATCCGGTCGGGACCTTCTACCGCTACGGCCTTCCCGCTTCGCTGCTGCGACGGAAAACGCTGAGCTAAGAGCCTGAGCCCAGAGAGGCCCAAGAAGCTTGGAGACATAGAGATGCCCGATCTGAACGAGCGACTCAAAGACACCTGGAGCGAAGGAGCCCAGCGGGCGGGGACCTCATACGCCCGGCGCCGCATCAGCATCGATCCCATCACCCGCCTGGAGGGACATGGGAAGATCGACATCTTCCTCGACCAGGCGGGCGAAGTCGAGCGCGCTTACTTCCAGGTTCCAGAGCTGAGGGGATTCGAGAAGTTCGTGGAGGGCCGACCGGCCGAGGAGATGCCCCAGATCACATCGCGCATCTGCGGTGTCTGTCCGACCGCACACCACATGGCGGCGACGAAGGCGCTGGATCACTTGTACCGGGTCGAGCCGACCGCTACGGGGAAGAAGATCCGAGAGCTCGTCTACTCGGCCTTCATGACCGAGGACCACGCGCTCCACTTCTACTTCCTGGGTGGCCCCGACTTCGTCGTCGGCCCCACCGCGCCGGCGGCCGAGCGAAACGTGCTGGGCGTCATCGGCGTGGTCGGCGCCGAGGTGGGCAAGCAGGTCATCGCGATGCGTCGACGCCTGCGCGAGGAGGTCATCGCCGCGATCGGCGGCAAGGTCATCCACCCGGTGCTCGGCCTGCCTGGCGGGGTGGCCAAGCACATCACTCCGGACCTTCAGCGTCAGATCCGGGAGGTGGCCGACGAGGCGGTCGAGTTCGGGAAGTTCACGCTGCAGATCTTCCGCGACGTTGTCTTGAAGAACGAAGAGTACGTCGGCCTGATCACCTCCGACGACTTCACGCACCACACCTACTATATGGGGCTCGTGGACGATGAGAACCGGGTCAATTTCTACGATGGTGGGATCCGCGTGGTCTCACCGGAAGGTCGGGAAGTCACGACGTTCGCAGCGGCCGACTACCTCGCCTGGATCGCCGAGCACGTCGAGCCCTGGAGCTACGTCAAGTTCTGTTACCTCAAGCCTGTGGGTTGGCGGGGCTTCGCGGATGGGACGGACAGCGGTATCTACGCGGTGGCCCCGTTGGCCCGGCTCAACGTCGCCGAGGGAATGGCCACCCCGCTGGCACAGGAAGCGTACGAGGAGTTCTTCGAGACGCTGGGCGGAAAGCCCGTCCATCACACGTTGGCCAACCACTGGGCCCGGGTCGTCGAGCTCCTCTACGCCGCCGAGCGGTTAAAGGAGCTGGCGGACGATCCCGATCTGACGAATCCGGACGTGCGCACGCTGCCCACCGAGCTACCCAGCGAGGGTATCGGGGTCGTCGAGGCTCCGCGAGGGACGCTCTTCCACCACTACTGGACCAACGAACGCGGGGTCGTGGAGAGAGCGAACCTCATCGTCGCCACTCAGAATAACTCGGCCCGCATCGCGATGAGCGTCGACAAGGCGGCCAAGGGATTGATCTCCGGCGGCGAGGTCTCCGACGGCATCCTCAACATGGTCGAGATGGCCTTTCGAGCCTACGACCCCTGTCACGCCTGCGCCAGCCATTCGCTGCCGGGCAGCATGCCCCTCTTGCTCCGCGTGCGCGGCCCGGACGGCGATGTCGTCGAGTGGCTCCGTCGCGATTCGGATGGGCAGGTCTCCCGCGAGCGGCTCTGAACCCTGTCGTCCGGTGCAGCCTCCCGAGCCGGCACGTACCGGTCCGTCCGGCACCCTTCACACGCTGGACGCCAGGGTGCTCTGTCTGGGCAACGACCTCCTCGCTGACGACGGGTTCGGCTTCCACGTAGCGAGGGAGCTCCGCCGTGAGTTGGAGGAGGCGGGGTCCTCGCGTATCGACATCGTGGAGACCCCCGAGATGGGTTTCGCGCTACTCGATCATCTGCAGGGCGTTCGCCATCTCGTCGTCGTCGACACCGTCGTGACGGGTCGGGCCGCTCCCGGCACCATCTTCGTTATCGAGGAGGCCGAGGACTGGAAGATGGCTTCCGGCACGTCCATCCACTACGTGGGCCTGTTCGAGGCGCTGCAAGCCGGGCGAGCGCTCGACTTGTCCCTTGCGGAGCACGTTGTCATCGTGGCCGTTGAGGCGGCGGATGTCGTCACGGTCGGCGGCCCGATGACGACGGCGATCGAAGCCGCTCTTCCCACGGTCGTCAGCAAAGTGCGAACGCTTCTGCGCGGAATGGTCGATGCCACGGCCGAGGGCCGGCTCGAGGACTGAAGGGCATCGCTTGGGGCGGAGTAAGAGATCGTTCGAGGGGATCGGAAAGCCCGCACAAGCCCGGAGCGATTAGCAGTCCCCCAAGACGCTTCACCGATGATCGCACGGGCTCCGACCCTCGAACGACTACCATACGTTAGCGTACGGATCGCGTCAATAGGGAGCCTGCCGTCTACGGACCTCGGCAACCGACGAGGCGGCTCGCAGCCTCATCCGAGCCCCGCTCGGCGGCCGCTCGCCAGTCTGAACAAGCCCCCGAAGCGTCTCCGAGGACGCCCCTGACCACCCCCCGGCGTAGGTACGCGCGCGCATGGTCCGGCGCGATTTCGAGCGTCGCCGAGAAGTCCTCCAGAGCACCCCGGAGGTCTCCAGCATTGGCCCGCGCTCCACCGCGGCTGTAGTAGGCGTCGGCGAAGCCTGGTTTGAGCTCGATCGCCTCCCCATAGTCGCGGATCGCCCCCTCCGTGTCGCCCAGGTAATCGAGCGCCAGGCCGCGGTTGTAGTAACTCTCGGCGTAGGCGGGATCCAGACGAAGCGCCTGGTTGAAGTCCCGGATCGCGGCCTCGTGATCTCCACGCAGAAGCTTCGCGGAGCCGCGGTTGTTGAAGGCCTTGACGTAGTCGGGCTCGAGGAAGATGGCTCGATCGTAATCCTCGATCGCCTCGGCGAGCCGACTCTGCTCAGCCAGCGCCAGCCCCCGGTTGTTATAGGCCAGAGCCTTGTCGGGGTACTTGGCCAGCACATCGTTCCAGAGGCTGAGACCGTCCCGCCACACGAGCGTCCGCTCCCATGTCGCAAACCCCAGGACGACGAGGTATGCCGACGCGGCGATGGCCAGCGGCGCAGCGAGCCGGGGGCGAGCGTCTCGCAGCCCTCCGAGCCCGACGCCAACGAGATAGCAGAAACCGATCGAGGAAATGTACGCGAAGCGGTCGTTCATCATCGCCGTTCCCGCCGGGATGAACTGGAGCATTGGAAGCACGTTCACCACCACGAGGCCCAGACCAAACGCCACCCCCCTCCGGACGCTCCCTTCCCCACCCTGCGTGTGCCTCAGTGACCGCTGCGCGAGCCAGATCAGGATGAGAACCAGGCTCGGATACAGGAGCATCTCGAGCGCCGAAAAGCCGCCTTCCTGGGTGGGGTTGGGATAGATGGCGGACAGACGCACGGGAGCGAAGAGGCGCATCAGATGGTGGACCAGGTTGTAGCTCCCGTAGACAACCCTGTCGGCGAGCCCGATGGGCTCCGCCATGGCCAGGCCGCCCGCGGCGCCCTGCACGACCAGAGCGAGGGACCCGAAGGCGAGGGCGCTGACAAAGAACGGGATCTTCTCGAGAGCGATCCACCGCCAGCCCAGATCGCGGTGGCGGTACAGCAGCCAGTCCACGAGTGGCAATGTCAAGACCAGGGTCACCGCCTGCGCCTTGGACAGTAGGGAGAGCAGAAACAGCGCCAGCGCAATCGCGTACAGCCATCTCTTGTGGCGCTTGATGTAGTTCACGTACGCGATGAGCGAGGCCAGATAGAAGAAGCCGTACAACAGGTCCTTCCGCTCGGTGACCCAAGCCACCGACTCCACGTGCAGGGGGTGCACGCCGAAGATCGCGGCGGCCATCACGGCTACGTCAAACCTCCCTGAGAGGGCACGAACCAGCACGAGCACTAGCCCCGTGTTGGCGACGTGCAGCAGGACGTTGACCGTGTGGTACCAGGCCGGATCGAGTCCGGCAAAGTGGTAGTCGAACGCGAAGGACAGAAGGACTAGAGGCTGGTACTGACCGTAGTAGGGTTGACTGAATATGTGGAGGATCCCCTCCGCGGAGAGCTCTCGGATGAGCGTGTTCGTGAGAAGGTAGACGTCGTCGTCCCAATTCACGAACCCCGCCTTGAGGGCAGGCAGGTAGGCGACCAGCGTCAGGCCGAGAACCAGCAGCACCAGGAGCCACCGGACGCGCCGGCTCGGTTCGACCGGCATTACCGGATCATTCCTCACGGCGAGAGACCGCAAGGCGGATAGACGTCAAGCGGACCAGGGCGGCACTTGGTTCGGGATCCCCGCGCCGACCTGCAAATGGGCCTACTCGTCGATGAACTTGATCTCTCGCACGAGCTTGGAACTCAGGATGTCGCGGATCTCGGGATAGACGGTGCTTGTGATGCGATCCGTCTCCTGCTCGCTGATGACCATCTCGACAGCGTCGCCGATCCGCTGGATCTTCGCACGCCACTCGGCCGTCGCATCGAAGGAGGCCAGATTCGGGTGCTCGGTGACCAGGATGAGGTTGTATCCCCGGTCGTTGGTCTGGAGGGTCTGATAAACACTGTAGTCGGTCGTCAAACCTTCCGCCATCGCCGCCTTCACGCCCGTAACCCACGTTCGCTTCAGGTTGTTGAGGTACTGTTCGCTCATGTTCGGGTGCACCCGAACCAGCGTGACGGCGTAGACCGTCTCCTGCGTCTCCCACGACTCTCCCTCCTGGGCGATGGCCGGCGTCGACAGCCCTGCGAAGAGCGTCAAGACCGGAAGAACTGCGCACAACTTTCTCATGGACTCCTCCGTTTCGAGCTTTTGGTCGTGTTTTCGAATGTCACTTCGCGTGAGGCGCGAGAATCCCGAACGGCGGAGTATACAGGGCCGAGAGGTCGACTGAAATGGGTGCCCCGATGACGAAACGGGACGGCTCATCGAGCCGCCCCGTTTCCCCGCCAGACGCGAGAGCCAGCAACTGGCAAACGAGCCCAGGGCTAGTCGTGTCCTCCCACGATGAACGTGACCTTCGCGTTCAACCGGTATCGCACGATGCGATTCCCCTCGACCACGGCCGTCATGTTCTCCACCCAGATGCTCTTGATGTTGTCGACCGTTTTCGACGCCTCATCCAGCGCGTTCTGAACCGCGTCATCCCAGCTCTTATCCGACTCCGAAATCACCTCGATCACCTTCGCGATCGATGACATGAATCTCCTCCTGTTCGACGCCTCTTGGATCCATCACTGCAGCTCAGCTGCTCTTGTCAAGCTACGAATGAACGCGGTGAACGCAAAGCATGGAGGCCCCCCGTAGGCCGCCACCGACGAGGCGTTCGACGAAGCTATCGACGAGGCCTCGCGCGAGCTCCGTACCGCTCGAAGGTGGAGCAGTTGATCTTCCACGCTCCGGCCGCTGCCGTCCCCTGCGCGGAATCTGCTCGGAGGGAGAGGGCCCGTCCGGTGAGGCTGTCCCCGTGGGAGAAAAGCGCCACCCCGACCCGGATAGCTCCCGCGGTCCACACCAGCCAGAGCGTGTCGGCCCGAACGAACCAACGGAGGGATCGGGCAAGCCTTTCGTCGTACTCACCGGAAAGGGGAGCCGCGCGGCGGGTGCCGTACCCTCGCCCCCACTCATCGAGCGAATCCGGCAGCAGCATGACGCGGCGCGGCGCAACCAGGAGGGCTTGGTCGGCGGAGTCCGAGCTCGCCACGTACCGGCTGAAGCTCCATGGATCCACCTCGAGGTCAAAGCAGCCGACGTAGTCCCAAGGGCGAAGGTCGGGCGGCCGCTCGGTGGCGAGCTCCGCGGACGGGGCCGGCGCCATGGCCCACTCCATCACTCGGAGCACCGTCAGGGCCACGATCAGGGCCAGGAGGCTCCGGACCCAGCCGGGCACCCGATGCCCAAGAGCCCTCACGCCGAGCGCTCCGGGATAGCTTCTGGGAGCGAGTACAAATAACTTGGCAGGGTCCCACCTGCTTCAGAACCACGCGCAGACTGGATGGAAAGGATGGGTGTGTTGTCCTCCGTACCGGAAGGTTTTTCCTATTCCCCAGAGCCGGAGCCCCATAAGGCTCGAACCCAGGCCATTCTCCGCGAGCACCCCGACGTTCGCAAGCTCATCGGTCGAAACCCTTACAGCTTCCTGGCGATCATCGCCCTCGTGGCTGTTCAGATCGCCGCGGCCGCGTGGGTGGTCGGCAAGCCGTGGTGGGTCTTCCTCCTCGTTGCCTACACGGTAGGAGCCGTGGCGAACCACGCCTTGTTCGTGCAGATCCACGAGTGTTGCCACAACCTCATCTTCAAGAAGCGGATCTTTAACACGTTGGCGGGATGCCTCGCCAACAT
>JARRMU010000077.1:0-12505 GCA_037385645.1 Gemmatimonadales bacterium
CCGTTCGCCGACCCCGCCTTTCGACGCGTGCTTCGCCTGCGCAGAGATCTGAGTACGGTCACTCGGCTGGAGTCCCGGAGCGCGTCCCGCCTGTTGCAAGTGAGTGAAGTGCGCTTGCGTCCCGGAGGCAACGCAGAGTTTGAAAACGTCCTCCGGGCCGTCCGGGAGGCCCACAGCGGGTCTGCCAGCCTGCCGGCATATACGTGGTACGAGTTGATCGACGGCGGTCAGCGGCCCACCTACCTGCTCATGGTCCCGGCGGAGTCCTGGAGCGATCTCGCGAGCTCAGCGGTCGGCTTGAGCGGTTTGATAGCGGAAACCGGGCAGAACACGGAGGCGGGGAACCGCCGCCTGGCCGATCTGGTCGAAAGCGGCGTCGCCGAGACCTGGAGCTGGGCTCAGAACCTGACGTATCTGCCTGGCGAAGGACGCGAACGTACGGATGGCCGTTGATACGGCTATCTCGCACCCTGTTCCAGATGGCCGAAGCTACCCGAATTCCGAAGACGCCAGCTGATGCGGAGTTGAGGATGTTGCTTGCTAGAGCGTACACAGCCCGAAGTCGCTGCCACCCCGGCCGGGGAGGCGGAGCGAGATGGTTGCAGCGGAATCCCGGCCCCTCGGAGCCTTGCTGGCCTTGGTGCGGCCGCATAGCTATCGCTTAGTCGATGGCAGACCAGCAAGGAGACGCAGATGTCCAGCAAATTTTCCCGCAGGGAGTTCCTGCAGACCGGAGCGATGGCGACCGGCGGATTGCTCGCGACGAGAGGCATCGCGCTGGAAACCGAGGCTTTCGCCGCAGCCGCAAGGCCTGTCGCTCCAAGCGACACCGTGCGCTTCGGCATCATCGGCGTCGGCATGCAGGGCTCGGGCCTGATGTCGGCCGCCCTCAGCCTTTCGGGCGTCGAGTGCGTCGCCGCCTCCGACCTGTACGATGGCCGTCATGAGTTGGCCAGGGAGTTGGCCGGCGACACCAGCCTGCCGACGACGCGTCGCTATCAGGAGGTGCTCGATCGCGAAGACATCGACTGCGTCATCGTCGCGGTGCCCGACCATCACCATCGACAGGTGGTGGTGGATGCAGTCCAGGCCGGGAAGGACGTCTACTGCGAGAAGCCGATGTCGCACACGGCGGCGGAGGGGTTCGAGATGGTCGAAGCGGCCACGTCGGCGGGCCGGATCGTGCAGGTAGGGTCGCAGAGGACGAGCTCGGCTCTCTGTGCCAAGGCAAGGGAGCTCTACTCGGATGGGGCCATCGGCGAGGTCTCGATGGTGGAGCTATGCCTGGGACGCAATTCGCCGACGGGCGCCTGGCAGTATCCTCCTCCGCCCGGCCTGTCGCCCTCGAACCTGGACTGGGAGGTCTGGCTGGGAACAGCCCCCAAGATCCCCTTCAACCCCGAGCGCTTCGCACGCTGGCGTTGCTGGAAGGAGTACGGCACGGGCGTGGCCGGAGATCTCATGGTCCATCTCATCAGCGGCATGCTGTATACGCTCGACTGGAACGAGCCGCCCCGCAGCGCACAAGCGCTCGGGGGCATCTATCGCTGGAGGGACGGACGCAACATGCCCGATCTGCACACGGTGCTGTTCGACTACGGCGGCGTCCAGGTCTACGTCCGGCTCGGGCTCGGCACGGCCACTCCCGAGGTCGCTCGCTTCACTCTCGCCGCAGACGGGTCGCGACACCTACCCGAGTTACTATTCGCAGAGCTTCCCTCGGGCGCTGAGGGAGGAGTATCAGGCCCGCTGGCACGCGGAGAACGATCCGACGCCGGGCATGGAGCCGATCACCGGCAACACGGTCTACACAGGACACGACTGGGATGACACGGTCCCGCACCTGTGGGCCTTCTTCGAGGCCGTCAGGAGCCGCGAGCCCGTCGTCCAGGACGCCGCGTTCGGCAACCACGCCGCCATCGCCTGCCACATGGCCAACGAGTCCTATTTCCGAGAATCGCCCGTACAGTGGGACGACGGAGGGAGGGTCATCGCGAGCTGACGTCGGAGGCGCTGTCCGCAAGCTGACGTCGGAGAAGGCCGAGCTCGGACGACGCGAACTACGGAGGCCGGACCGCCATGGAAGGACGTGTGAGGGTCGGAATTGTCGGCTCTCGATTCATTTCGAGCATTCACGCGGATGCCCTGCAGCGGTGCGCCGCCGCGGAGCTGTTCGCCGTCGCGTCCCCGACGGCGGATCACGCCCAGCGCTTCGCCGGCCGGCATCACATACCGCACCATCTGACCGACTACCGCAAGATGCTCGAGATGGATGAGATCGACATGATCGTGGTCGGTGCGCCCAACGACCTGCACTGCGCCATCACCGTCGCCGCCGCGCGGGCGGGCAAGCATGTGGTGTGCGAGAAGCCGCTCTGCCTGAATCTGGCGGAGGCCGATCGCATGATCGAGGAGTGCCGCAAGGCCGGCGTGAAGCTCATGTACGCGGAGGAGCTTTGCTTTGCGCCTAAGTACGTTCGTCTCAAGGAGCTCCTGGACAGCGGCGCACTCGGGAGGCCGGTCCTGATCAAGCAGTCGGAGAAGCACGACGGGCCTCACGCCGAGCACTTCTGGGACGTCAACCGGTCGGGTGGCGGCGTCACGATGGACATGGGCTGTCACGCGATCGAGTTCTTCCGCTGGATGCTCGACCGGCCCCCCATCTCCTCCGTCTACGCGCAGATGGGCACATACGTGCACACGGACCGGACGCTCGGAGACGACAACGCCATCATACTCCTCGAGTTCGAGGGCGACGTGATCGCGGTGGCCGAGGAGAGCTGGAGCAAGCTCGGCGGTATGGATGACCGTGCCGAGGTCCATGGGTCCGGCGGTGTCGCGTACGCGGATCTTCTGCACGGCAATGCCATCGAGACGTACAGCGCCGGGGGGTACGACTACGCCGTCGAGAAGGCCGGGACGACGCGGGGATGGTCGTTCACGATCTACGAGGAGGCGTGGAATTACGGCTTCCCGCAGGAGTTCGAACACTTCGTCACCTGCGTCCGGGACGACAAGCCATCGTCGGTGACGGGGGAGGACGGGCGCGCCGTGCTCGAAGCGATCTTCGCGGCCTACGAATCAGCGCGTACCGGATGCAAGATCGATCTGCCGTTCCGCACGGATGCGGCCAAGCCCCATGATCTGTGGCGCTCGGCTTCCTCCGCATCCGGCGGTGGTCGCGCCTCAGAAGCCTAGGTGATGCACCCTCGCTCAGAAGGCGATCGTGTCCGCTCTTGCCCAACTCCCGCAGTCGTTCGCACGCGGCCTTCCCAGACTTTGCCGATGCCGAAGGTCCTTCACTAGGCGTTGACATTACGTAGCCGGTTCGCCTCCGACTCGGTAGATTCACAACGACTTACGAGAGCTTGAAAAGCCACCCTACTTGAGGCCGCCAAGCGCACCCTTGGGACCAATGCCGGTCGAACCCTCTTCCTTTCCGAGTCTTCTAGATGGAGCTCTCGGGCCTCCCGGCGTGCTCACGGACGAGCTCGAGGAGTGCCGGCGCATCGCGACGGATCGGACGCTGGACCTCGAGCGGCGGCTGGAGGCGTACGAAGATCTTATCGCCTCAGAGATCGGTGACACGCGCCTCGCCCGGGCGCGCAACTTCGAGCGCGAGCTGGGCATCCGGCAGCTTTTCCTCAAGTTCGAGGGAGGAAACCCGACGGGCACTCAGAAGGACCGCATCGCGTTCGCCCAGGTGCACGACGCACTGCGGCGCGGGTTCGAGGCTGTCGCGGTCGCGACATGCGGCAACTACGGAACGGCGATGGCCTACGCCTGCTCATTGGCCGCCATGCGATGTGTGATTCACGTGCCGTCCTCGTACCACACGCGCCGCCTGGAGGAGATGATGGTCCTGGGGGGAGAGGTCGTGCGGACAGAGGGCGATTACGAGGCGGCCGTCGTGGCCTCCAAGAAAAAGGCAGAGCGGGACGAGCTCTACGACGCTAACCCCGGAGGCGCCAACACGCTCCTTCAGCTCGTGGCCTACGGTGAGATAGCCAACGAGATATACGATGAGCTGCGGGATGCGCCGGCCGTCGTAGCCGTTCCCGTATCCAACGGCACCACGCTCGCCGGGATCCACCGGGGTTTCGCGACCCTGTACCGGCGCGGGAAGACCTCGCACATGCCGCGCCTCGTG
This sequence comes from Gemmatimonadales bacterium, assembly GCA_037385645.1. Lineage (GTDB taxonomy): Bacteria > Gemmatimonadota > Gemmatimonadetes > Palauibacterales > Palauibacteraceae. The sequence goes on from JARRMU010000077.1 coordinate 4,151, forward strand.
GCCGGTTCGTCACACGGCAAGAACCCGATCGTGCGGTCGTATCTCAAGGGATTCGCCGAGTGCCAGGATCTCGACCCGGCCACCGTGCGGGAGACGCAGGTGAACGAACCGCTCATAAACTGGCACTCCTTCGACGGCGAGTGGGCTCTGGAGGCGATCCGCTCCACCGACGGGTGGGCGGAGAACGCCAGCGATCGCGAGATGCTCCGGCAGGCGAAGATGCTTCGCGAAAAGGAAGGTCTGAGCGTGCTTCCCGCTTCGACCGCCGGGCTCTCCGTGCTGCTCGACCGGCACCAGAAGAACCCGTTTGCGGGCGATCGGTACGTGGCGATCCTTACGGGTCGCCGCTGAGCCTGCCAGATGATGAGAGCGGATCCCGCGAGCGGTGGCGCGCCGGGCGCCGAAGGCGGCACGGCCGGCCGCGACGGCAACGCGGTTGTCTACTGTGAGGGTGCGTTCACGTCGACGTACGGGAAGACGGCCCACGGCCTCGTGCGCCGCACGCGCCGCTACCGGGTCGCCGGCGTCATCGATTCCACGGTCGCGGGGCGCGACGCCGGCGAGGTGCTGGACGGACGGCCGAACGGCATCCCGCTTCTGGAGGACCTCCCGGCCGCCCTCGGATTCGCCGGGCACGCGGGCTTCCCGGCTACTCACTTCGTAATCGGGATCGCCCCGGATGGCGGCCGCCTCTCGCCGGCCATACGCAGCGCCATCGTCGAGGCGATCGAGCGCGGCCTCGACGTGGACTCGGGGCTCCACGATTTCCTGTCGGACGACCCAGAGATCTCCGCGGCCGCCGGTCGCTGCGGCGTGACTCTGCGCGACGTGAGGCGAACCCCGCCGCGTGCCGCGCTTCACGCCTTTACAGGGAAGATCGAGGAGGTAACCTCCTTCCGCGTCGCCATCCTCGGCACCGACTCGGCGATAGGGAAGCGCACGACCGCGTGGTCTCTGGTAGAGGGCCTCGAGGCGACCGGCGTGCGCGCCGAGATGTTGGGCACGGGCCAGACCGCCTGGATGCAGGGAGCGCGCTACGGCGTCCTGCTCGATTCCCTGATCAACGACTTCGTCGCTGGCGAGATCGAGCACGCGGCCTGGTCCGCCTGGAAGGAAGCCGATCCGCAGGTGATCGTGCTGGAGGGGCAGGGAAGCCTGATGAACCCCGCCTACCCCGGCGGCTTCGAGCTGCTCGCCGCCGGACGGCCCCAGGCGGTGGTTCTCCAGCACGCCCCGTCGCGTCTCGAGTACGACGGATTCCCGGGCTACCCGCTTCACCCGCTCGAGACGCAGATCCGCGCCATCGAGCTCCTCTCCGGCCGCCCCGTGATCGCGGTCACGATCAATCACGAGAACCTGACTTCCAAGGGAGTCGCCGAGGCCAGGGAGAAGATCGAGACCGCCACGGGCCTGCCGGCCACGGACGTGCTTCTGGACGGGCCGGAGCGACTCGTGGGCGTCGTCCGCCAGCGGATGTCGGAGGCAGGTCCGTGAGCCCCCAGAGGAAGGGCTCCCCGGGTGCCGGAGCAACGATCGAAGCCCTGGCCCCGCTCGTCGTCCTGGACCGGCTTGAGGTTGGGCCGGTTCGATTGACGGCACGCGGGCTGACGGCCCCGTACCGCGTGACGGCGGGGAACCGGACAAGCGAGACCGAGCTCGCCTATCGGTGGGAGGAGGACGTGTTCGATCCGGCCGAGCCACCCTCCCACAATCTGGCAGCCATGATCGCGGCCCAGGTAGCCGACAACTACGGACTTATTTGCCGCGAGCTCATCTTCCACGTACCCTACGATACGCACGACAGACGGTTTCTGGCGGAGATGGCGGAGAACACCGCTCGGGAGATCTATGTCAACAAGATCCTTCGCCCGAACGAGTTCCTGACCGACGCTGCCCGGGTCCCCGTGGAAGTGCGGGAGCATTACCTGCAGGCCGAGCTGCTTTTCCCGGACCCTCCCGAACCGTGGATCGCGGTATCGCCGTCTGATCCCTCCCGGAAGCCGCCGAGCGCTACCCGGTCGGACGGCGGCGGCTGGCAGACCTTCCGCGACACGATCGGCGTGCTCTCGAGCGGTGGTAAGGAGAGCCTCCTCAGCTACGGACTGCTGCGCGAGCTCGGCTACGAGACGCACTCCCTATTCGTAAACGAGTCGGGGCGCCATTGGTACACGGCCCTGAATGGTTACCGCCACCTGGCTGCGACGGACTCCGAGCACACCGTTCGCGTCTGGACGTCGGCCGATCGCGTGTTCAACTGGATGGCGCGGCAGCTACCGCTCGTCCGGAACGACTACCAGAGGATCCGGTCGGACGAGTATCCGATCCGGTTGTGGACCGTGGCCGTGTTCCTGTTCGGCGTCCTGCCCGTGGCGCGGCGCCGGGGGATCGGCCGAATCGTGATCGGCGACGAGCACGACACGACACGGGTCGTCCGGTATCGCGGGATCCCGCACTACGACGGGCTGTACGACCAGAGCCGCCTGTTCGATGACGCCATGTCTACCTACTACCGGCGCAAGGGCTGGAACCTGACGCAGTTCTCGATAGTGCGCCCGCTCTCCGAGCTCCTGGTCGAGAAGGTGCTGGCGGAGCGATACCCGGAGCTTCAACGCCATCAGACGTCCTGTCACGCCACCCACGTTCAGGGTGAGCGTGTGTACCCGTGCGGCCGGTGCGAGAAGTGCCGACGCGTGGTGGCGATGCTCGTGGCCGTCGGCCAGGACCCGACGCGCTGCGGCTACGACGAGGAGCAGATCCGGGCTTGTCTGGCCGCCGTTGCGGAGAGGGGCGTTCACCAGGAGGCCGAGGGCTCCGAGCACCTGGTGTGGATGCTCACGGAGCAGGGTCGGATCCCCTCCTCGGGTTCAGCTCGCACGGGCCGGGCCCGTCCCCGGCCGGAGGTGATGCAGCTCCGCTTCCATCGGCTGCGCGCTCCCGTGCACTCGATTCCCCTCCGCCTTCGGGAGCCGCTCTACGCTGCCCTGCGCGAGCACGTCGACGGCGCCGTCTTCCGTTCGGGTCGGCAGTGGGTGCCGTTCGACCTGCTGAGCGACCCGGCCATGGCGCGGCCGTACCCCTTCGAGCGAGCCGGAAGCGGACGCGGAGGGAGAGGCTCCCGCGAAGAGGAAGAGTGGGGGAGGGAGCGCTCTGCCACGGCGGCGCGGGCCTACCTGCTCGCCGAGCTGACGTGGCCCGAGGCGGAGCGTCGGCTGGGGGAGGTCGACACCGCGCTTCTGCCGGTGGGCGCCATCGAGCAGCACGGCCCCCATCTGCCGCTGGACACCGATGCTTGGGATGCCGATTACCTGTGCCGGGAGGTCGCACGTCGGTGCAGCGAGCCGCAGCCGCTCGTCCTGCCGCTCATCCCTTACGGCGTCTCCTACCACCACGAGGAGTTCGCCGGCACGATCAGCGTGAACCCGGACACGCTGGCCCACTTCGTCTACGAGGTCGGGATGAGCGCCGCCGGGCACGGGGTGACGAAACTGGTCATCGTGAACGGGCACGGCGGCAACGTGCCTAGCCTGAAGTTCGCAGCGCAGATGATCAACCGCGACGCCCACATCTTCACCTGCGTGGATTCGGGCGAGACGAGCGACGTTGATGTGGAGCGTCTCGCCGAGACGAGGGGGGATGTCCACGCCGGAGAAGTGGAGACGAGCACGAGCCTGGCGACCCGTCCCGAGCTGGTGGACCTCGGCAGCGCCCGGCGGTTTGCCCCTAAGTTCTACAGCCGATACCTGGACTTCAGCTCCGAGTACGCGCTCGAGTGGTATGCGCACACCGGGCGCATTTCCTCCACCGGCGTTCTCGGCGATCCCACCAGGGCGTCACCGGAGAAGGGCCGACGGATGTGGGAGGTCATGGTCCGACACCTCGTCGCCTTCGTGGAGACGATCAAGCCGATGACTCTGTCGGAGATCCACGAGCAGAGGAGCTGACCGTGCGGATCCGCACCGTCGACTGGTGGACCGTCGACCTGAAGCTCCGCGAGCCCTATACGATAGCCTACGAGACCGTCTCTTCGGTCACGAACGTCTTCATGCGGCTGGAGACGAACACCGGGCTGATCGGCTATGGCTGCGCTGCCCCCGACGCGGCGGTGACCGGAGAAACGCCGGCTTCCGTGCTCGCGGATCTCCGAGACGTGATCGAGCCTCGCCTTCGGGGTTCCGATCCGCTCAGGAGCGCGCGCATCCTCGAGAATCTACGCAAGCCCCTCGCCTCCCGTCCCGCTGCGCGGGCCGTCGTCGACCTCGCGCTGCACGACCTCCTCGGCAAGGCCGCCGGGCAGCCCTTGTGGCGTCTGCTGGGCGGGTACCGGGACCGGATCCGGACGAGCGTGACGATCGGGATTCTCCCCGTGGAGGAGACCGTGGAGAGGGCAGGTGATCTGGTGGGCGACGGATTCCGTTGCCTGAAGATCAAGGGCGGTCGAGATGTGGATGCGGATGTCGAGCGCGTCGTGCTGGTTCGGAAGGCTGTGGGGCACCGGATCGAGCTCCGCTTCGACGCCAACCAGGGCTATACGGTCGACGAGTCGATCCGATTCGTCCGGGCGACCCGAGACGTGCGACTCGAGCTTCTGGAGCAACCGACCCCGAAAGGCGAGCCGGATCTGCTGGGCCGGGTCACGGAAGCGGTCTTCCTGCCGGTCATGGCCGACGAGAGCCTGCTCACCCTGCGCGACGCCTTCCGGATCGCCCGCCGCGACCTGGCGGACATGGTGAACGTGAAGCTCATGAAGGTGGGCGGGATCGCCGAGGCTCTAGCGGTGAACAGTGTCGCCCGCGCCGCCCGTCTGGAGGTGATGGTGGGTTGCATGGATGAATCCGCCCTCGCGATCGCCGGTGGCCTGCACTTTGCGCTCGCCCGCCCGAACGTCGCCTACGCGGACCTCGACGGGCACTTCGACTTGCTCGAGGACCCGGCAGCCGGCTCGTTGATTCTGCGCGACGGTACGCTGTTTCCGACCGAGGCGCCGGGGCTGGGCTACTCGGGCACGCTGTAGGAACGACATCTCATTTGCTCTTGCCGCGGTACAGCCATCCGCGGTGTACCACGGCGTCATTCTGGATGGTGACGAACGCATCCGGATCGTGCCGCTCGATGATGTGGACGACATCCCGGAAGTCTCGGCGCCGCACGACCGCGTGAAGTACACCCACGATCCCGTGACGTCCTCGGCCCCTCTGCTCCGTCACGCCGTAGCCCCGGTCGCGCAGCTCGCTGGCCAACTCGCGCTGGGGATCTCTGGAGAAGGCACGAATTGAGCAGATGCCGAGAGCCAGCCGGTCTTCGATCCACATGCCGACCGCGGTTCCGGCAGCAAAGCCGCCGGCGAACCCTACCGCGTGCCAGGGGCTGCCGAGATTCCGGATCACCACTCCGGCGGCGAGGATCCAGAGCAGGACCTCGAAGAAGCTCATGATCGGCGCGATAATCCGCGCGCCGCGTACCACGAGGAGCACTCGAACGGTCATCATCGAAACGTCGACGACGCGTAGGGCGAAAATCAGCAGCGGCCCCCACGGGCCCGAGAGGAGCTCGATCATGAGATCTGACCTCTTGCAGTGCGGCCAGCCGGAGCGGCTCAGCCGCTCAAAAAGAACTCTCGAACGCCCGTGAGTCCCATCTGAAAGCCGATGGCTACCAGGATGAGGCCGAAGAAGCGCTCGAACAGACGCGCCACCCTTGGTCGCACCGCACGCTGAAGCGGGATCGCAAAGAGCAGGATGAGGAGGACGATCGTCGTGGCGACGGAAACGGCGACCAGAGTTCCGAACGGATACCCGGAAAGCTCCGCCCTCTCCCGCACGGAGAGAGAAATGACGGTGACCATCGCCGCCGGTCCGGCGATCAATGGCATGACGAGAGGAACCCACAGGTGGTCATCGGGCCCGGCCCGCAGGCTAGGCTCCAGCAGAACGGGTGACACGTGACCCTGGAGCATCTGAAGCCCGATAACAACCAGAACCAGGCCTCCCGCTGTCCGGAACGCCGGTAGGCTGACGCCAAAGACTTCCAGAATGCTCGTGCCCGCAAAGAGCGTCACAACGAGAACGACATAGGAACCGGCGGCGACTTTGATGGCTGCACGTCGGAACTGTCGGGCTGACTGGCCTTCCATGATCGAAAGGAAGATCGCCAGTTCTCCGATTGGAGACATCAGCGCGATCAGCGCAACCGATGAGTAGAGTATGTGTTCTAGCAATTATATCTGGCGGTGTGAATTGTCCGACGACGGCGGGGATCCAAGAGCCAGTGTGGACGAGCCGGACCGAACGTCGCGCGCTGATGATACTGATTCCGCGCAGGCCGTCAAGTCGACGCCGTTCGCCACGACGGCGCCCCCCTAGGTCCTCTCGGCGTCGGCAAAACTCGGGTGCTCGTGGGCGGATAGATGTTCCGCGAGGAATTCGAGGCTCTTGCCCTTCGTCTCGGGCATGAGGAAGAGCACGAACGCGAGCTGCAGGCACATCATCGCCGTAAAGAACGCGAAGATCGTCTCTCCCTCGAACCTGCCGAGCAGGTAGGGCATCAACAGCGTGATCAGCGCCGCGAACACCCAATGCGTGCCGGCACCCAAAGACTGACCCTTGGTCCGGATGTTGTTGGGGAATATCTCGGCGATGAACACCCAGATCACCGCTCCTTGACCCAGTGCGTGCGAGGCGATGAACACGAACACGAACAGCACGACGAGCAGACCGCTGGCCTCGGCACCGAATGCCCACGTTACTGCCGCGAGCGAGAGGATGTAGCCGATCGATCCGGCCAGGAGGAGCGTCTTGCGCCCAGCCCGGTCGATGAGATAGAGGCCGAGCATCGTGAACACGAGATTGACGAGCCCGATCCCGGCCGTGGAGAGAAGCGCCGCACTACTGTCGAGACCGGCGAGCTCGAAGATGCGTGGTGCGAAGTAGATGATGAAGTTGATCCCGGAAAGCTGATTGAACGCCGCGACGAGAAACGCGAGCAAGATCGGCAGCAGATAGGCACGGGTGAACAGGGCGTCCTGTGTGAACTCCAGCTGTGCGTGCCGGATCTCCCAGATCGTCCGGTCCACCGACGCCGGATCGACGATCTCGAGAATGCGGCGGCTTTCCGGCTCGTCCTTCTTGTGCAATAGGAGCCAACGCGGGCTCTCCGGGACGCCGGTCACCATCGCCAGGTAGATGACCGCGGGAACGCCCTCGATCCCGAGCATCCAGCGCCAGTCAAGGCCGAGCAGGCTCGAGAGCACGAAGTTGGAGACGAAGGCGATGAGGATCCCGAACACGATCTGGAACTGGTACAGGGCGACCAGGCGGCCCCGCAGCGAGGCAGGTGCGATCTCGGAGATGTAGGCGGGCGCCGCAATGGACGACACGCCAACGCCGAGCCCCCCGATGAAGCGCCAGAAGAAGAAGCTGTACGGATCCGGCGCGAGCGCCGAGCCGAGCGCGGAGAGCAGGTAGAGGACGCCGATGGCGATCAGGACGACCTTGCGACCGTAGCGCTCGCAGGGCCAGTTGCCCGTGAGGGCGCCGATCACTGTACCCCACAGGGCCGCCGACATGATGAAGAGGCCGTGAAACAGGTCGCTCGTTTGCCAGAGGGCCTGCAGCGGTTGGTCCGCGCCTGAGATGACGGCCGTATCGAAGCCGAACAGAAAGCCCGCCACGGCCACGGTCGCGGACCAGTAGGCGATTCTGCGGCTCATGCTGCCATTACGCTGGCGGTCGGCGCTTCAAAGCCGACCGAGTCGTGGTCATCAAGGACAGGACTCCTCCGGGGCTGCACGTTGTCGCCGCTGCGGACTTTGGCCGCATGGTCGCGGCGGCGTATGAGAATGACCGAACGGTTGCGAATACCCGTTACCCTCGCTGAGCCAGGATCTCCTCGAGCTGTCGACGCGCCGCCCGTACCCGAGGCTGCAGCTCATCATCCGCCTCCGCCCACAGCTCCACGAACCGTCCGAAGTGCAGCGCCGCATTATCCCGGTCGCCTTGGCCGTCGTACAGCTCGCCGAGGCGCTCGTGAGTGCGTGCGAGCCAATTCCGGTCGACATGCAGCCGATTGAAGTCGGGGGTGGTCAGGTAGCGCTCATAGATGGCGATCGCGGAATCGCGTTGTCCCCACAGATCGTAGGCTAGTCCCAACTCGGCGAGCCAGCAGCTGGGACATGGTTCCGCCGTGGCGGCGAGACGAAACTCGTCCACTGCCTCCTCATGACGTCCCTCGGCGAGGGCAATCGTCCCACGCGTCCCGTGGATGTTGCTTTGCCATCGCCTGGGCGGGTCGGGGACCTCCCGCTCGAAGGCGGCGAGGAACTCCCTTGCTCGCATCGCATCGCCCCCGTTCGCGTACACA
>JARRMU010000077.1:12546-18808 GCA_037385645.1 Gemmatimonadales bacterium
CCATCCGTTCCACACCCCGTGCTGGGTTCTTGCGTGCGAGGATATCCAAGGCTGCCAGGCGGTAAGCGCCTTCCAAGTATCTGGCCTCCAGACCCCGCTCTTCGCTCGCGGCCATCCCGCCGGCAATGTGCCGCTCCGCATCCCGGAGCTGGCCGTGCACCATGCTGACCGCGCCGAGACCGTCCTCGGCTTGCTCGGTCCAAAACAGGTTGCCGCCGCTCTCGTCGCGAAGGGAAAGAAACGCCGCTTCTGCGGCCTCGTAATCCCACCGGGCCGCCTCGACGAAGCCCACGAAGTAGGCGGCGCTCGGGCTGTCTGGAAAGCGTCGATCGAACAGCTCCAGCGTTTGGAGCGCATCTGCATACCGGCCCTGGTGCGCCTGGCTGACGGCGAGGTTTTGCCAGGCTACAGCGCTCGTGGAGTCGATGGCCAGGGCTCGCGCATGCATCTCTTCGGCCCGCCCGAACTCTCTTCGCCACATGTAAATAAGGCCCAGGTCGGTGTACGCGCCGGGGTTCTCCGGGCCGACGGCCAGGACATTCTCCCACGCGGCGACCGCGCGGTCATAGTCACCGGTGACGATCGTGTGGTAGGAGGCAATAGTGCCGTAGCGCTCCCAGTCGGTGAGGCGGTCCCGATGCCGGTAGGCCCTGGTAAGTGCTTCGTTGGCCCTCGCAGGCTGACCTCTGTTGCGGAATATCGCTCCGAGTCTCCTCCAGGCCATTGCGAAGCTCGTGTCCAGCGCCACCGCTTCCTCGAGCAGGGCGGCCTCCCGCTCCCAATTATCCTCCCGATAGGCCGCCTTGGCCTCAGAGTACTACCGAAGCGCTTCGAGGGAGGACGTGGACACCTGCTCCAGGTGTGGGCTCTGCTGGATGGAACGCAGCGATTCACCGATCCGCTCCCTCAGCCTACGCGACAGCTTGTCTATAGCCTCAATCAGCCGTGTCGAATCGGTCGCCGTCTCCCGCCGAGATGCCAATATCTGACCGTCTTCCACCGCCACGATCTGGGCCGACAGCAGGTAGCTCGAGCCGGCTCGTCTGATCTGGCCCTCGATAACGGCCTGCACCCCCTCCCGCTGGGCGATCTCGAGGGCGACCTCTGCGTCGAGGGTCGTAGCCGGGCTTCTTGCCATGCGCTCGAGCGCTGCGGCCACCTCGGTCGGCCCGACGAGCCGCACGTTGGGAGACTGTGACAGATCCACCCTGAACAGCTCGGTCGCCGTGCCCGCCAGCACCGAGTCCCCCGCCTCGAAGTCGGCCAAGAGGACCGAAGCCCGATCGTCCAGCCTGCCCCTCGCGATGAGGGTCCCTGCCGGGCCTATGCCCAGGCTTCTCATCGCTATATAGCCGCCCGTCGTCATGGCAAGGAGCAGGAGAGCCGCTGCCGCGGCGACCGCCGCGTGCCGCCACGAAAAAACACGGCGCATCCGACGCCTCTTAGAATCCTCCCAGGCAGCGTCCGTTCTCCGAGTGGCCTGCACCAGACCTGTTACAAGTAGGAGGGGAAGGATCAACAGGAGAACGGCGAGCAAATAGCGTCCGAACCAGAGCGGGAGGCCGATCAGGGAGCCCAACGTCTCGGCGACCTGAAGGACGATCCAAGACGCGATGGCGTACCCGCCGAGTAGCTGCCACAGGGATCGACGGCGAAGATCCCAGATCGCGGAACCTTCCTCGACGGGCTCGGATCCGCCGGCTCGCAGAGAACGGGCGCCGGTCAGCCGGGAGGAAAGCGTTTCGGCCCCCTCGTACCGCGCCTCCGGATCCTTGCTAAGCAGCCCGAGAACCAGCTCCTCCACGTGCGGCGGCAGGTCTTCGCGCAGCTGGCTGGGCGGCCTGGGATCCGCACGCCGGATGGCATCGATCACCGCACTGTCCTTGCCGCCCCGGAAGGGGTGCCGGCCCGTCAGCATCTCGTACAGCACGACTCCCAGAGACCAGAGGTCCGTCCCCTCGTCCACCTCCTCTCCCCGGGTCTGCTCGGGCGACATGTAGGCCGGCGTGCCGAGTCGCATCCCTGGCTCGGTGCGGCTGGCTTCGGCGGTCTTGGCCAGCCCGAAGTCAAGAACCTTGAGCACGCCGCTCTTGGTCACGATCAGGTTGGCCGGCTTGATGTCTCGATGAACCAGCCCCGCTTCGTGGGCTGCCTCGAGACCGCTCATCGCCTGCTCCGCGATGTCCAGCGCCTCATCCACGTCGAGAGGCCCACGAGCGATCTTCTCCCTGACCGTCTCGCCCTCGTACAGGGCCATCGCGATGAACAGCTGACCCTCCTCCGTTTCCCCGATCTCATAGATGCTGCAGACGTTGTTGTGATCCAGGGTCGCGGCGGCCCTGGCCTCAAGCAGGAAGCGCTCCTTGAACACTGCTTCGAGGCTCCACTGGGGCGGTAGGAACTTGAGCGCCACGGGGCGGCCTAGCCTCGTATCAATCGCCTTGTAGACGACCCCCATCCCGCCGGCCCCGAGCAACTCGAGAACCTCGTAGTGGGCCACCGCGCGGCCGACCAGCCTGTGCGGATCGGGGATGGACGGCTGCCCATCCACCGGAGCCGAGGCTTCAAACTCGAGTTGCGAGATGAGGTCGTCGAAGCTGGCGAGCAGCTCGTCGGTCTGCTCGTCCGCGGCAAGCAGGCGCTTGAGTTGCTCGCCGAGCTCTGGATCACTCCTCAAGACCGACTCCAGGCGGGCCGTGCGGTCCTCGGGCTCGAGTTCAGCGAGCTCGAAGTACAGCGTCCGCACCTGTTGCCATCGTTCGGTTGTCATCGCGGTCTGCTCGCAATCGAGCCTTGGGCGGCCCGGTTCACCCAAGAGATGTCTAGGCGGCGAAGTCGGGGTTCAGTTCACAAGCCAGCCACGAGCGTGCCATCTTCAGCTCTCTCGATACCGTGGCGAGCGAGACACCCAGCGCCTCGGCGCACTCGTCGAGCTTGAGTCCACCGAAGTACCGCTGTTCGAGCAGTTGGCTCTGACGAGGGCTGATCGCCTCCAGGCGGGTCAAAGCGTCGTGCAGCTCTTCCACCGCTTCGGCACACCGCTCCGAGAGTCGAAACGTCTCGTCGTCGAGCTCCACCTGCACCAGTCCGCCGCCACGCTTGTAAGCGTTCCTCTGTCGGGCGTAGTCGACGAGGATGTTCCTCATGACCCGGGAGGCCGTCGCCAAGAAGTGAACCCGGTCCATCCACTGGGCCTGACTGAGGTCGACAAGCTCCAGGTACGCCTCGTGGACCAGCGCGGTCGTGTTCAGCGTGTGATCCGAGCGCTCCTGCCGAAGTCGTCGGTGAGCCAGATGCCGCAGCCTCTCGTACAGGAGCGGCACGAGCTCGTCGAGAGCTGCTCGATCGCCGCTTCCCACCCTCTGAACGAGTGCGGTGATCTCTGTGCTCGATTGGAGGTCCACGGCAACTCACGAAGGCTGGGCGACAGGGCGAAGTTCGCCAATCTCCAGATCGGTCCTGGCTCGCCCTGCGCCAGTTGGCACGCGGTTCCTGCACAACGATCGAGCATCACGCCCAAACGCTCGCCGTCCGCCGCGGCGTGAGGTGTTTGCCTTCTTTTTTCCGCTTACCGGGATGAAGGGCAGAGGCGGCGGCGAGTTGTCTCTAGCGTTTCGCTGGAAACGTACCCGCGCCTACGGCGGCGAGCAAAGAGATCCGAGGACGCACGGTCTTGGCGCCAGCCGCCACTCGACTCTTCGACGAATTCCCGGACCACCGGATACACAGGCTTTCCGCTGGGGAACGCACTTGAGGAGGAAGACGATGTCGATACGACAAGCTCTGATATTTCCCCTGTTCGCGACGCTGCTGAGCGCGTGTGACGTTGATTTCACCGGTCCAGGCTGGATCGCACCAGGCTCAGACTGGAACCCGCCGGGCGTAGACGGAAGCGGGTCGAGCACCGAGATCTTCGAGTGGCGTGGGCAGATCGCGCCCGGAAGCACGGTCGAGATCAAGAACATCAATGGAGATGTGCGGGCGTCCTCCTCCGCGGACGGCACGGTTCGCGTGGTGGCTCGCAAAACCGGACACAAAGATGATCCCTCTTTGGTAGGAATTGATGTCGTGGAGACCGAGGACGGGGTAACGCTCTGTGCCGTGTATCCGGCCGTGCCGGGACGGTCACCGAACGAGTGTCTCCAGGGCATGCCGAGCCAACTTTCCTCACGGAACAACGACGTCTCGGTGACCTTCGAGGTCGAGGTGCCGGCGGGAAGTGACTTCGTCGGCGGGACGATCGGCGGGGACGTGGAGGCTGCCGGACTCGACGGAGATGTGGTCGCCCGATCGCTCGGCGGAGACATCGACATCTCCACGTCGGGAGCCGCTGTGGGCAGGACGCTGGAAGGTAACGTCACCGCGTCGATCGGGCGCGCCGTTTGGGATGGCGATCTCGAGTTCAGCTCACTGAGCGGAAACATCACCGTGCGGATTCCGGAAGACACGAACGCCGAAGTTTGGGGAAGCACGGCAGACGGATCTATCGCCACGGATTTCCCGCTCACCATCACCCAAGCGAGTGGCGCCCAGCGTATGCACGGGACCCTCGGAAGGGGAGGGGGGATTCTCACACTCACAACAAACAAGGGAGATATCTCGTTGCGCTCGAACTAGCTGGGCCCACCGTGCAACGGGCGTGGGTGGATGCCAGAGCCGACTGCCCGGACGCCATCACAGGCTAGCGAGGGGTCCCGGGCCCTCCTCGCGCTGCCTGTCCGAGCGTCGCTCCGGCCCAGCTCGGCAGTCACTCGGCGCGGAGCGCCTGGAGCGGATCGGCTCGTGTCGCGCTCACCGCCGGTAGCCAGCAGGCGGCCAATCCCACGGCCGACAGTCCCACCACCACCGCCAGCAGGGTGGCCGGATCCGTCGGACTCACCCGAAACAGCAGACCTGCTATCGATCTGGCGAGCGCGACGGAGAGGGGGACTCCCACGCCGATGCCGATGGCGATGAGCCAGGCTCCCTGCCGGAGCACGCTCCGGATCAGCTGGCCGTCCCTCGCTCCGACCGCGATTCGGATCGCGAACTCCCTTCGACGCTCGCTCACCGAGTAGGCCATCACGCCGTAGACGCCGATCGTGCACAGGACCAACGCCAGCAGAGAGAAGAGGCCGAGCACGTAGGCCAACGCCCTCGGTCGGGACACCGAGCGGGATAACACCTCGTTCAGCGTGGCCACCGCGGCGATCGGCAGATTGGCGTCCAGGTCGCGGAGCATCTGGCGTAGGGCCGGCGAGAAGGCGACGGGGTCGCCGGTCGTGCGGACGACCACCGTCATCGAAGCCATCGCACGTCCGTTTCCCCAGGAACGGAACTGGGCATGGGGGAGGTACATCTGAGCTCGCGGCTCTTCGTCGAGGCCGCTGTGTGTGACATCTCGCACGATTCCTACCACCGATACCCACCCAGGCCCGGCGCCACCGCCCAATCGAAACCGGGCCCCAATCGGATTCTCGTTGGGCCAGTACCGACTCGCGGTTGACTCGCTGATCACCACCACGCCGCCCGTCGTTTCGTCATCGGACAGCCGGATCCATCGGCCCCGGACGAGCCTTAGGCCGATGGCTTCCAGATAGCCGGGCGTCACGGCTTGCCAGTCCGCTCTCGGGCTTACTGCGCCATCGGGGACCGGCCGTCCCTCGATCTCGAAGTTCAGGTCGCCGAGACTGGTGGCCAGCGGAAGATTCGTGACCGCCGCCACAGCCTCGGTGCCTGGGTGCGCTGTCAAACGATCCGTGAGCTCCCGGTAGAACGTCGTGACGTCAGTGTTGTCCGGGGTATCGGCGGCTAGAGAGGCTGAGTCGACTGGTCAGCACGTGATCCGTCCGGAAGCCGGGATCCACGTCGAGCAGCCGGGACAGGCTCCGGGTGAATAGGCCGGCCCCCGCGAGCACGACGATCCCGATGGCCAGCTCGGCGACCACGAGCGATCGGCGGAAGCGCAACCCCGATCTGGAGGTAGTCCGCGTCCCGCCTTCGCCAAGCCAGCGAGAGAGTTCTCCACGGGTGTGGTGCAGGGCCGGTGGCAGCCCGAACGCCAGGCCGGTCGCTACGGTGATCCCGAACACGAAAACGAGAACACGCGGTCCCAAAGCAACCTGCTCGAGTCGGGGGAGGTCGGGGGGATCGAGGGCGAGGAACAGATCGGTGGCCATGGCGGCGATACCCACACCGAGGAGGCCACCGGCCACCGCGAGGATGAGGCTCTCCACGAGAAGCAGCCGGATCAGACGTCCCTTCCCCGCGCCGAGCGCGCTTC
>JARRMU010000078.1:0-24304 GCA_037385645.1 Gemmatimonadales bacterium
AAAACGGGATCGAAACGAGCACCACTCGCCGCAGCCGTAAATTGGGGTGGTCGCGCCACAGGTCGGCCCGCTCGGGCCCGACCCGGCTGGCGCGTCAGTTGGGGGTGAAGGTCATCCGGTCTGGGCAATCAATCGGTGGGGAGGATCGACCAGGTGGACTGATCAACCGGCCTTTCGAGATCGGCTACTCCCAGCCTGTCAGCTGGTCTTGGAAAGCATGCTGTAGTTTCTCAGATGGCGGAGCGCGGCGCTGCGGTCCCCCATCTCCTCGTAGAGGCGCGAGAGGTTGTAGTGGGCGTCTGCCAGCTCGGGATCCGAAGCGACGGCTCGCAGATACGCCTCCAAGGCCCGCTCCATTTTGCCGGCGTCCTCGAGCGCCACGCCGAGATTGAAGGCCGCGGTCGCGCTCCTCGGCTCGGTGGCCAGGGCCGCCCGATAGTGGCCCTCGGCCGCGGTTAGGTTTCCCTCCTCGTGCAGCAGCCGGCCCAGGTTCAGGTGAGCGCCGGGATGGTCCGGCGCCAGCTCCAACGCTCGGGTGTAGGCCGCTCGGGCCTCGGCCGGAGACTCGGCCTCAAGCTCGCAGCCGATCTCGAACCACTCGGCCGGGCCCTGTTCGTCCTCCGGATCCGCGCGCCGCGGGCTCGCGAACGGGATCGAAAGCTCCCGCTTGGCCGTACCGCGCTGCGCCCGGAGGCCCTCGCCGAGGCGAAGCACGAACTGGCCGGACTCGGGCTCCCAGGCCGACTCGCCCTCCCGGACAACGACTTGCCCCGTCTCGGAACTCACTCGCACCGCGGAGAGGGGCCGTCCCGGGAGCTGCCGCCGGAGCGCACGGAGCGCCCTTCCGACCTGCGAGGCCGAGAGATCCTCTGCCTCGAGCTCCGTGGCTGCCCGGATGAGAACCAGGTCCTGAAAGGAAAAGTGATAGCCTCGCGAATCGCGCGGTGCGTCCAGGAGGCCAGCTCGGACGAACCGGCGCAC
Organism: Gemmatimonadales bacterium; assembly: GCA_037385645.1. Taxonomy (GTDB): domain Bacteria; phylum Gemmatimonadota; class Gemmatimonadetes; order Palauibacterales; family Palauibacteraceae. The sequence goes on from JARRMU010000078.1 coordinate 982, forward strand.
CCGGGCAGGCGTGATGCCCAGCAGGTCGGCTACTTCTCGCGTGCGGTACGTATCGACCATCCCGGCCGACGCCGGCTCAGCCTCCGCTCGCGGCCTTCTTGGACGCCTTCTTCTTCGACCCCGCCCGCTTGGCCGCCTTCCGGGACGTGGAGTCTGCAGCCTCCTCGTCCTCGCCCAGACTGGCCTTCAACGCGGCCATCAGATCGATGACCTTCGTCTCGGTCTCGACGGTCGGCGCCGCGGTGATCTCCTCGCCGGTCTCGATCTTCTCGTTGATGAGCGCCATGATCCGATTGCGGACCTCGTCCTCGTACTTCTCGGGCTTGTACGCCTCCGAGGCGGCCTGCTCGATGAGCTGAACCGCCAGCTTGAGCTCCTCGTCCTTAACGTCCGCCTCACCCAACGGGACCTCGGAGAAGGGCCGGAGCTCGTCGGCGTAGTGGAGCTGCTCGAGCAGAAGGCCTTCCTCCATCGGGCGCACGAGCACCAGGTACTGCTTGCCCCGGGCGGCATACTTGGCCAGCTGCCTTTGCTTGACCCTCGAGCCGCAGTCCTTGTGGATCCAGTTGAAGGATATGTTGGCTGCGGACTCGGCCACCGAGTATAGGCTGGTGGGTACCGAGACGAGGCCGAAGGATATCGTAGCCGAGCCGATGGGTCGCATAGCCATCTCCGCCGGTTTGAAGTCGCCAATTACTTCCGGAAAGCCGTAACGCGCTACATAATTTGCGCTTCCCGGGCAGACATAAATCTAATACTCGAGCGTTCGAGCGGAAGCCGTGCCCGATAACGACCCACTATCCCGGTACCGGAAGAAGAGGAGCGCCGAGGCCACCCCGGAACCGGCGGGCGAAGCGGCGGCGGAATCGTTCAAACGGCGTCCCGACGCTGAACCGGACGCCTCCGTTCCCCGCGGCGGCGCGTTCTGCGTCCAGCTCCACGATGCTACGCGCCTCCACTACGATCTGCGTCTCGAGATCGGCGGCACCCTCGCCTCCTGGGCGGTGCCGAAGGGACCATCGCTCGACCCGGCCGAGAAACGGCTGGCCGTACACGTGGAGGATCATCCCCTCGAATACGTGGACTTCGAGTGAGTCATCCCCGAAGGCAACTACGGGGCGGGCGCGATGATCCTGTGGGACCGCGGGACGTGGGTCGCCCGACACGATCCGTCGGAAGGGTTGGAGACTGGAAAGATTCTGCTCGAGCTTCGCGGCCTCAAGCTGCGCGGCGTGTGGACGCTGGTGAAGCTTGCCAAGGCGGAAAAGGAGTGGCTTCTCATCCGGGAAAAGAGGTACGTCGGCTCGGACGAAGACACTCGAGATGAGAGCCTGCCGGCCGGGTCCGTGCTTTCAGGGCTCACCGTGGATCAGTTGGGCGCCGGATTCGACCCGGCTCCGGGCCTGCGTTCGGAGCTCGAGATATCGGGGGCTCGGTCGGGGAGGCTTGGGACGGCCGAGGTCGACCTGATGCTGGGGGAGGCACGAGAGAAGCCCTTTACGCGCCCCGGCTGGATCTTCGAGCTCAAGCTGGACGGCTATCGCATGTTGGGCGGCCGATCGGGAGACGAAGTGAGCCTGCGTACGAGGAACGGCCACAGCGCGGCGGGCACGTTTCCCGAGGTCGCGCACGCTGTGGCGGCTCTTCCGTTCGACCACTTCGTGCTGGATGGCGAGATAGTGGCTCACGATGAGGAGGGCCTCCCGAGCTTCCAACGACTGCAGCGCAGGGCGCAGCTCCGGCGTGGACCCGACATCGAGGCGGGGGCGCTCCGCATGCCGGCCACCTTCTATGCCTTCGACCTGCTCGCACTCGAGGGCTTCGACCTCAGACAGCTTCCGCTCACCGCTCGCAAGGCCTTCCTCAGGAAGATCCTGCCCCAGGCCGGCCTCATCCGGTACGTCGACCACTTCGAGGAGCGAGGCGAGGACGTCTACGAGCACGTCCGTCGCCTGCAGTTGGAGGGTATCGTCGCCAAGAAGGCCGACAGCACCTATCGAGGAGGCCGGTCTCGCAACTGGCTCAAGGTGCGGGCAGACCAATCGGACGATTTCGTGGTCGTCGGGTTCACGCCTCCCAAGAGAGGCCGGACCGGCTTCGGGGCGCTTCACCTGGCGGCCTATGAGGCCGGTGAGCTTCGATACGCCGGTAGGGTAGGCGGCGGCTTCAGCGACAGTCAGCTGGCTGAGCTCGCTGGCCAGCTGTCGGCCCTCGAGCAGCCCGACCCGGCTTTTCTGGACCCTCCGGCGACGCCGGGCACGGGCGGCAGGACAGCTGCCCACCACTGGGTGGAACCGGAGCTGGTCGTCGAGGTCCGCTACAAGGAGCGCACGGAAGACGGACTCCTCAGACAACCTGTCTTTCAGCGTCTGCGAGATGACAAGGCTCCGGTCGAGTGCGAGATGCCCGCTTCGCGGGGGGGTGGATCGGACGCCGCGGCGGGATCGGCCGGGGGACGGCCGAGCGACGTACGCGGATCGGAGAATTCCGCCGAGCGTCACCGCGCGGCCGCCGCGCCCAAGCTCGTGCTCTCGAACCTGGACAAGGTGTTCTGGCCGGAGGAGGGGTACACCAAGGGGGATCTGGTCGAGTACTACCGCTCGATCTCTGCCTGGCTCCTTCCCTTCCTGGAGGATCGGCCGCTCGTGCTGACTCGCTACCCCGATGGGATCGACGGCAAGAACTTCTACCAGAAAGACGCGCCCGACTTCGCTCCGGATTGGATCCGGACCGTCAGCATCTGGAGCGACAGCTCGAGCCGCGAGCTCGAGTACTTCGTCTGCGAGGACGAAGCGTCCCTTCTCTACCTCGCCAACCTGGGCACCATCCCGCTGCACATCTGGATGAGCCGCGTGACCGCCCTGGAGCGTCCGGACTTCTGCGTCCTGGACCTCGATCCAAAGGAGGCTCCGTTTCAGCACGTGATCGAGATCGCACTCGCCATCCGTTCACTGTGCCAGGAGATCGAGCTTCCGACGTTCGTGAAGACGAGCGGATCGACGGGACTTCACGTCCTGATCCCGCTGGGAGCGCGCTACACGTACGAGCAGTCGCGGACCTTGGGCCAGCTGCTGGCGCAGATCATAGTCCGACGGCTGCCGGCGATCGCGACCATTCAGCGCAACCTCGCCGCCCGACAGGGCAAGGTCTACATCGACTTTCTCCAGAACCGGCGCGGCCAGCTCATCGTAGCGCCCTACAGCGTCAGGCCTCTTCCCGGAGCGCCCGTCTCCGCCCCGCTGCGATGGCACGAGGTCAAACCCGGCCTCGAAATCGGCAGGCACACGATCCGAACGCTCCCTCGCCGCGTGAGGCGAATGAAGGACGACCCGATCCTGCCGGTGCTGGACCTCGAAACCGACCTGGCCGCCGTCCTTCGCGGCCTGCAGGAGACGATCCTGGAAGAGTAGCACAGTCGGCAACGCCGCCGCACGACGACGGTCACACCAACCGGGGCTACCTCCCCTCGGCGCTGAACCGGTCCAGGAAGGCCTGCTCGCGCTGGCTGAGACTTCCCGCTCCCGCGGTCTGGAGCTTCTCCCAAATCTCGTCGAACCGCTCTCGGTTGATCTCGTGCATCGCCTCCCGATCGATGCTCGACCAGCGCTCCAGCTTCGTGCCCTCGGTCTCCCAACGCCGCTTGGCCGTCCCATCGGCCACCGCCTTGAACTTCTTGGCCGGCGACCGGCTCTCCCTCCATCTCAGGTAGAGGTAGCCGCCGAGGAAGCCGCCGAGGTGGGCAAAGTGCGCGACGCCGGCCTGCATGCCACCAAAGCCACCCCAGAGGGAGAGGACGGTCGCTATGATGACCAGCACGCGGGCCTCAACCGGAAGGATGCCCCAGATGTAGATCCGCTCCCTCGGCCAGTAGCGGGCGAAGCCGAGCAGCTCGCCGAACACCGCGCGGGCCGAAGAAGAACAGGGCAATCATGTTGAACAGCAGATGCATGAAGCCGCCGTGGAGGAACATGTAGGTGACCAGCGTCCACGGGCGGTAGGGCAGGAGCACCGGCACGAACATCAGCGCCCGCATGACCTCCGGCGAGGACATGCTCAAGAGGAACATCCCCACGTTGGCGATAAGCAGTCGACGGACCCACGGCGTCATCATGCGTCGTCCACCCGCTCCAGAAACTCATCCAACAACGCATTGAATCCCTCGGGGTCGTCCATGTGCAGCCAGTGGCTCACGCCTGAGAGCACCCGGACCGGCAGGCTCGGAACGACGCGATGGAGGGCGGCGGGGCCGTCATGCTGCGCGGCGATCACCGACAGCGCCGGTCCTTCGAACCCGAGCAGCGGGGTCACCGCATCGAAGCTCGGCAGCGAACTCAGAGCCCCCACTACAACCTCACGTGGCGTCTCGACGAGAACCTTCAAGACGCGATCTCTCGTCGTCTCAGAGCCTCCCGTCAACGCGGCCTCGTAGTGGGCCCTGATCGCCTTCTGATAGGAGCTGGACTCCAAGGAGCCCAGGAACTCGGCGATCTCTTCCGGCGGCTCGAGGCGGAGGTCCGAGCCGGGGTCCACCAGAAGGATGCCCGCCACATCGCGGGGTCGCTCGGCCAGGAGCGCGACCGCCACGGCCGCACCATAGCTGTGGCCGACGAGAACGAGGGGAGCCAGCTGGAGAGCATCGATGGTCGACCCTATCTCAGACGCCACAGCCGCGGGCGCGTAGTCGCCAGCCTCCACGGGGTCCGAGATCCCGTGCCCGGGCAAATCGACCGCAAGGCCCATCCGCTCGGGCATCAAGTGCTGGATCTGCGCTTGCCAATGGCCCGCGGTGCCGCCGAGTGAGTGCAGAAAGAGCACGGGTGCCGCGCCGGTCGAATCAGCCATCCGAAACGTGCCTTCGACATCGGTTCCCTGGTGCCGCCATGGATGCTCCTACTCGCCGGTCGACTGGAAGAGCCGGCCAACGCTAGAGCACGAGGGCGTAGAGCAAGATGGCCGCGAAGACGGTCGGAAAGACGAGGCGCGAGACGCGATCGATTCGGAGCGCCGTCTCTTCCCGACCCCTCCCGGCAAGCCCCGTCGAGAGCAATGCCTCGCCGAAGGCGAAGAAGACAAGCACCGTGGCGCCCATCACGAACCGATCGGCCCGGGTCAGGTAGGAAAGCCTCGGCAGCGTGTAGGCCAGGCTGAACAGGAAGGCGATCAATGTCAGGACGGCGGACGTCGATATCCCGATCTGGGGCGGGACGAGCTTCGGGTCGATCCAGAACACCGCCCACGACATGCAGATGATCAGTATGAGCGGGAGGAAGACCTTCTGCGCGTAGTAGGCACGGTTGCGCCGCACCTCCACGCGGTAGGTAACCTGGGGCAGGGCGCGATCCGAGGTCGCCAGACGAAACGGCTCGTAGACCACGGAGCCTCCCCCCACGGTCCAGTCGGCGATGGAGAACTCGTTGGCGGTGCCGGATCTCTCGTCCTGCACGAGGGTGATCTCCTCGGCCCCGACTCTCCCGAGTACGATGCGAATCGCCAACATCTGCCGATCCAGCGGGAAGTCCTTCAGGTCCAGACGATTGGTGAACACGCCCTGGAAGCGCTGCTGATACTCCACGAGCCCGTCCGGCCCGATGTAGACGAGCTCGTCCAAGCTCCGGCTCACCTCTCGCTCGTTTATGACCGTCACCCGAGGAGCCCAAATCGACTGGACCGGCACACGGCAGCCGGCCAGTCTCCGGCCGTCCACGTTCAGAAGCCGCTCGTCGCGCCACGCCATCACGAAGAAGAGGTCGGCGGAGAACGTCTGCTCGGCATCGTTGATCTTGTACAGGTCGACCAGGTAGGCCCCAACCGTCATCTCGGTCGGCGCGCCGTCTGCCCCAGGGCGAGTGAGCGTCAACTCCGGCGGAACGTCGCAGCCATCCTGCGCGGCCGCGGCCGTCGTCGAGCACGAAAGCATCAGAGCGGCGCCGATAGCCGCCAACGCGACTCGACGAGCCTCCGACCTGCCGCTGGCTCTCGAGAATGACCTACGGAGGTTTGACACGACCCGAAGCTAAAGCGGTGGTGGTTCCGCGGCGAGCGCCCGCGTACGTTGGCGAGAATCCACGCCGAGAGAGATTCTCGCGCATAGAGACACTCCGAACCCGAAGGGCTCGATCACGCCGAGAGTCATGGCCAGGGAAACCGAAGTCAGCACCGCACGCCTCCAGGACGGGACACTCGTCGTGCGGATGGAGGGATCGTGGGTGCTGGAGGGTGGCATCCCCCCCACCGAGTCCGTGATCCGGGAGATCTCGACGCTGCCGCAGCCCGCTGCCATCGCCTTCGACGCCTCCAGGCTCGCCAAGTGGGACAGCTCGCTTCTCGCCTTCCTTCGGCAGGTCGCCGAGGCCGCAGAGGCGGCCGGTGCCAAGGTCGATGCCTCGGGGCTGCCGCGGGGAGCCCGACGGCTCATGGACCTGGCGGCCGCCGTTCCCGAGCGCGGGGATGCCCGGCGGAGCGTCCGGCGTGACCGACCGCTTGCCCGCCTCGGACGAGGCGCGCTGAGCTTCTTCGGCACGACGCACGAGCTCATAGAGTTCATCGGGCTTGTCTTCCTCTCCGTGTTGCGACTGCTGATGGGGCGAGCGAAGGTTCGAGGCCGGGATTTCTGGCTCTTCGTCCAGGAGGCCGGAGCCGATGCCCTCCCGATCGTATCGCTCATCTCCTTCCTGATCGGGGTGATCCTCGCCTTTATCGGCGCGCTGCAACTCCGCCAGTTCGGTGCGATCGTCTGGACGGCGAACATCGTGGCGATCGGCATGGCCCGGTATCTGGGCCCGATGATGACGGCCATCATCATGGCCGGCCGCACCGGCGCAGCCTACGCGGCACAGCTCGGGACGATGACAGTGAACGAGGAGGTCGACGCACTCAGGACACTCGGCATATCGCCCATCGACTTCCTGGTGCTGCCGCGTACGCTGGCGCTCGTCTTCATGATGCCGATGCTGGCGCTGTACGCCGACTTCGTGGGTATGCTGGGAGGTGCGGTGATCGGCACCCTAGCCTTCGGCATAGGTACGCAGGAGTATCTCACCCAGACCCAGAATATGCTGACGATGAAGGACTTCTTGTCCGGCCTCAACATGGCGGCCAGCTACGGGGTCCTGATCGCGATCGCGGGCTGCTTTCGGGGCATGGGATCAGGCCGCAGCGCCGCGGCGGTCGGCGAGGCGACGACGAAGGCCGTCGTGATGGCGATCGTGCTCATCGTGATGGCCACGGCGTTCTGGACGGTCCTGTATGATATCCTCGGCGTCTAGATGACCGTCTCTGCATCCGGCCCCGACCACATCGCGGTCAGCGACCTGACCCTCGCCTACGGCGAGACGGTCGTGCAGCGCGACGTGAGCTTCGAGGTGCCGCGTGGGCGCGTGTTCGTGATCATGGGCGCAAGTGGCTGCGGCAAGAGCACGCTTCTGCGCTCGATGATCGGGCTTCTCGAGCCCGCGCGGGGCAAGGTGTCGTACGACGGGAAGAGCTTCTGGGCCGCCGATCCGGCCGAGCGGGAACGGATCACCAGGCGCTTCGGGATCTCGTACCAGTCGGGAGCCCTTTGGAGCTCGATGACACTGGCCGAGAACGTGGCGTTGCCGCTCGATGAATACACGGACCTCGACAAGGAGGAGATCGCGAGCATCGCGTCGCTCAAGCTGGCGCTCATGGGCCTCGCCGGCTTCGAGGCCTACTATCCCTCGGAGATCAGCGGAGGCATGAGGAAGCGAGCCGCGCTGGCGCGGGCGACGGCTCTGGACCCGGAGATCCTCTTCTTCGACGAGCCATCGGCCGGTTTGGATCCGATCAGCGCCGCGCGATTGGACGAGCTCATCCTCGAGCTCCGCGATAGCATGGGGGTGACGATGGTCGTGGTGACGCACGAGCTGAACAGTATCTTCACGATCGCGGACGACTCCATCTTGCTGGATGCGGAGTCGAAGACGATGATCGCCCGGGGGAGGCCGTCCGATCTTCTGGAAGGATCGAGCGACCCTCGCGTGGTCGAGTTCCTCTCTCGCGGCCGGAAGGGCGGCAAGGGTACCCTCCCTCGCGGGTTCGGAAGCGACCTGCCGCCACAGCGTGATGGACCGGAGGCTACGAGTTGAGCAGGCGAGCGAATCCAACCATCGTCGGCGTCTTCGTGCTCGGCGCGATCGTGCTCATCATCTCGGTGATCGCCGTCTATGGCTCAGGCTGGTTCGAGAAGCGATACACGTTCGTCATGGACTTCGAGACCTCGCTGGATGGGCTCGTGCAGGGGTCCCCGGTCAAGTTCCGCGGCATCACGGTCGGCGCCGTCTCACGGATCGCCATGCGATATGCGGACGATGGCCGCACCATCCAGACTCCGGTCTACATCCATATCACGGAGGGCCAGGTCGAAGGCGGCGGACGGGACATCGACGACCCGGACGAGTGGATCGCCGCCTGGGTGGAGCGGGGCCTGCGGGCGGAGCTCAAGTCGCTCAGCTTCGTGACCGGCCAGCTCTCGGTCGACCTCGTGGTGCGACCAGACGTTCCTCCTCGGTTCACAGACCCGGATCCGCGATACGTGGAGATCCCGACCGCGGTCTCGTCCTTCGCCGAGTTCACCGAGTCGCTGGAGCGCATCCGCTTGGACGACTTCATGTCGAACCTGAACGACGTGCTGTCGGACGTTCGCCAGGTGATCGACACCCTGCCACTCGCCGCCACTTTGGACTCGATGCGGGTGGCAGTAGGTGACCTGCGCCGGTTTATCAACAACCTCGATGCAAGTACCGCAACGCTAATGAGTTCAGCGGACGAGACGCTCGCGGCCTTCAAGCGAGCCGCCGAGAGCACCGAGCCGGTGATGGCGGAAGCCGAAGAGCTCTTGGGAAGCACGAGGCAGATGGAGGGACCGCTGGCCGAACAGCTGCTCCAGACACTGGACGAGCTGGGCCGGGCCGCGCGGTCGATACGGATCCTGGCAAACTTCGTGGAGCGAAACCCCAACGCGATCATCTTCGGGAAGGGGAAACCTGAAGAGACGGAGGCTACGGAGGCTAAGAACCCATGAAACGGCGACCTTCGATGCGGGCCCTGCCGGCCTGTGGCCTCTTCCTGCTGACCGCCGTCGGATGCAGCATCAAATCGGAGACGGCTCCGTCTCGCTTTTACCTCCTCCGCGCCCTCCCCACCGAGTCCTCGGGGTCCGCGCGGGGTGAAGCCGCCGCCGGTCCCGCGCTCGCCCTCGGACCCATTCATATTCCCGCCTATCTGGACCGGCCTCAGATCGTGACCCGGACGCCTGGCGCGGAGGTGAAGCTTTCGGAGTTCGAGCGTTGGGCGGAACCGCTCGAGGACAACGTCACCGCCGTGCTTGCCGACAATCTGTCCCGACTCGTGCCGACGGAGCGCGTATCGCTGTATCCGACCCGACCTTCGGAGGAGCGGGAGATCAGGATCGCTGTCGAGGTCCTGCGCTTCGACGGCTCGCCGGGAGGCGAGGTCGTGCTCGAGGCCCGCTGGCGACTCTTGGGTCCCGAAGACGCGCCGCTGAAGACGGAGCGGTCCCGGCTCACCCAACCGGTGGGCGGAACAGGGTACGGGGAGCTGGTGGATGCGATGAGCCGCGCGCTCGGCGCGCTGAGCCGTGAACTGGCGCTGGGGGTCCAGAGCGCGGCCCGAGGGCTTTGAGCCCAGGGCCGGACCGACCCTCGCGGTCATGCCGCGAGCCGTAGGAAACCCGGGGCCACGATGGCGGCTCTCTATCGTCGTCTCGTTTGTGGTCTCGCTCGCCGCCGTCATCGCGGGCGGCTCCCTGCCCGACCGACAACTCCTCGCGCAAGACCAGGACACCATCTCGGACGCCCGTTCCGAGTCCGCCGCCGAGCCGCCTGCCGCGGCGATCGTCGACACCATTATCATCGACAACCAGGACATCTTCAGCGAGGCCGAGGCCAAGGGTAACTTCTTCTTCCGACTGGCGAACACGCTTCACATCACCACCCACCCCTACGTGATCCGCCGCGAAGTCCTGTTCAAGCAGGGCGAACCGCTCGACTCGCTGCGCCTCGCCGAGACCGCGCGGAACCTACGCGCCCGCCGACTCTTCACGCTGGTGACGATCGACACGGTGAGGCAAGACGACCGCCTCGCCGCCGTCATTCGGACCCGCGACGGTTGGACGACCACGCCGCGGATCAGCTTCTCCTTCTCGTCCGATGGTACGGCCACGGCCGTTCTCGGCGTGACCGACCGCAACCTCCTCGGCACGGGCAATTACGGGCGCGCGTGGTGGGTCAAGGGCGTGGACCGATCCGGCTTCGTCCTGCAGACGGCTCTGGACAGGCTGGGCGGCTCGCCGATGACGGTGGGCGGAGGGGTCTTCCTGCTCTCCGACGGAAACTCCGGCAACTGGGCTACGGGCGTTCCGTACCGCGCCTATCCCGATCGGAATGCGTTCATGTATGACGGGGAGGCCGCCGACCGGCGCGTCCTTCAGTACCTATCGACCGACGTCGCGCTCGACACGGTACAGTACCAACGCCGTGCGTTCACCAACCGCATCAACGGTGGCTTTGCACCGATCGCGCACTCCGAGGAGTATCTGCGCGTCGGGGGCACGGCCGAAGTGCGGAACGAGATCTACATCCTTCGGCAGGACACGGCGCTCGCGATCCCGGATACGATCACCGGCACTATCGGCGGCTACGTGGGATACAGCCGGGCAGACTTCAACTTGGTTCGCTTCGTCAACGGCTTCGGTCAGGAGGACGTCAATCTGAGCCGTAGCGTTCACCTATCCGTCAAAGTCACGCCGGAGGCGTTCGGCTGGGAGAGCTTCGGCGTCGGGCCTCGGATCGACCTTTCGGCCGGCACGCGGCTCGGCGCCGGCTACGCGCGCGGCTGGGTAACGGCCAACGCCCTCTTCAACGCCGCCGGACTGGACTCAGGACGCGTGGTGTTCGGGGCCACCGTGGCCGCCCGCCCGAGCCAGGGGTCCCGGCATGTCACGGTCCTCAGCGTGCGCGGCGGCATGCAGGACAACCCCCCACCGGGCGGAGAGATCGATCTCGGCTTCAACGTTCCGCCGCGGGGGTTCCCCCCTCACGCTTTCGTCGGCACGCGGTCTCTCTCCGGCACGCTGGAGCATCGGTGGTACGCCTGGGACGGGATCTTCAATATCATAAACGTCGGTCTGGCGGCCTTCATCGACTACGGCGGCGCCTGGTATACCGCGCAGCCGTCACGCTACGGCGGCAACATCGGGATGGGGCTGAGGATCGGCAGCGGCCTCAGTACCGGAATCGGCCGCACGGCCCGCATCGACATCGCGTACCTGTTCGGGGACGGCGTGACCGGCAGAACGGGAAGCCGCTGGTCATTCAGCCTCGGACCCAGCTTCGTCTTCTGACCATTCCGGCGCCGGTGACCGAATCGTGGCCGAGCACCCGGGCACCTAGAACGCGAAGCCGTACGTGACGTATACCGACGTCTGCTCCTCGCTCAGCGCCACGGACACGCTCACGGTCTGACCACGGCCCAGGAATCCCGTCCAGATTCCACCTCCGTACCCCAAGTGGAAGCCGTCCGAGGACCTGCCGTCGACCCACACGCGGCCTACGTCGATCAAGCCGAGAACGCCGAAAGGCCCCGGCAGAAACTTTTCGATCTCGACGACCTTCAGGCGGAGATCCATCCCCCCGTACAGCGACACATCCCCCGCGAAGCGCTGGCTAGCCCAGCCGCGCAGGCTCTCCATGCCACCTATGTAGGCCGCCTGGAAGTAGGGAAACTGCCCCCAAACGATCCTGCTCCCGGCCCGAAAGGCGAGCGTCGGGCGCAGCGGGATGCGAGGAGTGACGTAGTAGGCTCCCATCACGTCCAGCGGTACGTAGGCGTCCACCGCATCCAGCCAAGCGGGGTGCGCTGTGCCCCTTACGTAGATGCGTGCCCCCTTCGTCGGATTGGAGACGATGTCCCGCGTGTCCAAGTCGAAGTCCAAGAAGAAGCCGACTTGGGCGAAGTCTTCGAGGCCGTAGAGGTCGGGAAACAAGGAGATGAACTTCCCTTCGTTCTCGCCGGTGATAGACAGACTGAGCCGGACACCGAGGGCTGCGTCCATTTTCTCGCTCAGCGTCGGGAAGTGCGCGCCCGCGATCTCCGCCGCGACCACGGTGCGGTCCACATCGAAGAAGCCGGAGTCGACATCCGGGGGGTTGAGCGTGGCGTTGCCGAAGCCGTAGAAGTGGGTCTGGGTGAGCTGGGAGATGAGGGCGCGCGACCGAATCCGTGAGCGCGAGTTCTCGAACCGCGTGTCGTAATCCGTCTCGAACGCCACTTTGCCATCGGTCGAGATGCCGCCCAGCATCCGCAGCCGCGTCGAGTACGGGTCCTTGCGGAACGCGTAGGTGAGGCGCTGGGCCCCCAGGCCGACGAAGAGTCCGAAGTCCGACGAGATCAGCGCCCGCCCTGTCGGGAACCAACGGCTACCCCAGTCGCGGGGCGGAATCGGCTTCTCGTCCGAAAACTCCCATTCGCGGTAGGGCCGGTCGTTGACCTTTCTGCCCCCTGCCTCGCCCGTGACCCGGCTCTTACCGTGCTGGTCGTACAGGCTCACTCTGCGCGCGGGCACGACGAAGCGGAACTCGTCGTCGCCCTCCCCTCCGATGATCCGCACCCGGACACGAAAGCCCGGATCCCCTCGAACCAGGGCCACGTCGTCCCCCCCGTGGAGCGAGATTCGGATCTCGTTCGTCTCCGAGGGATGAAAGCGGCGCTGGAAGTAAGCCGGCGAACCTTCCGCGCGCTCGGCCAGGATGACCTCGACGCCGCCATCCTCCAAGCCCGTGATCCAGGCTGTCTCCGCGGCGTCCGTGCCCGTCACCTCGGCATCCCTGGCGAGGATCTCGTAGAAGTCGGCGGCCGCTCGCTGCAGCGCGTCCCGACGCTTCTCCAGTTCAAAGACCAGGAGGTTGCCGCCGATCGCGTACATCTGCGTCGGCTGCGTGCGGACGGCGCCCGCGAGCACCTCGTTCGTCAGCCGCGCCGTCACGCTCGCGGCGATCGAGTCCCAGGTTGGTCGCTCGAGGCCGGACAGGAACTGCCGGTCGAGCTCCTGCCCGGTATAGGTCAGGCCGACGATGCTCGGGTACTTCGAGTTGAAGCCCACGAGCTGCGGTTTGACGAAGTGCATGTTGGACGGGAGGAGGCCGTCCAGCCGCACGAACGCCTCGTCCCGGTCCCTGGCGATCGGCTGCCAGTCCTCTCCCTGGATCCGGCGGATCCACTGCCACTGCCGCCGGTCGCGATCCCAGTCTCCGATGAGCATGTCGATCAGGCGTGCAGTCAGGAGCGCGCGAGCGTCCACGCGGTCGCGGGGGCTTCGTCGAACTCGAGTGAAGAGCTCGTCGCTGTCGATCACCCCCGCTCCCGTGACCGGCACGATCGTGCCCAGCATGTCCCCGAACTCCTGGCGGTATTCGCCCAAGCTCTCGGAGTTCGGCATCACGTAGGGCTGGGGGCGGAAGTGGACCACGTCGGCGGCCGCCTCGAGGGAGTCCGCCATGATCGGCGCCGCCGGATGGAGGGCGCTGTTCAGGTCTCCCATGACGATGCCGATCGGAGTCTTCGTGACCGCCCCCTCGAGGTCCCCGACCACGCCAGGCAGGCTGGCGCCCAGACTCTTGACGATGGACCGGAACGCATACCGCCGACCGTCGGCGCCCTCGAAGAAGAGTGTGCGGGTCTGGCCCGGGCCTCCTTCCTCGACGAGCGTCAGTCCACGGGCGAAGGTCTGCAGATCCAGCACGGGAGCCCGGACCCGGGTGTTCCACTCCTTCCGGTAGTCCGTCCCCCAGAAGAACCGAAAGAACGCGCCTCGCTTGAATTGCGGGGCGGGCACGACGGTCACGAAGCTGTCGGCTGCCACGCGTTCCGGCGTCGCCCCGGAGGTTCGGTTGCTGACGGACTGAGCCAGGCCGATCGATGGGGAAAGCAGGGCGGAAGCCGCGAGAAGCGAAGCCGCCGCCACCGAGGCGGCGCTCATTCGGAGAACCGCTGCAACAGGGCCGCGGGCGTCTTCACTCAATCGGAACCTTCCCCGGCTGGCTGGTAAGACGGCGGTAGCCAAGACGATACGAGCAAGCCTACTGACACCTGAAGATTCAACGAGCGATCGTGATTAGCCATAGCCGACATCTGCCTTCACGGAGCGGGCGAGGCCGGTCCAGCCTTCCGTTGGTTGGGATCGCGGCCGTGATCGTTTCCCTGACAGGGTGCGGGACCAAGAGCTTCGCTCCCGTCCCACCGTTGCCCGACCGGCGGACCGAAGATGCGCCCGAGTCCGTCCTGTATCTGGTGGGCGACGCCGGAGACCCGGAGTCGGGAAGTCCGATTCTCTCCTTCCTCCGCGACGATGCGTTCGCGCGATCTGGCACATCGCAGGTCGCGATCGCGTTCATGGGGGACAACATCTACGAGAACGGGCTCGACGAGCCCGGCCACCCGGAACGGGAGCACGACCTTCTGGCTCTCGAGACGCAGTTCGACGCGGTACGAGGCACGGGGGCGCGCGGCATCTTCGTCTCGGGAAACCACGTGGGAGAGACGGTACTTCTCGTAACGATCGACACGGAGTGGCTCCTGCGCTACGAGAACGAGCCGCCCGTCGGCTCAGCGTGCGAGCCCTCGACCGCCGCCGAAGCTTACGCCAGGCTGAGGGAGATCCTGAGCGGGCCCGAGGCAAAGGACCGCAGCGTCGTCGTCTTCGCCCACCACACCCTCAAGACGAACGGTCCGCACGGAGGCTACTTCAGCGTCAAGGATCAGCTCTTCCCGCTCACGAACATCTGGGGACCGCTCTACATCCCGATTCCCTTCCTCTATCCGATCGGAAGGAACTCGGGAATCTCCTCGCAGGACATGTCCAGTCCGAAGAACCGGCGGATGGTGGACAGCCTCGCGGCTGCGCTGTCGAGCGCCTCGCGGCCGCCGGTGGCCTTCGCCTCCGGCCACGAACACACGCTTCAGGTGTTCAGCGGAGAGGGCTTCGGTGCCGATTGGCTGTTGGTCAGCGGCGCCGGCAGCCGCCTCAGATCGGTCGAGACGGCCGATGCGCTCTTCGCGGCCGGGCGCGAGCACGGGGAGCGCGGCTACATGCGGGTGGAGTTCTTCCGCGACGGAGCCGTCCTGCTCGCCGTCATCACGGATGGGGTTGGCGAGTGCCGCGGCGAAACCGGCGGAAGCGGGGAAACCGGAGGTGGCGATACGTGCCGGCCGGAACCGGCCGTGCGGTACTGGAGCTGGCTTAGAGCGGCGGGACGCTGAACGGGAGATTGCGCCGGCATCGCGCCTGGATGTCGATACTCTGGTAAGCTGAACCGGCCGAAGCGCCGCCTCGAAGTCCCGCCTCCCCCGTTTCCCCACCACCCATCGTCGGCGGCGGAGACTCCGAGACGGCGTCCAGTTCCGACGTCTGCCGGCCTCCCGCACGTCCCGTCGCGGGCCTACCTCATCCCTTTGGGCTTTCTTCGCTGCGCGGTCGAGTAGGCGGTGCCACATCCCCGAACACGGCGTCGATGCCTCATTAGAGAAGGACGAGGGAGCTGGGAGAAAGGTTGCACGCCCGGTTTGACGACCCAGCTACCCTTCGGCCGGCCAGGGCGGAGCCTCCGGTCGGAGAAGGAGCGGCCGGCGCCGGTTCAGCTTTCGGCTGAAGCCGCTTCGCGTAAGAGGTTGCGCGCGATCACCAACCGCTGGATCTGGTTCGTGCCCTCGTAGATCTGCGTGATCTTGGCGTCGCGCATGTACTTCTCGATCGGATAGTCCTTGCAGTAGCCGTAGCCGCCGAACAGCTGCACGCAGTCGGTCGTCACCTTCATCGCGACATCGGTGGCCATCAGCTTGGACATCGCCGACACCTTGGTGATGTTCTTCGCTCCCGAATCGATCGTGCGGGCGGCTGTATGCACGAGTTGGCGAGCCGCCTCGATCTGCGTCGCCATGTCGGCAAACATCCACTGGACCCCCTGGAACGAGCTCACGGGCTGCCCGAACTGGGCCCGGCCGTGCGTGTACTCGATCGCCAGATCGAGAGCTCCCTGGGCGAGGCCGACGGCCTGGGCTGCGACGCCGGGGCGCGCCCGATCGAGGGTGATCATCGCGTGCTTGAAACCGCGACCCTCCGTGCCGCCCAGGAGGTTCTCCGCTGGGACCCGGCAGTCCTCGAAGTGGACCTCGACGACGGGGACACAGCGGATCCCCAGCTTGTCCTCGTGCTTGCCCACGCGATAGCCGGGCGTTCCCTCCTCGACGACGAGCCCGGAGACGCCGCGGGCGCCTCGATCGGGCCGCGTCACGGCGAAGACGGTATTGAAGGCCGCCACGGCTCCGTTGGTGTTCCACTTCTTCTGGCCGTTCAGCACATAGAAGTCCCCCTCACGCTCCGCGCGGGTTCTCATCGAGCCCGCGTCCGATCCGGCTTCCTTCTCGGACAGGCCGAACGCGATCAGCTTCTCACCCCTAGCGATCGGGGGCAGCCAGCGCTCCTTCTGCTCGTCGGTCCCACCGATGAGGATCGGGAAGGAGCCGAGGGCGTTCACGGCGAAGCCGACGCCCATGCCGCCGCAGGCGCGCGAGAACTCTTCGACCACGATGCAAAGGTCCAGCACCCCACCACCGAGCCCGCCGTACTCCTCCGGAATCCAAACGCCCGAGAGCCCGGCCTCCTTGATCGCCTCCTGGACCTCCCAGGGGTAGGTCTGCTCGACATCGTACTTGGCGGCGACGGGCCGCATCACCGTCTCGGCCAGCTCCCGAGCGCGGTTCCGAAGCTCGATTTGCTGAGGTGTGTAGAGCTCTTCGATCATGTGGCTTGCCTCTCTTATTCGCTCTTCTCGTCGAGATTTCGTGTCTTAGCGGGTCACCGTCCCTCACCGTCACGCCGTGGGTGAGATTCGGCAGATCCAGCGAGTAGACTACGTCCTCGGACCCCGGTCTGCGAGATGGGTCGACGAGGTGGTGTTCAACCTCACCACTGACAGATCCGGGTGCGGATGGCTTTGGTGGGCGAAGACATCCGGCCGCAGCCGCCCGTCGCCAGAGAGAGCGCGTTACAGTTCCGGGCTTGGAGCGCTCCTTGGAGGAACGTCTTGAACTCGGGACCCAGGGAATCGTCGGGGTGGGCGGCGATCATCCGCTCCGCGAGGGGAAGCGCTCGCGCCGGCTCGCCCCGCTTCACATAGTGGTCCGCCAGCGCGTACAGGTAATCCAGGCTCTCCGGCTCCAGCTCGAGGGCCCTTCGAAGCGCCGCTTCCGCTTCCGCCCACCGCCCGAGGCTCTGCAGCAGCAGGCCGAGGTTGTAGGGGACCCGGGACCGCTCCGGCATCCCATCGGCCGCTTGGGCCAGGAACTCGACCGCCTCGCCCGGGCGCCCCATCTCGACCAGCAGCAACCCCAGCGAGTAGGCGGCCTCGTACACCTCGGGGTAGGCGCCCAACACCTCGCGGAGCAGCGTCTCGGCCTCCGCGTTCCTGCCTTGTCTGTTGTACAGCACCGCCAGATTCATCTTGGCGGGATAGAAGAGGTCGTCGATCTCAAGCGCCGTCCGGTAGTACTCCTCCGCCTTCGCGGGATCGCCCAGCGTCGCGTACAGGTTGCCGAGGTTGTGGCCCGAGGCCGCGAAGTCGAGCGTGTAGCTCATCGCCGTCCGGTACTCGTTCAGGGCGGAGTCGAGGGCGGCGCTTTGGTAGGGCTTGAACAGCTCCCGCGGCACCGGGGCGAGCCGCACCGCGGCCTGGCCCCGAACGGCCTTCGCCGGATCCGCCAGCAGGGGCGCAACGAGCTCGACGAGCTCCCGCGGGTCGGCCGTGTTCACCGCCTGCACGGCCGTGTGGCGCACCAGCGCATCGTCGTCGGCCAGGGCGCTGTTGAAGGCGCGCGTGCTCGCCTCCCCCGGATACCGGCCGAGGAGCGAGAGTGCCGTGGCCCGGACAATCGCCGGGTAAAGTGGATCACCGGCCAGCCGGATCAGCTCGGGGCCGGCCTCCGGCGCCCCCCGGCGGCCCGCCTCGAGAACTGTTCCGTAGTGCGACCGGCGCGCCACCCCGTACCACCGAGTAAAGTAGTCGGCCGCCCACTGCGCCGACTTGTCGTCATGGCACCCGCTTTGGCCGCAGGCGTTCGGGACCCCCAGCTCCAGCGTGAGATCGGGTCGCGGCACCCGGAGGCTGTGGTCCGCCCGTTCATCGATCACCATGTACGGCCGCTCGGGCATGTGGCACTTCACGCACAGGGCTCCGTCGCTGGGCTCGCCCTCGTAGATCTTCTTGTGGAAGTGGTGGTCGGAGCTGTCGTAGACGGCCGCGGTGTGGCACTGGAGACAGAGCGCGTTGCCCTCCCGAACGAGCTGAAGGCTGTGGACATCGTGGCAGTCGCTACACCGGACGTTGTTCCGGTACATCTTGCTCTGCAGGAAGGAGCCGTAGACGTAAACCTCGTCCAGAATCTGCCCGTCGGAGTAGTAGAGACCCTCGTCGAGCAGGCTCGGGATGTGGTGGTCGAGGAGGTCCGCGCCGGTATGGTCGTAACCGCCGAGCTCCGTGCGGCGGGAATGGCAGGGCGCGCAGAGCTCGACCTGCTGCCTCGACGCTATCCCCGAGGTTCGGACGACCAGCGCGTAGTTGTCCACGCGTGGCCGGGCCATCGGCTCGATCTCGGCCCACTCGACGTGCGCGGAGCCAGGCCCGTGGCATGCCTCGCAGCTCACGTCGATCTCCGACCAGCTCGTGTCGAACGTCTTGGTGGCCGGATCGTAACCCTTCACGAGATTGGTGGAGTGGCACTCGGCGCACATGCCGTTCCAGTTCTGGCCGCCCTTCGTCCAGTGCAACCAGTCGTCGTGAGGTATCTCCTGGCCGGGGTACATGCGGAACCATCGCCCCTGCTCCACGTCCCAGGCCAGCGACAGGGCCTGCAGGCGGCCGCCGGGGAAGCGGATCAGGTACTGCTGCAGCGGCTCGATGCCGAACGTGTAGGCGATCTCGAAGTCGGCGAGCTCGCCATCCGGGCCCTCCGTCCGAACGAAGAAGCCCCCATCCTTCCGGTAGAAGCGGCTCGTGACGCCCATGGTCTCGAACACCGCGTCGTCGAAGTCACCCAGGACGGTCGAATCGTTGGCTACGTCCATCGCGTTGTCATGATCAGAGCCGCGCCAGGATCGGTACGCCGCCTCGTGACAGGAAATGCATTGCGACCGGCCCACGAACGTGGGCACGGAGTCCGTCACGCTCCGGCGCGTCGCCCGGAGGCGGCTCTCCTTGATGGCGTAGAGCGGAATCGTCGACACAATGACGAGGGAGGCGATGAGTCCCGCGATCTTCCACCCACGCACCGGATCACTGGGCGTGCCCACCTCGCTGGACGCGCCTGACTCTCCTCGCGCCGCGTCCGACTCGCCGTGCGTCACGACCGCACCACCTGGGAGGGTTCGAAGCTGCTCCGATGGATCGGGCTGCTCGTGTCTACCTTGACGAGGCCGTGCTCGATCCTGACTGCGTAGAGGTCCAGCGGCCGCGGCGCCGGCGGGCTCAGCACGGTGCCCGTGATGTCGTAGGCGGAGGCGTGGCACGGACAGATGAACCGTCCCTCCCCGGCCACCCACGGGACCGTACATCCGAGGTGCGTGCACTCACGGAACAGCGCCAGGAAGCCGCCGTCCGCCAGCCTGGCCAGGTAGAACCTGCCCTCCTGAAACGGGGTGACCGAGTTGGGCTCGAACCGGTCCACCGGGCCCGCGACCACGATGGCGGCGGACGCTCCCCGGGCCTCCGAGCGGGATCCGGGCCGCAGAAACTCGAACACCAACCACAAGTACTCGGCCAGTGCGACCCCGCCTAGCCACAGCCAGGCCGTGGTGAGAAAGCTCCGCCGGCTCCGGGCCTTCTTCACGTCACACGTCCCATGGCCACATCAGGGCCATGCCGGCTCCCCGGAACCAGACTCCGGTGGCGGTCAGGACCGAAAAGGTGACGAACAGCAGGACGAAGAGCGCCTGAAGCGCCTCCCCGCGGGTCGCCCCGCTTCTACGGCGCCAAGCCACGTAGAGACCCCACAGGGCCACCAGCCCTACCGCGAACGGGAGGAGGCCGTTGCTGATCGCCGCCGGCAGGCCCGGAAGCCGGGCTGCCGGATCTAGCACGAACTCGTCGAGCACCACCCACAGGGGAGTCGCTACCAGCGCGATGGCGGCGGCGACAGACGCCGTTCGCCGCCCCGTGGCCGACAGGAACCAGGGGCCCGCCTGCTCCGGATCGTACGTCAGATACGGGATCAGAATCAGGGCCACGGCCGCGAGGGTCGGGCCGATCACGACGGCGAACAGCGGATGGAAATGGAGCAGCAGCTCCTGCACCCCCATGAAGTACCACGGAGCCTGGGTCGGAGTGGGACTCATCCCGGGGTTCGCGGCCTCGCCGAGCCTGGCGTCCAGGGCCACGGAGTAGGCGAGCACGAACGCCACCAGGATCAGCGCCACGGCGAACTCGCGCAGAAGCAGATTCGGGAAGGAGAGGACGGAGGCGGGCTTTCCCTCCGGCTCCTCGTCCACGCCGCGTGGCAGCACCACGCCGCCCGCCTTTCGGACCCGCCAGAAATGGAAGGCCATCAGGAGGATGAGCAGGGCCGGAATGAGCGTCGTGTGCAGTGTGTAGAAGTTGAGGAGCGTCGCCCCTCCGATCTCCTCGCCGCCCCGGACGCTCCGCTGCAGCCAAGCTCCGATCCCGGGCACGTAGCCGATCATGGCCGTGCTGATCGTGATCGCCCAGTAGGAGAGTTGATCCCACGGCAGCAGGTATCCGGTGAAGGCCGCGACCAGGATCGCCACCAGCAGGAGGAGGCCGATCACCCAGTTGAACTGCCGAACCCCGTGAAATCCCCCGGTGAAGTACACCCTGAGCAGGTGAAGAACGGCCACGAAGATCAGGAGGTTGGCGCTCCAGTGGTGGATGTTGCGCACGAACTGGCCGAATCGGACGTCCGTCTGCAGGCGCAGGACCGAAGCATGAGCCCCGGCCGGGACCGGCTCATACACGAACATCAGGAGGACGCCGGTCAGCAGAAGCAGCGTGAACAGCACGAGCGACATGCCGCCCAGGCCCCAGGTGTGAGTAAACTTCATCGTGCGCGCCGGCAGACGCACGGGTCGGGCGTGGAGCACCAGGTGGTCGAGGACCACCCGCTTGCGCTCGCGCTCCGTCTCCGGATGGAGGGTGCTGCGGAAGACCGAGCGCCAGATGCGCACGGGCAATCCCGGTCTCGCGTCAGGCGGTTCTCGTTCGCTCTCGCGGCCGGCGCGCGTCAACTATCGATACCTCCGTCTTCGTTCGCCGATCTGGTGATCCCGGCCCGACGAATCTACAAGGGAGTCAGCGCGCAGGCCCGGCTTCCAGGGGGTGGCCGTGGTGGTCGAAGGGCGGGGGTCCCAGGTGACTGAGGGCGTTGGCAGGGACCCTACGCGCATGGAAAGCTTGACGATCACCGGCGAGCGTCGAGCCGGGATCCCCAGGCGCTACGCCTCCCTGGCCAGCGCCGCTGCCTGGCGGAACGCCTTCTTCCGCGTGCTCGGATCGAGCTGCCGCTTGCGGAGGCGGATCGCGTCGGGGGTCACCTCGATGAGCTCATCGTCGTTGATGAACTCGAGTGCCAACTCGAGCGTGATCTCGCGGGGCGGCTCGAGCCGGATGCTCTCGTCGGCCGACGCCGCTCGGATGTTGGTGAGCTTCTTCTCCTTGCAGACGTTCACTTCCATGTCGCCGGGGCGGGCGCTCTCGCCGACGATCATCCCCGAGTAGACGGCCTCACCCGGCGCCACGAACATCACTCCGCGCGCCTGCAGGTTGAAGATCGCGAACGCCACCGCCGCACCCTCGCGATCGGCCACCAGGGCGCCTCGGGTCCGGTTCTGCAAAGAGCCCGCCCGCGAACCGTACTCCAGAAACCCGTGGTGCAGCTGCCCCTCTCCGCGGGTGTCGGTGAGAAACTCGGACCGGTAACCGAACAGGCCCCGGGCCGGGATACGAAACTCGAGCCGCACCGGGCCCGCGTCGGTCGGCCGCATGTCGAGGACCTCGGCCCGGCGGCCTCCCATCTTCTCCATCACGACGCCGACCATCTCCTGCGGCACTTCGATGATCGCCTTCTCGTAAGGCTCGAGCATCTCCCCGTCCGACCCCTCCTTGAGGATCACGCGCGGCCGCGAGACCGTGAACTCGTAGCCCTCGCGCCGCATCGTCTCCATGAGGATCGTCAGATGCAGCTCGCCCCGGCCGGAGACGGCAAACGTGTCGGGCTGCTCCGTATCGTCGACGCGGAGCGCCACGTTGCTCTGGATCTCCCGGTACAGCCGCTCCCTCAGCTGCCGCGTGGTCACGTACTTGCCGGCCCGTCCGGCGAACGGACCGTCGTTGACCCGGAAGTCCACCGACAGGGTAGGTTCCTCGACGGCTATGCCGCCTAGCCGTTCCCGGTGCCCCGGATCCGTCAGGGTCTGTCCGATCTCGACTCCCTCGAGTCCCGCCAGGGCGATGATGTCCCCGGCGCTCGCCTCCTCGATCTCGACCCGGGAAAGACCGTCGAAGCCATAAAGCTTCGTGACGCGGCCCTCTATCCCCTCATCACCCTGGCCACCCTTCACCGGACCCGGCTCGCCAAGCGGAAGGAGAGCCACCGCCTGCCCTTCCCGGACCCGGCCACGCTCGACACGGCCGATCGCGATGCGACCCACGTAGCTGGAGTAGTCGAGCGTCGAGGCCAGCATCTGGAACGGGCCTTCGGGGTCGGCCGTCGGCGCCGGCACGGAGGTCA
Organism: Gemmatimonadales bacterium; assembly: GCA_037385645.1. Classification (GTDB taxonomy): domain Bacteria; phylum Gemmatimonadota; class Gemmatimonadetes; order Palauibacterales; family Palauibacteraceae. The sequence continues at coordinate 23,809 of JARRMU010000078.1, forward strand.
GAATCGTCTCGAAGAGCGGCGCGAGGTCTCCAGCCATCGTCTCCGAATCCGGGCTCGCCCACCCTTCCCGACCGCTGGCGTACAGGAACGCCGCGTCGAGCTGGTCGTCGGTGGCCTCGAGCTCGATAAACAGATCGAGGACCTCATCGTGGACCTCGGTCGGGCGAGCGTCGGGCCGATCCACCTTGTTGATCACGACCACCGGAACGAGGCCCAGCTCGAGGGCCTTTCGCGTCACGAACCGGGTCTGCGGCATCGGTCCCTCGGCGGCGTCCACCAGGATGAGAACGCCGTCCACCATGCGCAGGATCCGCTCGACCTCGCCACCGAAATCCCGGTGCCCCGGCGTGTCCACGATGTTGATCTTGGCGTCACCCCAGCGAACGGCGGTGTTCTTGGACAGGATCGTGATGCCTCGCTCGCGCTCCAGCGGGTTCGAGTCCATCACGCGGTCCCGCACCACCTCGCCGACCCGGAAGACCCCGGCCTGACGGAG
>JARRMU010000078.1:24334-28487 GCA_037385645.1 Gemmatimonadales bacterium
CCGCCGGCACGCCTGAAGGGACCCTGTGCTCAACCGGTGTCCGAGCTTTCTGCCCCGAGCCGCCTCTCGTAGGTTCGCTATCGGACACCCGACGGGACTCCCGCCGCGCACCCGCGAGAGCACGATGACATAGGAACCAGCATGAGTTTACCAGCCATAGCCCTACGCAGACCTGACACCCGCCTCCTCGTCGCCGTCGCTGTCGCGCTCGTGCTCGGCGGAGCGGCCGCCGGCGCCGTCTTCGCCCTCACCCAGGAAGAAGACCAAGGTTGGCCGCGCGAGATCACCGTGCCCGAAGGTGAGATCGTCGTCTACCAGCCGCAGCCCGACTCGATGTCCGGCGACCGGGTCAGCGCCCGGGCCGCCGTGGCCGTGACGCCCGCGGGCAGCGAGCAAGCAGTCTTCGGCACCGTCTGGTTCGGCTCCCGGCTCGCTACCGACCGCGACAGCCGCACGGCCGACATCCTGGAGGTCAAGGTCCTCCGGGTCGGCTTCCCGAACGCTTCGGAGGGGAACAAGGCGAAGCTCTCGGAGATCCTCGAGACCGAGATCCCGAAGTGGAAGCTCGAGATCTCGATGGATCGGCTGCTGACCAGCCTGGAGCTGGCCGAGACACAGAGGCTAGCGGCCGAGGATCTGAACAACGATCCGCCGACGATCATCATCAGCTACGAGCCCGCTATTCTCGTCACGATCGACGGTGAGCCTAGAATGCAGGACATCGACGGATCCGACGGCCTGATGCGGATCATCAACACGCCATTCAACATCGTCTTCGACCGTAATGCCCGGCGGTACTACCTCTACGCCGGCGAGAAGCGGTGGTACGGGGCGCCGGACTGGACGGGTCCGTGGGAACTCACCTCCCCCGTGCCGAGCCAAGTGGCTTCACTCGCCCCGGTCGAAGAGGAGGCGGAGGCGAAGGCCATCCAGGATTCCGTCGACGCCCAGGTCGCCGCCGCGGCGGCAGAGGCCGGCGAGCAGGTGGAGGAGGAGGAGGAGGCGGGACCTCCGCCGGGCCTGGTCGTCGCCACCGAGCCGACCGAGCTCGTTTACATCGAGGGCAAGCCCGAGTACACGCCGATCAGCGACACCGACCTTCTCTTCGTCGACAACTCGGAGAGCGAGATCTTGATGGACTTGGGGACGGCCCGGATCTACGTACTCTTGTCGGGCCGCTGGTTCAGCGCCGAGTCGCTCGACGGACCGTGGGTGTTCGCGCCGGGAGACCAGCTTCCCGAGGGGTTCGCCCATATCCCGTTCGAGTCCGACAAGGGATACCTGCTTGCGTCCGTGCCCGGGACTGAGCAGGCGGACGACGCCGTGATGGACAATCAGATCCCCCAGACCTCCGTCATCAGCCGGAGCGAGGCGCAGCTCGAGGTGGAGTACGATGGGGATCCGAAGTTCGAGCCGATCGCGGAGACCGACGGACTCGAGCTGGCGGTGAACACGCCGAACCAGGTCATCAAGGTCGAGGACAAGTACTACGCCATGGACGAGGCGGTGTGGTTCGTGGCGAACAGTCCGACGGGACCGTGGGTCGTAGCCGATGAGATCCCGGCCGCGATCTACAGCATCCCGCCGAGCAGCTCCGCCTACAACACGACCTACGTCTACGTCTACGATTCGACGCCCGAGGTCGTATACGTCGGCTACTACCCCGGCTACACGAACAGCTACGTGTACGGCGGCACGGTCGTATACGGGACCGGCTGGTACTACCCCGGCTGGTACGGCCGCTACTACTACCCCCGGGTCGCCACCTGGGGCTTCGGTGTGCGCTGGAACCCCTGGACGGGCTGGAGCTTCGGGTTCAGCTACGGATGGGGACCCTTCCGGTTCGGGATCGGCTTCGGCGGCTGGTGGCGCGGCGGCTGGTGGGGCCCGGCGCGCTACCGTGGCTACCGGGCAGGCTACTACCGCGGCTGGAACCGCGGGGCCCGCGCCGGCTTCCGGGCCGGATACCGGGCGGGAAACCGACCGGCGCACTACAACAACATCTACAACCGCAGAGACAACGTCGCCCGCAACGCCCCACGCGCACAGCCAGCGAGGGATGGACAACCGCGAACCGCCTCGGGCCGGGACAACAATGTCTTCGCGGACCGCAACGGGAACGTCTACCGACGCGACAACGACGGAAACTGGGATCGCCACGGGCAGGACGGCTGGAACCGCAACGACGCGGTGAGCAACGAGGCGCGGCAGGAGCGGTCGCGCGACGCCACTCGCGATCGGCAGCCCTCTCAGCAGCAGCGCGACCGCGCCCAGCAACAGCCTCGGACGCAGCAGCTGTCTACCGGATCGCAGCTGGAACGCAGCAACAGCAGCCGGCAGCGCGGGACGACGCGGACGAACAACTACAACGCGTCGCGTCAGCGCTCGGGCGCAGGCCGCTCGATGAGGGCCGGACGGCGGAGGTGAGTCAGCCCTCCATGACGCCCGGTCCGCCCATGCTCTTCTTGAGGATGCCCATCTGCCCGATGTGATACGTCTCGTGCATCGCCATAAAGGCTAGCAGGTCCCGCATCGTCTGGCCGTCGCCCGGGATCTCGAATGGCGACGGCTCGGCCAGGACATCCTCCGGAACGCTCGTCAGCTCGGCCATGAGCACGGCGGTGACCACGTCGAACATGGCCGCGACCTCAGGCAGAGGCGGGCACACCCGCTGCGGCTCGAACTGCATGCCGAAGCCGAACTCTCCGAACGTGCCCCACGGCAACTCCGGCACCTCGAGCTGCAGCATGCTGGCGACGGCATGCCGGCAGACCGTCACATGCCCGGCCAGACGGTCGAACGCGTTGGTCCGGTCGTTGATCCGGTAGGCGAACCGGTCCTCGCTCACGTCCTTCACCGCGCTCTGGAACAGCCACGTGTTGTAGCCGAGGATGTTCATGGCGGTGTCCAGCGATCCGCTCATTCGTCCCTTCCTGTCTTCTGGTCCAGATTCGGCGGGCTGTCGCTGCCCGGCGGGCCCTCGCATGCGGGATCAGGATGAAGCAGGGAGGATCGGCTGTCTATACCCGACCGCATGATCTCGGTGTGGAGCGAGTCAGCGTTCCGGCGCACCTGGTATGCCATCGCGGCAGACCCACTTGCGAAAGTGTACATGAGCGTACATAAGTGTACACTTGTCCCGTAACGCCCAAACCGCAGACAGAGAGCCGTTCCGATGAGAGCCGTCAGTTCCACGGAGTTCCGGCAGAATGTCTTCTCCCTCCTCAGTGCAGTAGAGAATGGCGAGCGAGTTCTCGTCACCCGGCACGGTAGAGTAGTCGCCGAGCTGGCGCCCCCCGCGAAATCCGCCGAGCCCGCCTGGAAGCGCACGGGCCCGCGGCTTCGGATCACCGGAGCGGCCGTGAGCGCGGCGATCCTGAGGGAGCGAAGCCGCTAGGACGGTGCGAACCTACCTGGATGCCTCCGCCCTGGCCGGACGCTACATCAGAGAACGCAACACCGGTCGCGTCGAGGAGATTCTGAAGGACTCGGCATCGCTGGGGACCTCGGTTCTGAGCATCCCCGAGATCCTCTCCGCGCTCTGCCGCAGGCGGCGGGAAGGCGTCCTCTCTCTCGAGACCTACCAGCAGGCCAAGGAAGCGCTGATGGAGGACGTGGCGGACGCTTTTATAGTGCCTGTGTCGCCCGAGGTGGTGAAGCGGGCCACCGAGCTGCTCGAAGAGTCGCACGAGCTCTCGACCGTCGATGCGCTCCATGTCGGCTCGGCCCTCGAATGGGAGGCGCAGCTCTTCGTCTCGGCCGATGGGCGGCAGCTCGCAGCGGCTGCTCGCTTCGGCCTTCCGACATCTCGCGTCTAGCGTTCCACGGGTACGCCTGGCGTAGGACTTCCGCCAGGAGCTAGAACGACCAGCCGAACGAGGTGGTCAGGCTGAGATCGTTCGTCTCGGTGCCGTCCGTCGGCGGCTTGCTGTCGAACTGCTCGTTGATGCCCACATTGAAGTAGAAGTCTTGCACGATCTCTCGCTTGAAGCTCGTGACGAAGCTGATCCGCCAGCGTCCCCCCTGGTTGATCACCGGGGTCACGATGAGTCGGCTCGAGAGATCGGTGTCCAGCCCGCCCCAGCTGAAGAACTCGAAGTCGGTCAGAAAGAGCCCCTGGAAAGCGTTGTCACCCGGCTGGCCCGTGAACCGC